>JBKPLL010000013.1:0-14447 GCA_046731605.1 Actinomycetota bacterium | reverse complement strand
CCCTCGTCGCCGGCTCGAAGTACCGCGGCGAGTTCGAGGAGCGGCTGAAGAAGGTCATGAAGGAGATCCAGCAGCGCGGCGACATCGTCCTGTTCATCGACGAGCTCCACAACCTCGTCGGCGCGGGCGCGGCCGAGGGAGCGATCGACGCGGCCTCGATCCTGAAGCCGGCGCTGGCGCGGGGCGAGCTGCAGACCATCGGCGCCACCACGCTCGACGAGTACCGGAAGTATCTGGAGCGCGACGCCGCTCTCGAGCGCCGCTTCCAGCAGGTGCGCGTCGAGGAGCCGTCGGTGGACGACTCGGTGCAGATCCTGCGCGGCCTGCGCGACCGCTACGAGGCGCACCACCGCGTCACCATCACCGACGAGGCGCTCAAGTCCGCTGCCGAGCTCTCCGACCGCTACATCCAGGACCGCCACCTGCCCGACAAGGCGATCGACCTGATCGACGAGGCCGCCTCGCGGCTCCGCATCAAGTCGATGTCCGCGCCGCCGCGCTACCGCGAGCTCGAGGACGAGATCGAGCGGGTGCGCAAGGAGAAGGAAGCGTCGATCGAGAACCAGGAGTTCGAGAAGGCCGCCTCCCTCCGCGACAAGGAGCGGAAGCTCACCCAGAAGAAGCGGGAGCTCGAGGAGCAGTGGCGCACCTCCGAGAACCAGGAGGAGCAGCCGCAGGTCGGTGAGGAGGAGATCGCCGACATCGTCTCGATGTGGACCGGCATCCCCGTCTTCAAGCTCACCGAGGCCGAGTCCGCGCGCCTCGTCCGCATGGAGGAGGAGCTCCACAAGCGCGTCATCGGCCAGGAAGAGGCGATCGTCGCCGTCGCGAAGTCGATCCGCCGTGCCCGCGCGGGCATCAAGGATCCGAAGCGACCGACCGGCTCGTTCATCTTCCTCGGCCCGTCGGGCGTCGGCAAGACCGAGCTCGCGCGCACCCTGGCCGAGTTCCTGTTCGGCGACGAGGACGCGATGATCCAGGTCGACATGTCGGAGTACATGGAGAAGCACTCCGTGTCCCGGCTCGTCGGGTCGCCCCCGGGCTACATCGGCTACGACGAAGGCGGCCAGCTCACCGAGGCCGTGCGCCGCAAGCCGTACTCGGTGCTCCTGCTCGACGAGATCGAGAAGGCGCATCCCGACGTGTTCAACATCCTTCTGCAGATCCTGGAGGAGGGAAAGCTGACCGACGCCCAGGGGCGCCGCGTCGACTTCCGGAACGCGATCGTGATCATGACCTCGAACCTCGGGGCGGCTCAGATCTCCAAGAACACCGGCTTCGGCTTCACGGTCGGCGACGAGTCCGGGCTCTCGTACGACGAGATGAAGGGCCGCGTGATGGGCGAGCTGAAGAAGGTCTTCCGACCCGAGCTGCTCAACCGGATCGACGAGATCATCGTCTTCCACAAGCTTTCGAAGGAAGAGATCATGTCCATCGTCGACCTCCAGCTCAGGCGCCTGCGCGAGCAGATGGCGACGCACGACGTCTCGATCGAGCTCACCGAGGACGCGAAGGAACTGCTCGTCGACAAGGGCTACGACCCCGCGATGGGCGCCCGGCCGCTGCGCCGCGCGATCCAGCGGGAGATCGAGGATCCGCTCGCGGACTTCGTGCTCGGGCGCGAGCTCGAGCCGGGCTCCACGATCCTCGTCGGCCGCACGCGCAACGAGGACGGCGAGCCGGGCGACGAGGTCGACATCACCTTCATCCCGGGCGAGGTCACGCCCGAGAAGGTGACGGTACCGCCCGAGGAGCCCGCAGCCTCGACCGACGACGCCGAAGAGCCGGCAGGCGAAGAGGAATAGGCGCGGGGGCGGCCGCGAGCCGCCCCCGCGACCGTTTGCTGGCCCCTCTCGGGTGGCTTTTACATGCGCTTGACAGTGAAGCGACGCCGTGAACCACCTGAAAGGGGACGAATCAACCCTCCTCGCCGCAGGATGATCTCCGCATAGAGCACAACCTCGGATGAGCCCCGATGCGGCGGGGGCTCCCGAGTCCCTCCCTCGAAGCAACGGAAGCGGCCCCACTCGGCGGGGCCGTTTTCGTATTCGGGGACGAGACCTGTGGTCTCGCCCCCGAGACGAAGGAACTTCGCGCGCCCGAGACGCGGTCCCGGGCACGCTGCGTGCTGCGGGCTCGTTAACCGCCCGCTGAGGCCGCTTTCGCGGCGTCTGCGGGAGCGGGATCGCCTCCGGCTAAAGCCGGCTTCGCCGAGCTTTAGCCTCCGGCAGGAAGCTGCTCGGACTTTGTGACCATTCGCGTCCGGTTGCGGCCGTAGGGTGGACTCGTGGCGAAGACGGCGGCCGTGCAGTTCAGCTGCACCGAGTGCGGCTATACGGCCGGGCGGTGGTTCGGCAAGTGTCCCGGCTGCTCCGCGTTCGGGACGCTCGTCGAGGAGGTCGTCGGGCAGGTCGCCCAGTCCCAGGCGCCGCCGAAGCCGCTGTTGCGACTCGTCGACGTCGAGGCTGCCGAAGCGGCGCGGATCTCGACCGGGGTGCCGGAGCTCGACCGCGTGCTCGGCGGCGGGCTCGTCCCGGGCTCGCTCGTCCTGCTCGGCGGCGAGCCGGGAGTGGGCAAGTCGACGCTGCTGCTGACGGCTCTCGCGGCCATCTCGCGAGACCGGCGGGCGCTGCTCGTCACCGGCGAGGAGTCGGTCGCGCAGGTCAAGTTGCGTGCCGAGCGGCTCGGCGGCGCCGAGGCGGTGGAGATTCTCGCGGAGACCGAGCTCGAGACGGTCTCCCAGACGCTCCAGGCCGAGCGGCCCGACGTCTGCGTGATCGACTCTGTGCAGACGCTCTACGCCTCGGAGCTCGGGTCAGCGCCGGGCTCGGTCGCTCAGGTGCGCGAGGCTGCCGGGCGGCTGCTGCGTGTGGCGAAGGAATGCGGGGTGGCGACGATTCTCGTCGGGCACGTGACGAAGGACGGTTCCGTGGCGGGGCCGCGTGTGCTCGAGCATCTCGTCGATTGCGTGCTGCAGTTCGAGGGCGACCGCTACCACGCCCACCGCGTGTTGCGCGCCGTGAAGAACCGCTTCGGCTCGACGAACGAGCTCGGCGTCTTCGAGATGACCGGAGTCGGCCTCGTCGGGGTGCCCGATCCGTCCGAGGTCTTCGGCCGCACCGTCCCGGGCGAGCCGGGAGCCGCGGTCGCGTGCGCGCTCGAGGGGACGCGGCCGATCCTGCTCGAAATCCAGGCACTCGTCGCCCAGAGCGAGCTCGCCATGCCGCGGCGCGTGGCCACGGGCATCGACCCGAAACGGCTCGCCATGATCGTCGCCGTCCTCTCGCGGCACGCGAAGGTGGCACTCGGCCAGGCTGACGTCTTCGTCAACGTCGCCGGCGGTGTCCGCATCGACGAGCCGGGCGCCGACTTAGCCGTGGCGCTCGCCATCGCGTCCGCTGCCCGGCGCGTGCCGGTGAAGAGCGGCGTCGCGGCGTTCGGGGAGATCGGGCTCACCGGCCGGCTGCGACCCGCGGCTCAGGCCGAACGGCGGCTGGAGGAGTGCGGGAAGCTCGGCCTCTCGGCCGTCGTCGCCCCGGCCGGCACGTTGCCTGCAAGCGCCACCGGCAAAGCCGATGACGCCGGGCCGACAGATCGCGGCGCCTCCGGCGCCGCTGGCGCGACTGGCAAAATCGCGGTCGAGTCCGCAGAGACATTGCGGCAGGCGATCAAGGCAGGGCTGGATGGCGATCGATCCGAAAGAGACGACTGAGCGCAAGCCCGACCATCGCCTGGGCGATCTCGGCTTCACGCGCATCCCTTCGGAGGAGGACCCGCGCCGGAAGAATCCGGAGCTTCTAGCCGCGATCGCCAAGATCGCGCCCGGCACGGGGCTCCGCGAGGCCGTCGACGACGTGATCCGCTCCCACGAGGGCGCGCTCATCGTCGTGGGCGACCCGAACGAGCTTTCGTTCCTCTACTCCGGCGGCATCCGGCTCGACGCGCCGTTCCGGCCGCAGCTCCTCTACGAGCTCGCCAAGATGGACGGCGCGATCATCGTCGACGCGGCGGTGAAGCGGCTCGCGTGGGCCAACGTCCAGCTGATGCCGGACCCGACGATTCCCTCCAACGAGACGGGCACGCGCCATCGCACGGCCGAACGCGTCGCGAAGCAGACCGGCGCTCTCGTCGTCTCCGTGTCGCAACAGCGGGAGACGGTCACGATCTTCGTCGGTCCGGCGCGGTACCAGCTCGACCCGGTGGCCGACGTGCTCGCGAAGACGAACCAGGCCCTCGGGACGCTCGACACGTACCGCCAGCGGCTCGAGCAGGTGTTGACGCGCCTGACCGCGCTCGAGTTCCAGAACGCCGTCGTGCTCGACGACGTGCTCGTCGTGCTCCAGCGCGCAGAGATGACGTCGCGCATGGCCCAGCGAATCACCCGCGACTGCGTCGAGCTGGGCAGCGAAGGCCGGATGATCAGGCTCCAGCTCGAAGAGCTCGTCGGCGACGTGCCGAGAGAGCGTGACGCGATCGTCCGCGACTACAACGTTCTCGGCGCGGGCGATGAAGGGACAGATGCGCTCGCCCAGCTGGCGGCGCTCTCGTACCAGGAGCTGCTCGAGTTCGGCCGGCTCGCCGAGGTGCTCGGGTACGACCGCGGCGTCAATCCGCTCGACCAGACCGTCGCACCGCGCGGTTACCGCACCCTCTCCCACATCCCTCGGCTCCCGGAGCCGCTCGTCCGGCGGGTGGTGGCAGACCTGGGAAGCCTCGACGCAGTCGTCCGGGCCTCCCAGCGGGAGCTCGAGTCGGTCGAGGGAGTCGGGACCGTGCGTGCCCGCGAGATCCGCGAGGGACTGCGGCGGCTGCAGGAGCACAACATCGTGGATCGCTATCTGCAGCTCTGAGAGCGCAGATTTGGCTTAGCCACGCCGTTTCTGCTACACTCGTGACCTGTGGCCGGCGCAGGAGTGCGTGCCGGCTTTCTTCACGAAAGAGTGGCTTGAAGCCAGGGGAGGTTCGCTTGTACGACGTCGGCGACAAGGTGGTCTATCCCCACCACGGGGCGGGGACGGTCGTCAAGAAGGAGAGGCGCGAGGTCCTCGGAGAGCAGCGCGAGTACCTGACGATCAAGATCCTGCACAACGACATGACGGTGCAGGTCCCGTCCGAGAACGCCGAGAAGGTCGGTCTTCGGCGCGTCATCGGCGAGAAGGAAGTCGGAGTCGTCCTCAAGGCGCTCACGGGCGTCTCGACGGAGATGCCGAAGAACTGGAACCGGCGCTTCAAGCACAACCGCGACAAGATGAAGACCGGCGACATCCTCGAGCTCGCCGAGGTCGTCCGGAACCTGGCGCTCCGGGACCGGGAGAAGGGCCTCTCGACCGGCGAGAAGCAGATGTTCGTGAAGGCGAAGAAGATCCTCGCGTCCGAGCTGATGTATGCGAAGGACATGGACGAGGACACCTGCGCGGAGTGGCTCGAGGAGGTTCTCGCCTCCGACAGCCCGCCCAAGAAGAAGCCTGCGGCGAAGAAGAAGGCCGCAGCGGCCGCGACCGCCTAGCGCGACCGGCTCCTTCGGGACATGTCCGTCTGGGCCATCCTCGTCGCCGCGGGGCGGGGGGAACGGCTCGGGCTGGACCGGCCGAAGGCGTTCGCGAACCTCGGCGACGAGCCGCTGCTCGCCGAGCCGCTGCGCCGGCTCGAGGCGTGTCCCTGGGTGGACGGCATCGTCCTCGTCGCGCCCCCCGAGTGGGAGGAGCCTGCGAGCCTCGTGGCGGAGGAGGAAGGCTGCGGCAAGGTGCACGCGTGCGTGGCAGGCCGCGAGACGAGAAGCGACTCAGTGCGAGCGGGCCTCGCCGAGGTTCCCGCCGACGCGCTCGTCGTCCTCGTGCACGACGCCGCGCGGCCGCTGGTGTCGGACGAGATGGTCGAGCGGGTGCTTGCGCCATTGTCCGAGGGCTGGGACGGTGTGGTCCCCGGCCTTCCTGTCGGCGACACGCTGAAGCGCGTCGGCTCCGACGGCGGCGTGGAGGAGACGGTGTCGCGGGACGGGCTCTGGGCGGTGCAAACCCCTCAGGCCTTCGCAGCCGACCGGTTCCGACATGCCCTTGCAAGTAACACTGTGTTACAAGCGACGGATTGCGCGGGTCTCGTGGAGGCGGCCGGTGGGCGCGTCAAGGTCGTGGAGGGGGATCCGCGGCTGCTCAAGGTGACCTCCGTGGCCGATCTGGAAACGGTGGCGGGATGGCGCTGAGCGTCGTGGTCTTCGACGTCGGTGAGACGCTCGTGGACGAGGCCACCACCTACGAGAGGTGGGAGGCGGATGGGGTAAACGCTCCGCCAGCCTTCGAGGACCGCGACCTGCACGCCGACGCGCTTCCCTGCCTCGCCGCCCTCCGCGCCCGCGGCCTTCACCTGGGCGCTGCGGGCAACATGCGCGCCGTGCACGAGGTATTCCTGCGGAGGCACGTGGACTTCGTCGGCTCGTCGGAGCGGTGGGGGGTCGAGAAGCCGGCAGCGGGCTTCTTCGAGCGCATCATCGAAGAGGCAGGAGCTCCCGCCGGTCGGATCCTCTATGTCGGCGACAGGGTGGACAACGACGTCGTCCCGGCACTCGCCACCGGCCTGCGCGCCGTACGAATCCGGCGCGGCGCTCACGCTGGGGTCGAGTCGCCCGCCGGGACGGTCACGATCGACTCCCTCGTCGAGCTGCCGGAGGCTCTCGAGCGTGTCTGAGTACCGCGTCGGCACCGGCTTCGACGCACACGCGTTGGAGGAGGGCATGCCGCTCGTGCTGGGGGGCGTCACGATCGATTACCCGCGCGGGCTTGCGGGCCACTCGGACGGCGACGTCCTCGCACACGCGCTCACCGACGCAGTCCTTGGTGCCGCCGGGCTGGAGGACATCGGTGCGCTCTTTCCCTCCGGCGACCCCGCTCTCGCGGGCGCGGACTCGCTCGAGCTGCTGACGCGGGCCTGGGAGCAGGTCCGGGCGCGGGGCTGGCACCTGGCAAACGCGGACGTCGTCCTCGTGGGCGAACAGCCGCGTCTCGCGCCGCACCGGGACGAGATGCGGCGCCGTCTTGCGGCGGCGCTCGGCGTCGACCCGGAGCTCGTCGCCGTCCGGGCCACCACGACCGACGGCCTCGGCTTCGCCGGCCGCGGCGAAGGCCTCGCCGCCCAGGCCGTGGCCCTCCTCGTCCGGTGAAGCTCGCGCTCGTCACCCACGCGGAGCACCCGAAGCTCCGCGGGACGTTCCCGGATATCTGGCCAGCCTTCATGGCGCATGACCCCGTGGTGCAGTCCTTCTGGCCGCAGCTCTACGACCAGTACCCCGACTTCCAGCTCTGGGCCGTCGATCGCGAGGCCGGGCGGCGCGCGACGGTCGCCTACGCGTGCAGCGTCCCGGTCGAGTGGAACGGGAGCCCGTCCCCGCGCGGCATCGACTGGGCCCTGACCGACGGCGTCGAGGGGACGCCGACGACGCTGTGCGCCATCGTGGCGGGCGTCGTCCCGGAGTACCGCGGTTTCGGCATCGCCGAGACGATCCTGCGGCGGCTTGCCGCGGTCGGCGCGGGCCACGGGCTCGACGCGCTCGTGGCGCCGGTGCGCCCGACGTGGAAGGACCGCTACCCGCTCGTCGCGATCGACCGGTACGCGGGCTGGCGGCGCGGCGACGGCCTCCCGTACGACCCGTGGCTACGCACGCACGAGCGACTCGGCGGCGAGCTCGTGGCGATGGCGCCGCGCTCGATGACGATCTCGGGCACGCGAGCCGACTGGGAGGAGTGGACAGGGATGGTCTTCCCGGAGGACGGCAACTACGTCGTGCCCGGAGCCCTCGTTCCGGTGCACTTCAAGAACGGCCGCGGCGTCTACGTCGAGCCCAACATCTGGGTTCGACACGCCTTCTAGCAGCGGGCGAAGAGCTGCGCTCTTCGCCCGGGGTGAGAAGGAACTACGCGGGCCGAAAAGCGGGGTTTCCGGCCCGCTTCGTGTGTTTCTGTTTGGTCGATCCCCTGGGCGGGGTCTGCTGTTGGACGCTCGCGCGCGGCGGAGGCAGGCGCGAGCGCGGTGCGGCCTGCGGCTAAGTCGCCGCTTGCGCGGCTGTCTTAGCCTCCGGCCTGTGACGCTCCGATGGTTTGAGCGTTCCGAGCCTCTTGGCGTGCAGGCGGCGGGGTAACGGTGCGTTACGCCGCCGCGGAGTAGCGGGCGGACGCGCGCAGCCCGTCCGCGCGCGACGGAACCACGCCTAGAACCCTCCCCAGCCCAGTGTGCTCTCAGCACGGAGCCACCGGGAGACCGCGCTCTCCCGGTGGCGCAGTTCCTTTCAGACCTCGGAAACGCGAAGCGTTTCCGAGGTGTCAGCGGCGCTTCTGCTGCTTCTCGAGTCGCCGGCGCATCTGGCGGTTCATCGCCTCGGGCTCGATCCCGCCCTGCTGCTCCTGCATCTCGAGCAGCGCGGCGCGCTCCTCGCGCGTAAGGCGCGACATCGCCTTCTGGGCTTGCTGGGGATCGTGGAGCTGCTTGGCGTGCGGCTCGAGCTTGCGCATCGCGCTCGCGAGCTCGGGATTGGTGCGCTCGATCGCCGCCTTCGACGCCTTCTCCATCTGCCGCTTGAGGAACGGCACCCTGGCCATCAGCCCGAACAGCGGCTTGAGGTAGCGGCCGCCCTGGATGCGCCCGAGCAGCGCGAGGATGCCGAGCAGCACGACCAGCCCCAGCAAGATCCAGAGCGGGATCAGCAGGATCGGGATGTCCGTGGCGAGCATCGGGCGGATGGTACCCCGCTAGTCGGGGAGGGATACGGCTTCTCCGTCCGTCTGGACGAGCCCGTCGCGCGCAAGCGAGGCGACAGCCTCCGCGTCCTGTGGCTGCGAGCCGGTGACGACGGCGCGGAGCGCTGCCGCCCGCCGCTGTCGGAACGACCCCTCGAACGGACCCTGCCGACGGGCCGGCTCGAAGCGGCGGCCGCGCGACGGGCACGAGGCGGCGAGCGGGCAGGCGCCGCAGCGAGGGATGCGGGCGAGGCAGACCTTCTTGCCGAGGTCCATCAGCGCCTGGCCGGCGGCAGGAGAGAACTTGTGGCCCGTCCGCTCCGAGACTCGGCGAACGTTGATGTCGACGGGGAGCACCGGCCGCCCGAAGGCGAAGGACGCCACCGCGTCCGCGGTGTAGCGGCCGACGCCGGGCAGTTCGGTCAAGTCGTCCGGCCAGCCGTGAGCCGCTACCTGTTGCGCGGCGCGGTGGAGCGAGAGGGCGCGCCGGTTGTACCCGAGTCCCTGCCACTCGCGGATCACGTCGGCGGCGGACGCCGCGGAGAGCGCCTCGGCTGTCGGCCAGAGCTCGAGCCAGCGCTGCCAGCGTGGCACGACACGCTCGACCTGCGTCTGCTGCGACATGACCTCGCTGACGAGGATCGCGTACGGGTCACGCGTCCTCCGCCACGGAAGGTCGCGGCCGTGCTCGGCGAACCAGGTCAGGAGCAGATCTTCCACGGCGCGAACCTACCGTGCAGGCATCATCCGGCGGATGCGCCGCCTCCTCGTAGTCGCCGGCGTCCTGATCCTCGTCGTCGGCATCGCGGCCGCCTACTACGAGTCGACAAACCGGTACGGGGGCAGCGCGAGAGGGACGTCGACCGAGTTCGAACCGACCCGAACTGTCGCTCCCCCGCACCCGAGCGAGACTTCGCTCGTCTCGCCGATGTTCGGCGGCGTGCCCCAGCATCTCCACGTCGGCGTCGGGAAGCTCCGGCCACCGTTCCGGCGCGACTGGGTCACCGGCGGCACGTCACTGATCGAGTTTCCGCCGGCGGTCGCCTTCGGCTACCTCTACTACGCGAGCCTCAACGGGAACCTGATCGCCGTATCCACGCGGACCGGGCGCCGGCTCTGGACTGTCCACGTGGGCCGCTGCGAGGCGGCAGGCCCCGCGGTGAATCGGCTGGGGCGCGGCTCGGTCTTCGAGACGTTCCTCAACAAGGTGCCGTGCGGGAGAGGCTCCGCCCAGCAGGGAGACGGCAAGATCCTCGTCGTCGCGGCCGGGCGCTCACACAGCGTTCGCTGGAGCAGGAACCTCGGCGCGACGGAAACGTCACCGATCATCGTCGGCAACCGGGTCTACATCGGGGACTACAGCGGGGACGTCTACTGCCTGCGAGGCCTCAACGGCCATACGCTGTGGAAGTTCCACGCGGGCGGGGACGTGAAGGGAGCGATCGCGTACGACCGCGGACGCGTCTTCTTCGGCGCCTACGACGGTCGTCTCTACGCGCTGCACGCGAGCGACGGCAAGCCGGTCTGGCGCGCCGAGTCGAACCGCGACTGGCTCGGCAACCACGGCCAGTTTTACTCGACCCCGTCCGTCGCCTACTCGCGGGTCTACCTCGGCTCGACGGACGGACACGTTTACTCCTTCGGCGAGCAGAGCGGGAAGCTCCGCTGGTCGTACAAGACCGGCGGGTTCGTCTACGGCTCGCCGGCCGTCTGGCACAACCGCATCTTCGTTGGCTCGTACGACCGTACCTTCTACTCCTTCGACGCCGCGACGGGCAAGCTGCTCTGGCAGTTCCCCGCGAACGGCCCGATCTCGGGCTCGGCGACGGTCGTCGACGGAATCGTCTACTTCGCCACGCTCAAGCGCCGCACGTACGGCGTCGACGCGCTCACGGGGAAGCAGGTCTGGACGTATCCGGACGGCGCTTTCACTCCCGTCGTGACCGATGGAAAGAGGCTCTACCTCGTCGGGTGGGGAAAGGTGTACGCCTTCAGCCCTCGTACCTAGGTTTGCATGGCTGGCGGCCAGGGTCATAGGTAGGAGGCATGGAAGAGGCGATCGAGATCAGCCTGGACGGCAAGGTCGTGGCGGTTGCCCGCGACGTCGTGAGCGCGATCGCCGCCGCGGCCGCTGCCCGCGCCGGCGTCTCCGAGCGCCATCGCGATCTCTCGCTCCGCCTCAACCGAGCGCTCGGCTCGGGGCAGGTGACCCTTGGGCAGGGGGAGCTGCGCGCCCTCGTTGCCGTGCTCGAGGAGGAGCACCCTGACCGCTTCGGTCCCGCGGCCGCCGAGCTGCGGCGCGCGGTTGCCTGACTAGCGCTTGCGGAGCAGCGCGGCGCCGGTCGCGGCAGCGCCGACTCCAGCGGCGACGGAGCCCGCGAGCCGGCGGTGCTTCGACAGGCTCGTCTGGAGGCTGTGCTCGTGCGCCTCGTCGTCGAACGGCCCGTGCGCCCCGCGATCCTCGTCACCGTCGACCGGGTGGAAGAGGTTGTCGTGATCCGGGCCGCCGTCGAGCGGCTCCTTCGTCATCTGCCCGCTGTAGCCCGTCTTCGCGAGGTACCAGTCGAGGAACCACGGGGCGAGGCGCTCGCCGAGCACGTTGAGCACGGTCGGCGCGCCGACGTAGATCTGCCGCCGCTTGTGGTAGGCGGCCCAGTGGATCGCGTCGGCCGCGACCTCCGGCTGGTAGATCGGCGGCACCGGCTGCGTCTGCTTCGGCAGCTTCGTCCGGCCCCACGTGAACTGGGTCGTGTTGACGCCGGGGAGGTGGACCATCGTCACGTGGATGTCCCAGCCGTGGTGCTTGATCTCGGTGATGACGGACTCGGTGAAGCCCTTGCAGGCGTGCTTCGCGCCGCAGTACGGAGCCTGGAGCGGGATGCCCCGGAAGGCGAGCGCCGATCCGACCTGCACGATGGTGCCGCGGTTGCGCTCGGCCATCCGCCTCAGCGCGGACTGCGTACCCCAGACCATGCCGTGGTACGTCACGTCGGTGGCGCGCCGGTACTCGTCCGGTTCGAGGTCTAGGAACTCCGAGTAGATGGTGGCCATCGCGTCGTTGATCCAGATGTCGATTGGCCCCAGCTCGTCCTCCGCCGCCTGCGCCGCGGCCTCGACCTGGTCTGCGTCGGCCACGTCGGTGGGGAGGACGAGGGCCTTGCCGCCCAGCTCCCGGACCTCGGCCGCGATGCCCTCGAGCCCGGCCTCGCCGCGTGCGAGCAGCGCAATCTTCGCTCCGTCCTGCGCGAATCGGCGCGCGGTTGCGCGGCCGATTCCACCGGAGGCACCCGTGATGACGACGACATCGCTCATGCCTGTTCGATTCCGGCTCTCCCGAGAAGCCAAACCCCGCTACCGGTCCAGGATCTCGACGCTGTCGCCGTCGCTCAGCTCGTACTCACGCCCGACCTGCTGCCCAGGGAACCGCGCCGAGGGGCCCCAGACCCGAGCCCCGGTGCACCGCTCGCGCAGCTCGTGGTGGATCGTGTCGGCGACGTCGAGCACGGTGGCCGGCGGCTGCAGCGCAACCGGATCGGCGCCGTCGCGCAGATGCACGCGGACAAGGCCGGTCATGGCCCATAGCTCCTCGCCCAGCCGGTCGAGGCTGGCGTCGTCGAGCACCGACACGGGCAGGACGCGCAGCTCGGGATCCTCGGGCGGCGGCGCCTCGTCGCACTTCGTGGCTGCCAGGAGCGCCGGTAGCTCGATCCCGGCCGCCGCGACCTCGTTTCGGATGACCTCTAGCTCCGAAAGCGGCCGGTCGCAGGCGTGGCAGAAGAGGATGGCGTCGGCATTCCGGAGCACCCCGAGCAGTGCGCGGCCGCCGCCGCGGTCGGCGGCGGCTCCCTCGATCAGGCCGGGGATCTCCACGAGCTGGACGAGCACGCCGCCGAGCCGCGTCGTCGCGGCTACCGGCCGCGTGGTGGTGAACGCGTAGTCGCCGGTCTTGATCTGGATCGCAGACAGCGCCTGCAGGAGCGACGACTTGCCGGCGTTCGGCGGCCCCACGAGCGCGATCTGCGCCGCGCCCTCGCGCCGGACGGCGATCGAGTCGCGGTGCACGATCTTCTTCCTGGTGCGTGACGCCTCGAGCTCGCTCTCGACCCATTTCCGCAGGTCGGCGTAGGGGCCGCTCCGGTAACCGGGCAGGTCGGCGAGGATCGCGCGGAGCTCGCGGATCCGCTCGGCGCCGTCCTTGCCGACGAGACGGCGCTTGATCAGTTGCTGCTGGGTGCGATGTGGCATCGGCATCGCGACGTACACCTCCGTTTTCGGGGCGGAACGCGTCGCGTCCCGCCGCTTCCCTAGGACGCTCGAGTGGGAAGCGGCGAACTAGCCGTTTTGGCGGAGAACAGTTGCGCGCCAGGACTCCATCGCGGGCAGAACCTTACACTCGCCGGATGCCGGTCAGAGTCCGTTTCGCGCCGAGCCCGACGGGATCGCTCCATCTCGGCAACGCACTGAGCGCAGTCGCGAACCGGCGGCTGGGTGATTGGATGCTGCTCCGGATCGACGACACCGATCCGGCGCGGAACCTGCCGGGCGGGGAGGAGGCGATCCTGCGGGATCTGGAGTGGCTTGGCGTCCGGTGGGACGAGGGGCCGGTGCGGCAGAGCGAGCGCGCGGAGCGTCACCGCGAGGTCGGGGCGCCGCTCGGCGATCGGTTCGACGGCCTGACTCTGCTGCGCGCGGACGGCACGCCGACGTATCACCTCGCCTCCGTCGTCGACGACATCGACTTCGGCATCACGCACGTCGTGCGCGGCAACGACCATCGCCCCAACGAGCCGCTCCACCACCGGCTGTTCGAGGCGCTCGGTGCGACGGCGCCGGAGTTCGTCCACCACGGCCTGATCCTCGGGCCCGACGGGCGCAAGCTCGCGAAGCGGGTGCCGGGCGGGTCGGTTGCGTCGTTGCGGGACGAGGGAATTCCGGCCGAAGCCGTGCGCGCGTACCTCGAGGAGCTGGGGCTGCCGCGCCACGACGTCCACCTCGACCTCGCGCGGGTGCGCCGGCTCTCGACCGAGACGCTCGGGGCGCTGAGCGACGAGGAGCTCGCGGCGCGGGTGGGCGTCCCGGTGTCGGTCGCGCCGGTCCTGCGTGGCGCGCGGGATCTCACGGAGGCCCGTGCCTATGCCGAGCTCGTGCTCGAGCCGGCCGTGGCGAAGGTCGACTCCCCCGAGACGTTCGCGCGCTTCCGGGAGCTCGTCGAGGCGGGGCTGGAGCCGCGGGAGATCGTCCGGGAGCTGAAGGCGGTCGGCGGTGACCTCAAGGCCGTTCGGCTTGCGCTCACCGGACGGGATCGCGGCCCCGAGCTCGCGGCCGTCATCGCCGCGCTGCCTCGCGACGAACTGCTCTCTAGGCTAGAGCGATGAGGGTTTACAGCACTCTGTCGCGGCAGCTCGAAAAGCTGCCGGAGCCGCCCGGTCCGATCCGGATGTACTTCTGCGGCCCCACGGTCTACCAGCGGGCTCACATCGGCAACGCGCGGCCGTTCGTGCTCGGCATGTGGCTTCGCGCGTGGCTCCGCGTCCGTGGATACGACGCGACGCTCGTCCACAACATCACCGACGTCAACGACAGGATCTACGACGCCGCGCCGGGTGCGAGCGCCGAGCTCGCCGCGCGCGCGACGGAGTGGTACCTGCAGGACACGTCCGACCTCGGGCTCGGCATGCCGGACGAGCTGCCGAAGGCGACGGACGCGATCCCCTCGATCGTCCG
>JBKPLL010000012.1:0-23679 GCA_046731605.1 Actinomycetota bacterium | reverse complement strand
AATCCCCAGCGGTGATTGCTCTCGGAGAACGCGTTGTGGCCGGCGCGCCCGAGCCGCAGAGCCTCGGAGTAGTCCCCCAGCCCGAACGCACTGAGGCTCGCGCGGCTGAGCGCGTAGCCGGTCCCGCCGGGATCACCGAGGGACGCAAACAGCTCGTTCGCCTCCAGGTGCAGTCGAAGCGCGTCGCCAAAGCCTCCTCCGCATCGGCGAGGAGGCCGAGCTTGCTCGTGGCGTACGCGAGTAGGAGCGGGTTGCCCAGCTTCGCGCAAAGGGCGTAGGAAGCTTCGAACGCCTCGCGCGCCCCCTCGAGCTCGTTCATGAGGAGTCGGCCGAAACCGAGATCCATCAGGCCGCCGCTCTCTATGAGCCCGTCGTCGATCGCCTTCGCGATCTTCGTCCCCTCTTCCAGGAGACCCACCGCCTGCGGGAGGTCGTCCCTATATCCCGCCATGATGCCGAGGGCGCACAGGCAGCATGCGAGCTCTCGCTCCAGGTTCCGCCCCCGCAGGACGGGCAAGCAGCGAGAGCCGAGCTTCTCCATTTCCGGGTCGTACCCGAGCCGGGCGGCCGATGGCGAGCCGGTACATAGCGGCGGCCAGCGCGACGGCATTCGCGCGTCCGGGGTCGTCCGGATCGAAGCCGGCCGCACGAGCGAGCCGCTCGAGGGGTCTCGCCACCTTCGAACCACCTGTGCATCCAGAGGAAGGTGTTGAACGCTTCGAGGACCCGCAGCGCCACATGCTCGTCGTCCTCGACCAGGGTCCACTCGACCGCGGCGCGGAGGTTGTCCAACTCCCCCCGCAGCTCGTCTCGCACCACCGCGAGCTCCAGGCCCATGAGCGCGGCCCGCCGTTCCAGGAGCGCTGCCGCGTAATGACGCGCATGCCGCTCGCGAGCGTCCGCTTCCTCGGCTGGAGACGACCGCAACTGATCGGCCGCGTATTGCCGCAGCAGCTCGTGCAGCTCGAAGCGGCCGAAGTCCGGACGGCGCAGGAGGGATTTGGCCACGAGCTCGGAGAGCAGGCGCAGGTCGGCGCCGGTGACCGCCGCCGCGGCACCGCGATCGAAGCTGCCGCGGAAGACGGACAACCGTGAGAACGCGCTGCGCTGCTCGTCGGTGAGTAGGCGCCACGAGTGGTCGATGGCCGCCCGCAGGCTGCGGTGCCGTTCCGGTACGTCACGCATCGACGTGGCGAGGAAGTCGATGTTGCCCTCGATCTCGTCGGCGATCTCGGCGCAGGAGAGGACGGACACCCATGAGGCCGCGAGCTCGATGCCGAGTGGCATGCCGTCGACGAGCCGGCAGATGCGTGCCGCCTGCGAGTACCCGGCGTCGTCGAGGGCGAAGTTCGGTTCGACTTGCGTGGCTCGCTCGACGAACAGGCTGACCGCCGAGGCGCTCCCCTTCTCGTCCTCCGCGAGGCCGAGGCCGTCGACGTCGAATGCCCACTCGCTCTGGAGGTTGAGCCGCTCCCGAGAGGTGATCAGGAGCTCGACGTTCGCCGCACGCTCGATCACCTCGTTGAGCAGCCCCGAGCCGTCGACGAGATGCTCGAAATTGTCGAGGACCAGCAACGTCGACCGCTCGCTGAGGTAGTCCAGCAGCTGCTCCTGCGCCGAAAAGCCGCAGTGCGCTCCGTCGACGGAGAACTGAATCGACTCGGCGAGGGCAGGCGCGAGGAAGTCCGGCGAGACGACGGACGCGAGCGGCACGAAATGGACGCCGTGCGGATACCGGTCGACCCGGCGCGCGGCGGCCTCGAGGGCGAGCCTGGTCTTGCCCGCTCCCCCCGGCCCGACGAGCGTCAGCAGTCGGCATCCAGGGTCCTCCAGCAGACGGTCGATCGCTTCGAGCTCCGAGTCCCGGCCGACGAACGACGTGCGCGGCAGCGGGAGATTCTTCATCCCCGCCTCGATCGTCTTCAGCAGCGGGAACTCGGATGGGAGGCCGTCGATCTCGAGTTGGTAGATGCGCTCCGGCGCGCTGAGATCCTTGAGGCGGTGCGCGCCGAGGTCGCGGGCCCCCGTCGCGCCCGAGATCGAGAGCCTCGGCGCCGTGGACAGCGAACCGGACACGCTTGTGCTGCTCGTTCGTCAGTGCGCTTCGCGCAGCCGCGACATTCTCGGCGCTGAGGTCGAACGCGTAGACCCACGCGGCATGCTGGGCGGCGAAGGTCGTAAGCCGACCTTCGCCGCAGCCGACGTCGAGCACACGCTTGCCATCGAGGCTGACTAGCTCGGCGATCGCGGTAGTCTCGACTCCCGCTTCGTCGCGGTTCTCCACTAGGTCTTCGGCTTGTATGCCTTGAGGGTCGTGCCCCGCGCACCGAACTTTTGCGCCTTCTCCCGCGTGTCCTCGAACTTCGAGCGGGCGTACGTGTCGACGAGCTGACCGGTCTCGATCCGCTCGAACCCGTGCCCCTCCAGCAACCTCGCGTACGCTGCTTCCAGCAGCGCCCCTGCGATTCAGCCGGTCCAGAGGTCGATGTTTCGCCTGCCCTCCTCGCTCACCGGGTTCTGGATCGTCACATCGGCTATCTGGATCCGGCCGCCCGGCGTGAGGACGCGGAAGAGCTCGGAGAAGACCGCCTCCTTGTCCGGGATGAGGTCGATCACGCCGTTCGAGATCACGACGTCGAAGCTGCCGTCGGCGAACGGCAGCCGCTCGGCCTCGGACTCGACGAACTCGACATTCGTCGCACCCATCTCAGCGACGGCGGTCCGCGCTGTTGCGAGCATCTCGGGCGTCATGTCGACGCCGGTCACGTGTCCCTCCGAGCCGACCATCTGGGCGGCGACCAGCGTGTCGGTGCCGGCACCGGAGCCGAGGTCGAGCACCCGCTCGCCTGCTGCGAGGCGTCCCATCGTCCACGGGTTGGCCACCCCGGCGAACGACTGGACCGCGGTCTCTGGGACGTTCGCGAGCTCGTCGGGGTAGCCGAGATCCTCGGCCCACGGGCGCCCGGTGGGGAAGATGAAGTCCTTCTCCGGTTCCGCCGAGACGGATGCGTAGGTCTTCTTGATCTTGCTCTTGAGGAGATCTACGTCGATGTCGGCGTCAATGGCCATCCCGCGACCCTAATAGCTGAAGACGGTCGTGTCACTGCCCGTCCACTCCCACATCGGCGTCGCGCCGACGACTTGTGTGCTCTCCACCTTCTCGGCGTCGGTGAGGTCGCGTGACGCAAGGCAGATCGGGCAGAGCCAGAGCTCGCCGCCGGCCTCGGTGAACTGCTCCCAGAGCCGCTCCAGCGGCGGGCAGTCCTTGCATACGACGCCCCGCATTCCTCCGGGCAGGCCGAGGCGCACCGCGTCCTTCGTAGCCCAGACGACGACTTCCTTACCCTGCTGCTGCGCCGCCGTTGCGACGAGGAACGCGACGAGTACGCGCTCACCGTCCTCCACCCCGGTCGCGAGGTTGATCAGCACTTTGTCACTCGCTGCCATGTCTCCTCCTTTGCTCTCGTCCCTAGCGAACCGGGGCGGGTTTGAGTGCCGGTCGTGACTGCCATCTGGTCGCGGCGACGATGAGGCCACTGGCGGCCGTGAGCGCTGCGACAGTTGCGATCGCCGTCTTCGGTGAGCTGGCGTCGGCGGCGAAGCCGGCGATCAGGGCGCCGGCCACGAAGCCGAAGTCGCGCCAGAAGCGGTAGACGCCGACGGTCCGGGCTCGCTCGCGAGGCTGTGTTGCGTCGGAAACCGCGGCGATCAGGGTCGGGTAGACGAGAGCGGTCCCGAGGCCTAGCAGTAGCGCCGCGACGAGCGAGGCGGCGAAGGCGCCGCCGCCCGCGACGAGCAGTGCGAGCGCGCCGGCCTGGACGAGCATCCCCGCAGTGATCAGAGGTTTGCGACCCGTGTGGTCGGAGAGCCAGCCGGTGCCGAGCTGTCCGGCGCCCCAGACGAGCGGATAAGCAGCGGCGACGATCGCGATCTGGCGCACGCTGGCACCGCGGGCGGCGAGGTAGAGCGGCGCCAGTCCCCACGCGAGGGCGTCGTTCAGGTTGTTAACCAGGCCAGCCTGGCTGCAGGCGCGGAGAACGGGGTCATGCCAACTCGCCTTCGCGAAGGTCTCACGCAGGCCCTGGTGCTTCTCCGTTGAGTCTCCGTGCGCGAGCTGCTCATGCGCCACGTGCGCTCCGGTATCGCGGACAGAGAAGATGCTAAGGAGCAGCCCGACGATTATGAGTACTGCGGCACCGACCCACACGATCGTGCGCGGTGCGTACGTTGCGGCGAGGGCGCCGGTGGCGAAGGCGGTGGCGGCGACGCCGAGGTATCCGGCCGCTTCGTTCAGACCGAGCGCAAGACCGCGGCGGCGTGGCCCGGCGAGGTCGATCTTCATCACGACCGTCATCGACCAGGCGAAGCCCTGGTTGACCCCGAGCAGCAGGTTGGCGGCGATGATGAACCACCAGGATGGCGCGAGCCCGATCAGCAGCGGCACCGGTAGCGCGACGAGCCAGCCGATCACGAGCAGCCGCTTGCGCCCTATCCGCTCGGCAAGGTCGCCGGCGGCGAGGTTCGTCAGCGCCTTGGCGGCGCCGAAGGCGACGACGAAAGCAATGATCGCCGAGGTCGAGCGCAGCCCGAAGTCCTGTTTGCCCACCAGAGGCAGCACGCTCCGCTCTAGGCCGACCATGCCGCCCACGAGCGCGTTCAATCCGACCAGGAGCGCGAACTGGCGCGCGTTGGCCCGCACCCCGAGCCTGACGGGTTCGCTCATGCCGACATCGCGACGCTGCCGGCTCGGTTAGCAGCGACGATCGCCGCCTGGTCCGCCGGGCGCGGCGGCAGGCCGCCGAGCAGTTCGGCAGCGAACGCCTCCGGATCGTCGAGCGCGAGCAGCGGGTTGTGCGTGCGCTCGAAGCCGATGGAAGAGATGGGGTTGCCGGACAGGGCGCGGCCGCAGACCGAGCCGCCGAAGTGGCTCGGGTAGAGGACCACGTGGTCGGGCAGCTCAAGCAGGCGGCGCAGGCTCGCGTGGAGTAGGTGTGCCGGACCATGCGGGTCACCGGCGACGTGCAGGTCGGGACGGCCGACGTCGCCGATTAGCAGCGAGTCGCCGCTGAAGACGAGCCACGGCTCCTTGTCGCCCCGCCTCAGGTCAGTGACAACGTAGGCGTGGTGCGCAGGTGCGTGTCCCGGAGTCGCGATCGCGGTCACGACGGTGTTGCCCAGCTCAACCCGGTCGCCATCCAAGAGGGCCTTGTGCTCGAACGCGACTCCGGCCTTCGCCGGGAGGTAGGCCGTGGCTCCCGTCCGGGCGACGAGCTCCGGAAGGCCGGAGACGTGGTCGGCCTGGACGTGGGTCTCGAAGATGGCGACGATCGGCGAGTCGATCTCCGCGGCGGCGGCGAGGTACTCCCCTGTGAGGCTCGCGTGCGGATCGACCACAGCGAGCTTCGTGCACGTCGTGCAGCCGAACAGGTAGCTCGCGCAGGCGGTCTCCGGAACGAGGAACTGGCGGAGGATCACTCGGTAGTGATCTCCAGCTCGACAGGGACGGCTCGCCGCACGCAATCGCCTACCGGGGAATGGTTGTCGGCCCACTCGACGAGCTCTTCGAGCTGTTGCTCATCTCCGGTCTCTGCCGCGAGCCGGACTCGCAGCAAGGCGCTCACCGGTCCGGGTTCGACACCGTCGCCCACTCCGAGGATGCCCCGCATGTCCGTCTGGCTCTCGGCCGTGACTTCGAGCCGGGTAAGCGTGAGGTCGAGCTCAGCGGCGCGCATCGCGATCGTCGTAGCGGCACAGGACGCGAGAGCGGCGCGGATCAGCCAGCCGGGCGTAGGAGCAGCACCTTCGCCACCAACGGGCGCGGGCATGTCGGTGACGACGGTCCAGCCATCACCTCCTTCGGCCCGGCAGCGAAGCCCACCTTCCATCACTGCCACGGCGGGACGGTCGGGGGCTGGCCCGGCGTCGGTCTTGGACGCGAGGGCGCTCTTGACACTGATGATGGATTCGCGGATGTCAGTCATGCCGAGAACGTAGGGCTTTACGCCACATCGCGCTAGACGAAATCCGCAATAGCACGTATCGTCTGAGCCGATAGCTGATGACGCTGCTCGCGGAACTCTGGGACACGACGCGGATGCGCCTGCTGGTGGAGATCGACCGGCACGGGAGCTTGTCCGCGGCAGCGCAGGCAGTCGGAATCGGTCAGCCCTCGGCCAGCCAACACCTGCGCACGCTCGAAAGCGCAGCCGGACAGCGGCTCGTCGAGCGGAACGGCCGCGGCAGCAGGCTGACCGAGGGAGGACGTGTGCTTGCTGCGCACGCGGCGCAAGCCCTCGCCACACTTGCCGCCGGAGAGCAGGAGCTCAGCGCGCTCGCCGGCCTCCAGACCGGCACGATCCGCCTCGGCGCCTCGACCGCCCCCGGCTCCTATCTGCTGCCCGACACGCTGGGCTGCTTCCGCCGCGACTACCCCGCTGTCGACGTCGAGATCGAGATCGCCGCGAGTGGCGAGATCCTCCGCCGCCTGCTCGCCGGGCTCGTCGAGCTAGCGATCGTCGGAGTCGACAAGGCCGACGAGCGGATCGCGCTCCAGCCATTCCTCGCAGACGAGATCGTCGGGGTCGCGAGGACGGGCACTGTCGAGGCGAAGAAGGGGAAGCTCGATCCCAAGGCGCTCAGCGAGCTAACTCTCCTCTGCCGAGAGCCCGACTCCAGCTCGCGCGGCTACGTCGAGGCCGAACTGCGCGAGATCGGCATCCAGCCCGCACGCGTCTGGGAGCTCGGTTCCACCGAAGCTGTGAAGAGGGCGGCCCGCGAAGGACTCGGGGTCGCCTTCCTCTCCTCCTACGCGGTCGCCGAGGAGATCGAGCGCGGCGAGCTCGACGTTTTCCGCCTCCGCGGCCGCTCGCGTCTGACACGCGATTTCCAGATCGCCCGCCTAGCCAGCCGCCCCCTGTCACCGGCGGAAAGCGCCTTCATCGCCACACTCACCCGCTGCTGCGCGAAGCAAGCGACCTACGCGCAGGCGTGTGTCGCAGATGGTCAGCAGCGCGGTCGTGCGGCCGCCGCCTGACGTTCGCCCGCGTTAGGGGCGGCTCCAGACGCGCCGGGCGCGCGACAGCACCCAGACTCCTGCAGCGCCCACAGCTGTCAACAGGTTCGTCGTCGCGCATGTTCGGCAGACCCCACAACACGCCTGCGCCGCGGGTGCGAACTCAGCCGCCCGATTCACGGCGGGCAGGGCCTTTACCTGAGCGCGCTCCAACATCTCTGTGAGTTTAAGTCCCCGGCTAGCCGAGGTCGGGCGGTAGGTCTAGCGCGATTGCCGAGCCTGGAGCGCTCGGGCGGGGGCGTCGCGGTTCGCGCACGAACGAGTTGGGCGGCGGTTCCTCGAACCAATCGCCGCAACGGGCGTCGTTGCGGACGAGCCGAAGCAGCGATCGCGCGACCCGGTGAAGCACGCCTGGGCGGCGGCAGTCCGGCGCATCCGGGTCACGTCTCCTCGTAGCCGCATGAGCAAAGGCAGGGTAGCTCGGTCACCGCCGGATTTCATGCGTCTGGCCTGGGCCAGCGTCCTCTCACCTGAGGGCGTCGCACGTGCCGTCGGTGTCGCTCCTCCCTAGCAAGACCGACAGCGACCGCAGTCGGCCTCCGCAGCGAGTCTGGCCATGCTGGAGCGCCCAGGGCCGCGCGCCCGTCGCGCGCCGGTCCGGGAACTCTCAGGGGGCATCAGGGGGTCCCGGTGCCACCTCGGCCGGCATGCCGGAGGCCGCGGAGACGGGCCGAACCCGATTGCCCGCATCGAATTCGGTGCAGGAAGCGGAGGGGGAGGGATTTGAACCCTCGATCCGCCTAACGACGGATAACGGTTTTCGAGCCTTGTGCATCTTGCGGCGCAAGAGACCTGTTCAAGCCAATCGGTCGTAGTTGCGTGTCGTGCGCGCCGGTCCTCGCGCCGGTGCCTCGCGGCCGGGGGCAAGGGCGAGGTGTCGTTCCGCTGCTGTATAGCGCGGGTGAACGTCGGCCGTTCTCAACCTATGGGGGCGGGAGATCTAGGCGGTCGCGGGGAGCAGGGCGTCGGCTTCGCGGATGCGCTCCGTCGCTCCGACGAAGCCGTAGAACGTGACGGCCCGCCGCCTCTGCTCCTCCGCAGCGGAGGTGTCCCCTGCCGCATGCAGCCGCGCCGCGGCCCTAACCCGCAGATCGGCCTCTATGGCGGTCGCGATGACCGGCCGGTAGGCCTTCGTCGTTGCCCCCAACAGCGCCTCGATCTCGGCAGCGGTGAGGATCCTCTTCTCCCGCTTGATGACCCGGGGCCGTTCGCTTCGCTCAAGCCGGGAGACCGGCAGGGACGGCTGCCTAGGAGGGTCTAGCGATTTGGCAAGCGCAGCGTACTAATCGTCCCTTACGAAGACGATCTGATCAGTGTTGATGTCGTACTGCTTACCGTCTCGATCTTTCACTGGCATGAACTTTTGCGCCGGGATCACCTTCACTCGTAGGTCATCGACGTTTTCTTCCACCCTGACGAGCGATCCATCGATCAGCTTGATTTCCGCCATGCTGGCGCCTCCTCCCCAAAGAGAGCGACTGTACCGCGGTTAACGCCCCGCCCGGCACGACACGCGCGCTGCCAAACCCCTGCGCACTGCGTGAAATCGGGCGGTTTTGTAGGCGCCTAGCGCCTAGAGCTTTGGACGGCGCCTTCGGCCGCCGCGAGGCACGACGTACATGAACACGATCAGGGCGACGATGACCACGGCAGCGATAGCGACGATGGCGACCGTAGAGACGCCGAGGATCACGCCCGATTTCCTCTCCAATGACTTGCTCGTGAAAACCTAGGGATCTGGGCGGCCCTGGTGAAGACGCCTGCTCGGATCAGCCGTTACCGCGACCGGAGTGTCGCGCTTGGAGCAGGTCTGCGTCGGCGCGGGCGAGCAACTCTTGGAGAGTGTCGGCGGGTTCGGCTTCGGCGAGTCCGAACGTGACCGAATGCGCCGCATTGGCAGCCGTGAGTATTGCCGCGATCTTCTCGAAGCGCGCCCTGGCTTCGGCCGCGCTGAGGTTCGGCATCGCACAGATGAGTTCGTCACCGCCGTAGCGGACGATCACATCGTAGGGGCGGACGTTCGCGCGGAGCGTCTCACCGAGGAGTTGCAACAGGGTGTCGCCGGCCAGGTGGCCCTGGCTGTCGTTGAGTTGTTTGAGGCCATCGACGTCGATGAACGCGAGCACGAGCGAGGCCCCGGTTCGATGAGCGCGCTCGAGCTCGCGGGACACCTCCTCAAGACCGAGCCGGCGCGTCCACGCACCCGTTAATTCATCGGTGGCGGCAAGTTTTAGGTCGTCTGCAGCTTCCGTCCGGCGCCGGAACGCCTCAGCACGTTCATGGGCTGCTTCGTGCCGGTCGGTGGCGGCCCGGGCGCGGTCGTCGGCTGCTTTGGCTCGGTCGGCCGCCGCTCTCGCTCGGTCGCGCCGGGACCGCGACAGAATGTCCTCCCGAGTCGCGTTCTCGTCGTCTTCCAGATCGTGCAGACGGGCGAGCTCATCACGACCGGCCGCGCCACGATCACGAAGCGCCGCAGCCCGATCGCGCTCCTCCGCCGTTCGCAGCCTCGCCGCGGCACTCTCCTCGCGTACGGCTGCCACGTCGGCACGGTCGCGAGCGGACCGCTCGCGCGCTAGAGCGCTTTGGCGATGGACGACCCGGTCGCCGCCGGCCGCAAGATCGTCGTCGGCAGCGTGCTGATCCTCGTCGGCGCTTCGCTGATCGCTTTCACTGGCGCTCTGGTCGTGATCCGACCACGTCTGATCCTGATCACTCGCGGTCTGGTCGCGATCCGAGCGTGTCTGATCCTGGTCGCGCTGCGTCTGGCTGCGATCAATCGCAGAGCGGCTATGGACTGAACCGACGACGCGGGTCGAAAGGTCGGCGCCACAGGACGGACAGGCGGAAACCTCGGTTACCTCGCCGCAGGCTGGACACCGCACGACCCTCGACACCACGATCCTTTCCCGGAGCTAGGAATCGTAGCGCGGGTCAGCACCGACCTCCGTGCCGCCTAAGGCGACCGCTCGGCGAATTCAGCACCCTTGGCCCGACGGAACCGCTCGCCACCGGAAATGCCTTCGCAGCATCGGCTTGTAGGGAGTAGGATGGTTGCACTGGCCCTGCTTGCCAGGACGCCGGCCGAGGCCCAACGGCATCGACGCGCCATCTAACGCGCGCGAGATGAGGGACCGAGGCAAACAGAGTTCGACTCGCAGGGCTCTTTCTTCCTAGTCCGGAACCGTTCTTGGTTCCATCGTTCGAGTTTGCCCGTCGCGCGGGTCGGATCGGGTTTGGCGTTGAAGGGAAGTGGTTCGTTGTGGCAGCACAGACAGAGACTCAGATCGTCGAGGGGATCGGCGCCGATTACGCGGTCAAGTACGGGTTCTCGAACCCGGACGAGGCCGGCGACTACTTCTTCAAGTCGGGCCGCGGGATTTCGCACGAGGTAGTGGAGGCGATCGCGGAGCACAAGAACGAGCCGGCTTGGATGCGGAAGGTGCGCCATCGGGCGCTCGACTACTTCTTCGCACGGCCGCTGCCTGCCTGGGGAGGAGACCTCTCCGGCATCGACTTCGACAACATCTACTACTACATCAAGCCGACGGAGAAGCAGGCCTCCTCGTGGGAGGATCTGCCGGCCGACATCAAGGACACCTGGGACAAGCTCGGCATCCCGGAGGCGGAGAAGAAGTACCTGGGCGGCGTCGGAGCGCAGTACGAGTCGGAGGTCGTGTACCACAAGCTGCAGCAGAAGCTGACCGAGCAGGGGGTGCTCTTCCTCGACATGGACTCCGGCTTGCGCGAACACGAGGAGATCGTCAAGCAGTACTTCGGGACGATCATCCCCTCGAACGACAACAAGTTCGCCGCCCTGAACACCGCCGTCTGGTCGGGTGGTTCGTTCATCTATGTGCCGCCGGGCGTGCAGATTGAGCTGCCGCTGCAGGCCTACTTCCGGATCAACGCCGAGAACATGGGCCAGTTCGAACGGACGATGATCATCGTCGACGAGGACGCGTACGTGCACTACGTCGAGGGCTGCACGGCGCCGATCTACTCGAGCGACTCGCTGCACTCCGCGGTGGTCGAGATCGTGGTCAAGAAGGGTGGCCGCTGCCGCTACACGACGATCCAGAACTGGTCGAACAACGTCTACAACCTGGTCACCAAGCGCGCAGTTGCCTACGAGGACGCGACGATGGAGTGGGTGGACGGCAACCTGGGCTCGAAGCTGACGATGAAGTATCCGGCGATCTGGCTGATGGGCGAGCGCGCCCACGGCGAGGTGCTCTCGATCGCCTTTGCCGGGACGAACCAGCACCAGGACGCAGGCGGCAAAGTCGTGCACGTCGCGCCGAACACCACCTCTTTGATCACGTCGAAGTCGATCTCCAAGGACGGCGGCCGCGCCGGCTACCGAGGGCTGCTCCAAGTGACGAAGGGCGCCACCAACGCCAAGTCGAAGGTCGTCTGCGACGCGCTGATCCTCGACGAGGACTCGCGCTCCGACACCTACCCGTACATCGAGATCGACGAGAACGAGGTCGACATCGGCCACGAGGCGACCGTCTCGAAGATCGGAGACGAACAACTCTTCTACCTCATGTCGCGCGGACTGGCCGAATCCGAAGCCTCAGCGATGATCGTCGCCGGCTTCGTCGAACCGATCGTCAAGGAACTCCCTCTCGAGTATGCGGTCGAGATGAACCGCCTAATCCAGATCCAGATGGAAGGCTCCGTCGGCTAGACGTTCGGAAGTGTCAGCCGCCTAGAGGGTGGTCTCGATCGCGAAGATTTACCGCGTCCAGGCTTCCCGTCGCACCTCTACGGCCGGCGGCGCCGGGCGAAACCCCTGAGGGCCGGGGGACCGGGACGCGCTGGGATACCTCCTTCCCTGGGCGACGTGGCGGATGCGGGACGAGAAGCGTCCCGCACACCCGCGGCGGACGGGGACGGCTCGGGACACACCCCCGTGGCCGGGACACCTCGCGTCGATGGCGGCGCCGGCGTGCGGTGGCATGCTTCTCGAAGCAGCGCATGAGGCTAACCCCAACGCTGGACATACAGCCGGACCGGGATCCGCTGGCGACGATCGCCGTCTCGGCTGCACCGGTCGTGCTCGAGGGCCGCTATCGGCTGCTGATGCGAGCGCTCTGGGAGCTTCGACACTCCCGGAGGACGCGGTGGGGATTCGGCCTGGGGTCGGTTGCCGTCATGCTCGTGCTCGCGTTCCTGGCTGTCCGTCACTTCGCGACCACTTCGTGGCCGCTCTCTCACGGCCAGCCAAGCTTGCTGGTGGCAGCGGGGTTGCTGCTTCTTCTCGCCCAGGCGCTCAAGGCATTGGGGTGGGGGCGGCTGTTTACGAGGCGTGAGCGGCCCTCTGCGTTTGCTCTTGTTGCCGGCAACGGTGGCGCGGCGCTGATTGGTGTCGTGCTTCCCGGCCGCTTTGACGATGCGATGCGGATCGCGGTGGTGCGCCGCTACCCAGGGTGTCCCTGCCGGTCTGCGGGCGATCAGCCTCTCGCTGGTCATGCTCGGACTGATCGATAGCGCCGCCCTGGCGCCGCTCGCGGCCGTCGCCGTCGCGTTTCCATCAGCCGGGATCGCTGCACGCGCCGCGCTCGCACTAGTAACGACCGCCGGGGTCGCCGCCGCCGCAGTGATCGTGGCCCTGCCACGCCTTGCCGCAAGCAAGCGCGTCCTCCGCTTCCGGCTCGGCCGCTGGTTGAGTCCGCGCACGACTTCGTTGTACCGCGCAATACAGGCGTGGGCGTTCGTCTTCGGCTGCTGGGTCGTCCGCGGAGTCGCGTTGTTCATCCTCCTAGGCACGCTCGGGCTGAGTTACTCGGTCCCACTCGCGCTTCTCTTTCTCTGCGCCGGTGCCGCAGCCGCTGCACTACCGATCGGGCCAGCGGGCGCAGCGACCCAAGCAGGCGCCGGAACCGCCGCCCTGGCTGCCGCGGGCATTGGAGCCTCGCAGGCGCTTGCTGCCTCTGTCTCGGTCGGCGCCCTCGGGGTCTTCTCCGGCGCAGCCGTCCTGCTCTTCGCCTTCGCCTGGCGGACCGGCCAGATGCTGCTTTCCGCCCGCAGCACAGCCTAATCGCCGTCCCACCACTGATCTCGCACCATGGTCGACGGATCCGCGCTCGACCCTACGCGGGTGGGACGAAAGCCGGACCGGCAAAGCGGGAGGCGGCCGGCGGGCCGCCTCCGTTTGTGCTCTAGGCGCCGTGCGGGTTTATGCCTTGATCGCCTTGGTCTCGATCGCGGATTTGCCGTTGCCGATCTGGATCCGGTGCGGCTTTTCGATCGCGGGCTTTCGGGCGTGGATTTCAAGCACGCCGTTGTCGTAGCGAGCGGAGATCTGATCCTCGGAGACGCCCTGCGGCAACCCGATTGTCCGCGAGAAGGTGCCATACCTGCGCTCGTAGCGGTAGAGGTGGTCGGTCGAGACTTCCTTCGAGCGCTCACGCTCGGCGCTAACGGTCAGGACACCGTTCTCGAACTCGATCGAGACCGTCTCCTTCGGAATGCCAGGCAGATCGAACGCATAGACGATCTCGTCGTCTGTCTCCCAGACGTCCATCGCCGGAGCCCACACGGCCGGTGTCGTGTTGCCGATTCCGCTACCGAACAGGCTCAAGAAGCGGCCCATCTCCCCTTGTAGCGCCTTCGCCTCACCGTAGGGATCGAAGCGAACCAGAGTTGTCATCTGTACTCCTTTGAGCATGCATCACCCTGGGAGCGATTGCCCCCAACGGTTTGTTCAGCCATTGGCTGAGACGCGATTCATCGAGGAAGAAGAGCTGGCGACTCGACGGCCGAATTCTTGGGCTGTCAGCGCGACTGGCTCGGTGTTTCGAATGTGAATTTTAGCACAAATGGGCTCACGGGATTTCTGGCGCTGGTTCCACCGGGGCTGCGCAGCCGCAATAGGCCTGGCACTTCTCTGGGTGGTCCTGGGGGGCTTTGCGCACGTGGCTCGTGCGACGCTGATCGGCGAGTGGGTCTGCGCGATCGCCTTCGGCGCCTGGGCCAACGACGCCGAGCCAGACGTCGCGTCGGGCCATCACGCAGTCCGGCGCGCGCCGGTCGCGCGCCGGCCCGGGGGAATCTCAGGGCGCCTCAGGGGGTCCCGGTGCCGTTTCGGCCGGCCCGCCGGAGGCCGCCGCGGACGGTCGGAACTCCATTCCTCGTATCGTTTTCGGCTCGGGAAGCGGAGGGGGAGGGATTTGAACCCTCGATCCGCCTAACGACGGATAACGGTTTTCGAGACCGCCGCATTCGACCGCTCTGCCACCCCTCCGCGGGTGGGCGCAGAACCGCGGCGGGCGCTGCGCTAGCGGAGAAGGAGGGATTCGAACCCTCGATGGAGCCATTCAGCCCCATAACGCCTTAGCAGGGCGCCGCCTTCAGCCACTCGGCCACTTCTCCGAAGTCCGAACAGAGTACCGTCTAGCCGAAGAAATTCACGGCCGCGACCATCAGCGCAAACATGGCCACCGACACGATCACGAAGACGCTGAGGCCGGAAGGGCCCGGGAAATCCGGCTTGTAGCGCGGCACGAGGAACGACGCCACGAGCGCGAAGGCGATGAACACCGCCGCGACGACGATCAGGCCGATCTCGTGACCGAGCGGGAGCTCCGAGCCGAGCACGCCGCTATTTCACCAGATCCCTACGCACTCGCGAGCAGTCGCTCGTCGCGCCGCCGGCGCTCGCGCAGGATCCACCAGCCGAGCACGCCGAGCAGGAGGATGGGTGCGAGCACGATGAGCGCGTAGAGAACGATGATCCCCTCGAGCGCGAGGAAGTGGGCCGCCGAGCCGAGCAGCCGGCCGATGCGGGTGCTCCCGCCATGATGCGCCGGGACGATCGCCTGGTTCCGCGTCGTGAGCAGCAGCGAAATGTCGGCGTTGGCGCCGGCCGCGAGGGTGCCGTTGCGGGCGTGCCGCAGCCGCGCGAGCGCATGGCGGGCGCTGTTCAGCTTGATCTGGATCGCCACGCGCTCGGTTGCCGTCAGTGTCGTGCTCTGCAACGCCTTCTCGTACACGGCGATCGCGCGCCGCAGCGAGCCGATCCCGCTGTTCTGCCGGGTGAGCTTCGCCTGCAGATCCTGGGTCGAGACCTGCTGCGACAGGAGCGTGCCGAGGCCGCCGAGCTTCGCGATCGCCTTCTGGGCGTTCTGCACCGGGACGCGGAGCACCAGAATTGCCTCCCCCTGACCCCGGCGCGTGGCCTGGTAGCGGACGGACTGCGCGTATCCGCCGAACGAGCCGACGATCTGCGATGCCTCGTTCGTCTTGTCCGAGAGATTCGAGCCCTTCACGCCCACCTGGAGCGAGGCGGTGGCATGGACGAGCCGGTTCTTCGGGATCCGGAGCGAACGGCGAACGGACGGAAGAGCCTCGACTGCTGACGGGGCGTTGGCGAGGACGTCTCCCTGGTTCGCCGAGAATGCGCCGTTCTGCAATTGGGTCGCGCCTAGGTGCGCCAGCTTCTTCTCGGGTGCGCGCGCCGCCTCCGAGGTGGTAGTAGCCGGTCCCGGCACGCGTAGGTTCTGCCTGAACGCGCCACCGGCCAGCGCCGTTGCATCCGCGCGGCTCTGCGAGTTCCGGCCCGAACTGACGAAGCCGTGCACGAGCGCTGCGCCGACGGAGAGCACGACCGCGACCGGAACCACGACGAGCGCGAGCTTCAGTTTTCTCGACCGCTGCCGCCGCGGCGCCGGCGCGCCCTCGAGCACGCGCTGCCGCAGGCGCTCCGGCGCCACGGGGGCGTTCGCCCGCAGCTCGGAGACGAGAGCCTCGTACCCGATCAATTCGCTCCAGTCAGCTGCGGACATCGGACATCTCCTCCTCGAGTCGTTTCAAGGCCCGGCTGAGCCGGGTCGAGCAAGCGGTTCCACTGATCCCCAGCACGCGCGCCGCGCTCGGGCCGTCGAGCTCGAGCAGCACGCGCAGCGCGACCACCTCGCGCTCCGCCGGCGTCAGCCGCCGCAGAGCATGGTCGAGCTCCGGGGAGAGACCCTCGGCGAAGACGGACTCCTCGAGCTGCAGCTCGTCGCGGCTGTAGCTCTCCTCGCGCCGCTGCCGCCGGGCCTCGGCCCGGAACCAGTCGACTGCGGCGGAGTGCGCAATGCGGCAGAGCCACGTGCGTGGCGCGCCGCGCCGCGGGTCGAAGCGGCGCCAGCTGCGGAAGGCACGCTCGAACGTCTCCGCCGCGAGATCCTCAGCCGCCACGCGGTCGCCCGTGAGGTAGACAAGATAGCGGTAGACGGCGTCGAGATGCTCCGCGACGACGTCCGCGAAGGACGGTGCTGCCACCCGGCTAGGGGGCCGGACGGCTGCCGGCAGCGCGTTCACGGCCCTCATACGGCGCCGGGTGCCCGAAGTGTCACACCCGAACGGTAGGACGAACGTACGCTGGAAGCCAATGCGCCGGCTCCTGCTCCTCGTGTGTGCGCTCGTCGCGGTGGACACCATGCTCTACGCAGCGCTCACGCCGCTCCTCCCACGCATCACCGAACACCTCCACCTCTCGAAGGCAGGCGCCGGTGTCCTGGTGGCGGCGTACGCGGCCGGTGCACTCGTCGGCGGGCTTCCCGGAGGTTGGGCAACGGCCCGCCTGGGCGCGCAGCGAGCGGTTCTCATCGGTCTGACGCTGATGGGGCTGTCGAGCCTCGCCTTCGCGTTCGTCCACGGCTTCTGGCCGCTCGCCGCGGCGCGTTTCGCCCAGGGCTGCGGCAGCGGCTTCACCTGGGCCGGTGCCTTTGCCTGGCTGCTCGCTAGCGCTCCGCGCGAACGTCGCGGAGAGCTCATCGGTACCGCACTCGGCGCGGCAGTCTTCGGAGCGCTCTTCGGCCCTGTCGTCGGGGCGGGAGCTGCCCTGCTCGGCCGCGGCGTCGTGTTCACCGCAGTCGCTGCCTCGGCGGTCCTGCTCGGAGTCTGGACGCTGCGTATCGCATCCGTCCCTCCGCCTCCTGAGCAGCCTTCGACCGCCGCCGTACGCCGCGCGCTCCGGAACTCGGCGTTCGTGGGCGGCCTGCTCCTGATGGCACTGCCGTCGCTGCTCTGGGGCGTGCTCTCGACGCTCGCGCCGCTCCAGCTCTCCGACTTCGGCTGGGGCGCGGCGGCGATCGGCGCCGTCTGGCTCGTCGGCGCCGCGTTCGAGACCGCGCTGTCACCGCTGGCAGGGAGAATGATCGATCGCCGGGGCGTGCTGGTCCCGGTGCAGCTGGCGCTCCTGATCAGCGTGGCAGTCTCGGTCGGGCTCGCCGCAACCCCAGGGCCTCTCTTCTACGTGCCCCTTCTGATCGCCGCATCCGGCGCCTACGGCGTCCTCTTCACCCCCGCTTTCGCCTTGATCGCCGAGGGTGCCGAGCGCAGCGACCTCCCCCAGGGGATGGCCTTCGGCGTAATGAATGCGGCCTGGGCGAGCGGCGCGTTGATCGGGCCGGCCGTGGGCGGCGCCGTCGCCGCAGCGACGGGCGACGTTGTGCCGTATCTCGTTTCGGCGATCCTGTGCGCCGTGGCACTGGCGGGGGTGCGGCACGCGCGGCACCGCACCACCGCCTTCGCCATGAACTGATCAGGGCTGCCGCGTCAGCGGCTCGCTCGCGACGTTTGCCTCCCGTGGATTTGGCGCTGTAGCGGCTCCGTGGGCACGTCGGATACGTCGTGCGAGTGATATTTCGAGCCGCGGCGCGGCCAGCGTCCCGACTCGCCGAAGACGACGACGAGCGCCGGCACGAGGACCGAACGGACGAGGAACGTGTCGAGCAGGATCCCGACCCCCATCGCGAACGCCATCACGGCGAACGGCGTGATCGGGATGATCGCGAGCATCGCGAAGCTCAGCGCGAGCGCGACGCCGGCCACGGTGATCGCGCGTCCGGCACGGGGCGCGGCCACGGCGACCGCCTCCTGCAGCGGCCGGCGGTCGGCCTCCTTCCAGACTCTCCCGACGACGAAGATGTTGTAGTCGGAGCCCAGCGAGAGCAGGAGCACCGAGAACGCGACCGGGATGTAGTACGGCAGGCCCGCGTCGTGCAGGACGTCCGTGAAGAAGTAGATCGTGAGGCCGAAGGTCGCGGCGAGCGCGGCGATGCTTGCGAGCAGCAGGTAGAGCGGCGCAACGAGCGACCGGAGGAAGAGCACGAGGAAGACGAAGTTGACGGCGAAGGCCACGAGGATGACGCGCCAGAGCGACGTGTTGGTCGCGTCCACTGTCTCGGCTCCGAGAGCCGTCTCCCCGCCCCAGCCGACGGTCGCGCCTCCGAGCCCGACTTTGCCCAACAGGTCCGGCAGCGTCCGCTGGAGCCGCTCGAGGTGACCGATCGTCGGAGCCTCAGTCGGATCGCTGTCGAAGATGATTGCGAAGCGAGCCGCCCCACCTCGCGCCACGTAGGCGCCGCCGAACCGGTGGGCGGCGGGCAGATCACCGGCGCCGATGACGCCCGCGACGTGCGGCTGCCGCTCCAGCCCCGCCTGAAGCCGGTCGAGCGCGGGGCTCTCGCGCTGGATCCTCGGATCCTTGAGGAGAAGCTCGGTGGGCGCGACGACCCCCGGCGCGAAGCCCTGGCCCGCGGCCCTCGCGCTCACGGCAACCGGGTTCTTCGACGGCAGGCTGTCCACCAGCTGTAGACCGAGGGGAAGCCCGTTGCGAAGGCCCGTTGCGGCCGCGGCGAGACCCGCGAAGCAGACGAGCGCGAGCAGGAGCGCGACGGGCTTTCGCGTGACGAAGTGCGAGACCCTCTTCCGCCAGTCGCGCACGGGCGGCGGCCCCTGCCGCAGCCCCGGCCAGAAGAGCGCCGGGCCCAGCAGCCGCAGCATCGCCGGCACGAGCAGCACCGAGACGAGGAGCCCGGTGGCCACGGTGATCGCCATTCCGGGGCCGAACGAGCGGAAGAAGCCGAGCGTCCCGAGCATGAGCGAGGCGACGCCGAACGAGACGACTGCACCGGCCGTGAAGACGATCGGCGTGTTGAGCTGCGTGGAGCGGCGGACGGCCTCGCGCGCCGGCAGCCCGTCCCGGAACGCCTCGCGCGCGCTCGTGAAGTAGAAGACCGAGTAGTCGGTGACGATGCCGAGCATCAGTGCGACGGCGACTCCCTGCAGCTCGTTCGGCATCGTGAGGCTCGAGTTCTCTGCGATCCAGCCCAGGATGTGCTGCGAGATGAGGAAGGCGAGCCCCGCGCAGAGCACGGTCAGGATGGGCGCCAGCACGGCGCGCAGCGCGATCCCGACGATCAGGACGATCAGCAGGACCGTCGCGCCCTCCGTCCAGTGGAGCCGGCTGGAGAGTAGGTTGAACTGCTCGAGCCGGGCGGCCTCGGCGCCGGTGATACCGACGGTGTCCAGGCGCGGCCCGAGGTAGCCCGCGTAGCGTTTGGTGTCTGTGACCGCGAGCCCGGACGGGGTCGAGTACGGGAAGTAGAGGAAGGTCACGATCGTCGTCCCGTGCTCGCGCGACGACGGGACGATCCCGAGCGTGTTCATCACCGGGACCGCGACGATGCCCCGCAGCGACGGCACCCTGTGCTGATCCACCGCGAGCGCCTTCGCCAGCGTCGCACGTTGCAGGTCCGCCCCGAGTCCGTCGGGATTGCGCTGGACGACCGCGTACGGGGTGGCGACGGGAGCTCCGAAGAGCTTGGCCGACTCCCGCTCGACCGCGAGCGCGGTCGGATGCTTCGGCAGCAGCGCGTCGCTCGTCGCGGTCGGCGCGGAGGCGATCGACGGCAGATAGCGGTACGAGCCGTACGCCGCCGCTGCCACGATCACGACGAGCAGGGGCGCCAGCCAGACGACGACGGAGGCGTATGCACGGGCGAGGCGTCCGGCGGCCGGCGGCTCGGGCGGTTCTGCCTCGCCGCTCTGCCGCCGCCCAAGCGGGCGACGCGGTTTCTGCTCGATCACCGAGGAGCCACCGGTTCCCGCGCGCGCCGCAGCGTGAAGGCCCGCCGCGCCGGGCGGTCGAGTCCGAGGCGCCGCAGCTCGGCGGCTGCCAGCTCGCCGTTCGGCGGCGAGCCGGGCGTGCCGTCGAACCCGAGGTTCCGCAACTCCTCGAACGACAGGTGCGCGATCGCCCGCTGGGCGAGAAAGGCCTCGAGCCCCGGCTCGCCGTCCCAGCGTGCAATCGAGCGACGGACCGCCTCTCGGTCGCGGCGCCAGCTGAGGCGAAGCGGCAGGTAGAGCGCGAGCAGCGGCACGGTCGGGATCAACGCGATGGCGATGCCGAGGAGAACCGCGAGCCGGTCGACGGTGGTGGCGGTCGAGGCGCCGCTGGCGCGGGCGCTCGCGCCGGCGGCGACCGCCTGCTCCGCGAGCTGCGAGATCTGGCCGCCGACGAACGGGAGGTGTCCCACCGCCGCGAGCGCATGGCCCGTGGACTCGGTGGCGGCGCCGGCCTTGACGACGGTGTCGCTGAGCGTCCGCAGCGCGGCCACCTCGTAGGCGGTGTAGATCGCGATCCCGATCCAGAATGCGGCCCAGATCGCGAGGGCTACGTTCAGCCGGCGCATCGCGCGGGCCGAGAGGAAGGCAGGGGCGGACGGCATGGGCCACTGATTCCCCTGCCCTCGATTCGCAATCGAGGCGACTTCGGGCGGCGCTAGCCGATCGTGTACGAGTAGTTCAGGATCTTCAGGACGTCCGAGCTCCAACCCCCGACGCCGTTGGAGTACGAGTTCGTCGGAAACGTCTCCACGGGAACCACGCCGGAGACCTTCGTGCCTGCCGCCGCATTGGGGACGGTGAAGGTCAGATCCATGGTTCCGCTCTCGCCGGGATTCAGGAAGAGCGAGTTCGGCTGCGGACCGCCGTTGAGCAGGAAGTCCCACCAGTTTCCGGTGCTGGGAGTCGCATCGTGGTCGAAGCCGAGCGTGGTCAGCGTCGCAGTCGTGGAGTAGCTCTCCGGGGTCGCCGCGGATGCGAAGGGCCCGACCTCGGACGTGGCCGGCGCCCACAACGACGCGAATGGGCTGGTCAGGGTCACGCTCGCCTTCCCACCGGAGCTGACCGGGGAAAGCACGTCCGGCGCGCCCCAGAACGGGCTGATATCGAACCGGATCGGCGTCGTCCCGGTCGTGCTGGCATCCACCTTCAGCTGGCTGCTGAACGGTGGGACGACGTACTCCGGGACGCTGTCGTCGTACGTGATCGGCAGCGTGCCCGAGGCGTCGGTCAACGAGACCCCGGTGTACGGCGTCTGGGTAATCGTCCGCGGATCCAGCTGGTACGTCTCCGGCTCGATGCCGGTGTTCTTCACCTGGACGTGAGCCGTGACCTTGCTGCCGGGCGCCAGCGTCCCGGTCGGCATCCCGGTCGCGGTCACCCGCGAGGTGTTGAAGCTGACCGTGCCCTGGAGCGTGGCGTGGGTCAGCCCGGAGTACACGTCGAGCCCGGGCAGGTAGAACAGGCCGTTGGCGACGTTCACCCGCCAGGTGCCCGGCCTCGGGTCGGCCCAGGCGAGCTGGACGGCATTCGTGTTGTCGCTGGTGCCGAGGCGATCGATCTGGTGGAAGCTCAGCTGGCTGTCCACCGCGTTCCCGTTCGGGTCGACCAGCTGGCCGAGCAGCAGGTAGCCGGTGTGGGAGGCACGCAGGTTGACGTCCACGTCGTGGACGCCTTTCGGCACCGTGAACTCGTAGCTCAGCTCCTGCGCGTAGGCGCCCGGCCGGCCATTGCCGCCGATCAGGGTGCCGGAGAAGCGTCCGGCCTTCTTCGTCGTGACGGGCACCTTCGCCTCGGAGACGACGGGGATCGTGCCGAGCTTCTTCTGCCGGTTGCTGTGGAAGACGACCGCGCCGGTGAAGAAGCCGGGCCTGGTGGGCGCGGGGACCTTGACGGTGAACGAGGCCGACTTGCCGGGGCGCACCGTCTTGGTGGCCGGTGTGACCGCCTTGCGGATCGTCCGGAAGCTTTGGGCGGTCTCCTGGTAGCTGACCGGGCCGTTGTAGCTCGACGTCGAGCGGCCGAAGATGAGCAGCGTCCACTTGCCGGCGATGGGCTGGTGGACCTGCGCGTCGGCGAACCCGGAGCCGTCGCCCTGCGGGTCGCTGTACTGCGCATAGCGGCCCTTCGGGTCGATCAGGATCTCCCGAACGGTGGGCTCGCCGGCGGTGCAGCTGGAACACGACTGCAAGGGGTCCCAGCCGATCCGCGAGTCCAGGGCGTCGACGCCCTTCGGCACCGTGAACGTCTTGCAGTTCAGCTCGGGAATCGTCTCGCCGGTGAAGTACTTCGCGGTCTTGAGGCCCGCGCAGGATCCCTGCGGACCCCGACCCGCCACGAACAGGTTCAGCTTGCCGCGCGAGAGGTTCCGCCGCGGGCCGAGCGTGCGGAGCACCGGCTTGATCGTGGCCTTGCTGTTGCCGGTGTTCTTGACCGTGACCGTATGACGATGTCTCGCCTTGACGTTGCCGAGGTCGGCGATCGAGTCGGGCGAGTGCGCCAGGCCGCCCCCCTTCGCGTGCTTGCCATACGCCCTGGCCAGCTGGACGGCTCCCAGCGCGTTGAGCAGTCCCGCGCCCTGGTTCTCCGCGGCGATGCCGAGGTCGGTCGCGCTGCTGAAGATGATCTGCCGGACGACCGCGGGCCTCGGCGTCTTCCCACCGTGCGTTTGCCGGTACGCCTGGATCACGAGAGCGGCGGTTCCGGCGGTGAGCGGTGCGGACCCGCTCGTCCCCCCGAAGTCCTCGAGCCCGATCGTGCTGCCGCCGATCGCGTTCTCGCAGTCGGTGTAGATCGACGTGTTCGTCGAGCAGTCGGCCCAGTTCAGATCGCCTGGGGCGATGATGTCCGGCATCCTCCGGTCCTCCGTCACGCCGGAGCTGGAGAGCGTGGAGACCTGGTTGCTGAGCCAGCCGGGTGTGCTCTGTCCCAGGCGGTACGAGGGCGCGCCGCCGCCGCCGTGGATGGTCTGGGCGAGGTCGTAGAGGAAGAGGTTCGTCTGGGCCAGGATCCGGTACGAGGTGCTCGCCGCCGCGCCGATCACACCGGGGTCGAGCGCCGGGCTCGACTCGGTGTTCGACGGGCTGGAGTCGCCGGTGCCGGCCACGACGGTGGTGCCGTTGGCCATCGCGTTGTGGAGGATCGCGGTGAGCGGCTGCAAAGCCGCGCTGGTCGGGATGCCGCCGAAGCCGATCGAGATGGAGAGGATGTCGGCATGGTCGTGCCCGATCGCCCAGTCGATCCCCTGCAGGATCACGCTCGTGAAGCTCACGTTGTCGACGCCGAACACCTTCATCACGTCGATGTCAGCCCCGGGGGCGACGCCGAGCACCTTCACGTCGCAGGTGCCGCCCGACGCGGCGAAGTCCGGATTGATCTGCCGGTTGAGGTTGTAGGTCGTCCGGCCCTGGGAGACGAGCGAGCTGACGTCGCCGAAGGCTTCTCCGCCGCCGGTCCGGGCGTTCGGGCCCTCCCCGCTGAAGTCGCGGTAGTCGGTGACGGCCGACTTGCCGTTGCGCTGGAAGTCGGGCAGGTTGGGGTCCATCCCGTCCGCGAAGACCGCGATGTTCACGCCGGCGCCCGTGTAGCCGAGGCTGTGCGCGCTCCTCGGGCCGCTTCTGATGGGGTTGTTCGCGTTGGTGCGGTTGTCGGCGTTGGTCCGGTGCAGGGCCTCCGGCTCGAGGCGCGGCGCACCGGCCGTCCCGCAG
>JBKPLL010000011.1:0-16255 GCA_046731605.1 Actinomycetota bacterium | reverse complement strand
CGGCCCGATTTGAAGAAGTAGTCCTCCGCGACGGAGAAGCCGTACTTGATCGCGTAGTCGGAGCCGATTCCCTGGACGATCTCGGTTTCGGTCTGTGCCATTACGCCTCACTCCCTGCTGTCGCCGGAATGAAGGGGTCGTAACCCTCGGCCTCGAGCTGCTGGGCGAGCTCGGCGCCGCCCGACTCCACGATACGCCCGTCCACGAAGACGTGGACGTGATCGGGCTTCACGTAGTTGAGGATCCGCTGGTAGTGCGTGATCACGAGCGCGCCCATCTCGGGGCCGACGAGCTCGTTCACGCCGCTCGCCACGACGCGCAGCGCGTCGATGTCGAGGCCCGAGTCGGTCTCGTCGAGCACTGCGATGCGCGGCTTCAGCATCGCCATCTGGAGGATCTCGACGCGCTTCTTCTCGCCGCCCGAGAAGCCGTCGTTGAGGTAGCGCGAGGCGAGCTCGCGGCTCACCTTGAGGCGATCCATCTGCGCGAGGAGCTCCTTGCGGAACTCCGGGATCGCGATCGGGTCGTCGGTGCCGTCGTTGCGGGCCTTGCGCACGGCGTTGATCGCGCTGCGCAGGAAGCTCGTCACGGTGACGCCCGGGATCGCGTGCGGATACTGGAAGGCGAGGAAGAGTCCCCGCTGCGCCCGCTCGTCGGCGCCGAGCTCCGTCACGTCCTCACCTTCGAGGAAGAGCCGTCCCTCGGTGATCTCGTAGGCCGGGTGACCCATCAGCGCGTAGGCGAGGGTCGACTTGCCGGAGCCGTTCGGCCCCATGATCGCGTGCACCTCGTTCGTGTCCACTTCCAGATCGACGCCCTTGACGATCTCGGTGCCGTCCTCGAGCGCGACGTGCAGGTTCTCCAGCTTCAGCAATGCCATGGGTTCAGCGTAGCGAGACGCCCTGTGACGCCGTTCCAGTCCGCGCGAACGCTGAGGGAAACGGCTACTCTCGAAGGACTCATGGGGTACTTCCAGACTCCCTGGCACATCATCCTGCTCCTCGTGATCGCGCTGCTGCTCTTCGGCGGCAAGCGGCTGCCGGAGATGGGCAAGGCGCTCGGGCACGGGATGCGCGAGTTCAAGGATGCGGTCACCGGCAACTCGCCGCCTCCGAACGACGCGCAGCCCGAGCTTCCGGCCGAGCTCCCGCCTGCCGACGCGGCCGTGAGCTCGACGACGGCGACGCCGTCCGAGCGCGAGTCCATCTAGCGAGGGCATGACGGGGCTTCCACGCCGTCTCGGCCACGCCGAGGAGGCGACACTCGGCGAGCATCTCGAGGAGCTGCGCGGCCGGCTCTTCGTCATGCTCGGCGCGATCGCCCTCGGGACGGTCGTCGCCTTCATCTTCAGCGGGCACGTCCTCGACTGGCTCGACCGGCCCCTGCCGCCCGGCCACCACCGGCTGCTCACGACCGGAGTTGCGGAGCCCTTCACCGTGACGATCATGGTCTCGGTCTACGCCGGCTTCGTGCTCGCGCTGCCCATCGTGCTCTGGCAGGTCTGGCTCTTCTTCGCGCCGGCCGTCGATCCCGCCGCCGAGCGGAAGGTGCTCGGCCTCGCGCTGGCCGCCCTGGCTCTCGCGGTGGCCGGCGTGGCGTTCGGCTACTGGGTGCTGCTACCGCGAGCCGTGCACTTTCTCGTCCATTACGACCACGAACACTTCCTGATCCTGCCGCGGGCGTCGTCCTACTACAACTTCGTGGTCACCGTGCTCGTCGGCGTCGTGCTCGTCTTCCAGACCCCGCTCGTCGTGGTCGGGCTCGTGTACCTCGGTGTGCTGAGCTCCCGCACGCTGCGCCGCCACCGACGCATGGGCTATCTCGTGACCGCGGCGATCGCGCTCGCACTGCCCGGGCCGGATCCGGTTACGACCTTCCTCGAGCTGCTGCCGATGTGGCTGTTGTTCGAGAGCTCGATCTGGCTCGCCGTCCTCGTCGAGCGGCGAAGACCGAAAGCGGCCCCTGCCTCGGCTACTCTGGGCGGCTGATGGCCAGGGCAGCGGTCAAGGCGAAGCAGCAGGCGAGGGCGAAGGCGCAACAGCCCGCGAAGGCGCGCGCAGGCGCCCACGGCCGGCGCCGCCACGCCGGCGGCGGCAATCCGAACCAGGAGCTCTTCTTCGTCCGGATGCGGCGCCACCAGAAGTGGGTCTACGCCATGCTCGCCGTCGTCTTCATGGTCAGCTTCGTCTTCGTGGGCGTCGGCTCGGGCAGCGGGGGCCTCAGCGACCTGTACACCGGCCTGTTCGGCGGCGGCGGCAGCAGCTCCATCTCGAAGGCGCAGGACGAGATCCTGAAGAATCCCGGGAAGGGATACCGCGACCTTGCCACCGCGTACGAGGAGAAGGGGAACACCGCCCAGGCGATCGTCGCGCTCAACAGCTACCTCGCGCAGAAGAATCAGGACGCGGCGTCCTGGGCCGAGCTCGGCGGCCTCCAGATGTCCCAGGGGAACACGTTCTCGACCCGGTACCAGAATGCCCAGCAGGCAGCCCAGCAGGCGGATCCGAGCGCGCCGTTCCTGCCGGGCGGCACCCTCGGGGCCGCGGTCGGCCAGAACCCGACCTACCAGAACGCGTCGCAGAAGGCAGCGGCCCGGACGTCCGACCTGTACACGAAGGCGACGACCGCATTCGGGGAGGCCGTGAAGGCCTACAAGCAGGCCGCGAAGATCCAGCCCCGCAACGCGACGTACCTCCAGGAGCTCGCGACGGCGGCCGTGAACGCCGGCGACAGCAAGACCGCGGTAACGGCGCTGAAGAGCTACCTGAGGGTCTATCCGAACGCTCCGCTGAAGAAGCAGATCCAGAACGAGATCAAGGCGCTCTCCCAGGGCACGCCGACAGTCCAGTCCGGCGGCTAGGCGATTGCGGCCTCGGCCGCGCGGATAGACTCACCTCCGAGCGGCCCGCCAGTGGGCCGGCGAGCGACTTTCGGGGGATCTGCGCATGAATTTCGACATCAAGACCGAGCAGCTCAACGGTGACGCCTATGTCATCTCGCTTACCGGCGAGGTCGACCTCTACACGGCGCCCGAGTTCAAGCAGCAGCTGCTCGAGGTGATCGGACAGGGCGGCAAGGAGGTCATCGTCGACTTCAGCGGGACGACGTTCATCGACTCGACGACGCTGGGCGTCCTCGTGGGCGGCGTCAAGCGGCTGCGGACGAACGACGGCCAGCTCTTGCTCGTCTGCAGCGACCGCAACATCACCAAGATCTTCGAGATCACCGGCCTCGACAAGGTCTTCACGATCTACCCCACGCGCGAAGAGGCCGTGTCGGCGGTCGGAGTTCCCCAAGGTTGAAGCTGCGTTGAAGCGGCCGTACCGGGTCGGAACCCTGGGGGCAGGGCTCGTGGCGGCGGCATTGCTCGCGGTCGGCTGCGGCACCGGCGGCGTCGCCAACGCGGGGCAGCAAGCGGACACGCAGTCCGGCCAGCAGCTCTTCACCCAGAACTGCGGCTCCTGCCACGCGCTGCAGGCCGCCGGAACCAGCGGGACGATCGGCCCGGACCTCGACAACGCCTTCGCGGCCGCCGTCGCCGACGGCTATCCGCAGAGCTCGATCGAGAACGTCGTCCTCGACCAGATCCGCCTCGGCTCGGGCGAGATCGCCACGTACACGAACGGCAAGCTCGGCGACTTCAAGACGCAGCAGACGATGCCGGCCAACATCGTCAAGGGTCAGGACGCGATCGACGTCGCCGCGTACGTCGCCTCGGTCGCGGGGCAGGGCGGGTTCATCGAGGGTGGCGGGTTCGCGAGCCTCGGCACGGACGGCGCGAAGATCTTCAAGGGAGCCGGGTGCGCAGGCTGCCACACACTCTCCGCCGCAGGAGCCACCGGGACGGTCGGGCCGAACCTCGACCAGCTCAAGCCGGCGACGGACGTCGTTGCCCACCAGGTCGAGGTCGGCGGGGGCAAGATGCCGGCGTTCAAGGACAAGCTGAGCGACGCCCAGATCCAGGCCGTCGCGCAGTACGTGTCTTCGTCCGCCGGTAAGTAGTCGGCTGGAGGCTCGGGAGGCACGGCTCGGGGACGCCGCGGCAATTGCGGCGGTGCATGTCCGCACGTGGCAAGCGGCATACGAGCACGTCTTCGGCGCGGAGCGCCTCGCCGGCATGGACCTGGATGCCCGGGAGGAGCTCTGGCGGCAGCATCTCTCGGAGCCCGAGCCGCGAGACTTCGTCGTCTTAGTGGCCGAGGACGAGGGCGCGATCGTCGCCTTCGCGTCGTGCGGCGAGAGTCGCCACGAGCCGGGAGTGGGCGAGCTGTACGCCATCTACGCGTTGCCCGAGGCGTGGGGCTCGGGCGCGGGCCCGGCTCTGATGAAGGCCGCGCTAGGCGCGCTGCGCGACCGCGGATTCGCCACGGCTCAGCTGTGGGTGCTGGAGGACAATCCGCGGGCGCGGCGCTTCTACGAGCGGGAGGGCTGGACCGACGACGGCGGGCGCCGCGAGGAGGAGTTCCTCGGCGTCCCGATCACCGAGATCCGCTACTGCATCACGCTCGGCTGACGGGAAGCGCCACCCGCTCGCGGATCGCCTCCAGCATCCCGTCGTCGCCCGCGACCAGCACCTCGTCGGCGCCGAAGACGCGCAGCGCGTCCTCCACCGCGAGCGCGGGGTCGTCCGCCCCGACCTCGACCCGTGCGCCGTCGAGGCGGGACTCGAGCGCCGCCGCGGTCGTTTCGGCGTCGTTCCGGCGGTCGTCGACGGCCCCGGTCAGCGCCTCTCCGGTCGACGAGAGCGCCGGCACCACGACGAGCACCTCCGCCCCGTCGGGCACGGACACGGTCTCGGTCCCGGGCGGAGCGACGACGAGCACGCGATGCGTGCCCGGCGGCGTCTCCGAGGTGACGACCGGCGGAGGCTCTGCCGCCCCCGGCACCGGTTCGTGCATCAACCACCAGCCGAGCGCGCCGAACGCGATCACGGCCACCGCGACGCCCAGCCACGTGTTGATGAAGGCCGCGACGATGATCACGGCCGCGCCGCCGACGACGATCCAGAGGAGCCGGTAGGCCTCGCCCTCGCTGCGGAGCGGGTTGCGCATCGTCTCCGCTCTTACCCTCTGGTCAGAGGATGTAGACCGTCGTGAAAACGACGATCCACATCACGTCGACGAAGTGCCAGTAGATCCCGCCGATCTCGACGCCGTGGTGGTGCTCGGCCGAGAAGTGCCCACGCCAGGCACGAATCGTCATGAAGGCGAGGATCGTGAGGCCGATGAACACGTGGCAGCCGTGCAGGCCAGTGAGGCAGAAGAAGATGGTGGGGAACGCGCCGTCCGCGGTGTTGAAGCCGGCTCGCATGTACTCGTAGAGCTGCGAGATGAGGAAGGCGAGACCCATGAGGAACGTGAGCAGCAGGCCGGCCCGCATGCCCCAGACGTTGCCGCGCTTGATCGACACGGTCGCCCAGTGCATCGTCGCGCTCGAGGTCATGAGGATGAACGTGTTGATCGTGGCGACGAAGACCGGCAGCTCGAAGGGCGGCGTCGGCCACGGCACGCCGTTGACGATCCGTACGAAGAAGTAGGCGGTGAAGAACGAGCCGAAGAGCATGATCTCCGACGCGATGAAGAGGTACATCCCGAGCGTCTCGGGCTTGATCCGCGAGCTGTAGTGCGGAATCGGCGGGCCGTGATGCTCGTGCTCGTCGTGCCCGACCGGCTCGGCGTGGGAGTAGGTCGCTATGCCGGCACCTCCGTCCAGGCACGCTCGACGACGACGTGCTCGACCGGAAGGCCGGTCTCCTTCTTCAGCCGCTCCACTACGTCTCCGCGCAGCCAGCCCGACTTGAGGGGCTCGAACGTCGAGACGACGATCTCGTCGACGCGCTCGTCGTGCACCGCCTCCATCGCCGCGCTGAACGGGTCGGGATGCGACACCTGGCCGTGGACGTCGATTCCCGCTCCGCGCAGCTGCGCAAGGGCCCGCTTCAGCCGCCGCTCGGCCTCGGGATGCTCGCCCGCGCCCGGGTCGCTCTGCGGCGAGAGGATCAGGAAGCTCGCCGGTCCCGCCGCCGCGCGCTCGCGGATCCTGGCGAGGAGCGGCTCGCCGAGCACCGTCTCGTTCGCGATCACGAGCACGTTCTTCTCGCTCGCGGCGCTGCCGTCGGAGACGAGGTGCTCGACCGGGACCGAGCCTGCCGCCGAGCGGATCTGGTCGAGGACGCCACGGCGCAACCAGCCAGACTTCTCCTCGGGATGGGTCGAGACGAGGATCTCGTCGACCGGCGGCTCCAGAGTCGCGAGCGCGTCGCGAACCGCGGCGGCGGGATCGGCCTCGACGACGTAGCCGTCGGCCGGGATCCCGGCCTCGCGCAGGTGGCCGAGCGCCCGGTCGAGACGCCGCTGCGCCGAGGCGCGCCGCGTGTCGATGTACACCACGTAGCCGCGCTGCGGCTCGTTGACCGGGGACACCACGGTGACCTGCAGGTCGTCGCCGCGGGACGCGAGCGCCTCCCGCAGCGTCCTCGCGTCGACCGTCTCGTTCGCGACCACCAGCAGGTGCGTCATACCGGGACCTCCTCCATCTCGCGAGCTTTGGACGGCGCGAGAACGGCGTGCTGCGCGCCGGGGACGCCGTACTCGTACGGGGACCCGACGACCTGCGGGATCTCGTCGAAGTTGAAGGTCGGCGGCGGCGACGTGACCTGCCACTCGAGCGTCATCGCGCGCCACGGGTTGGCCGGGGCGATCTCGCCGAAGCGCCAGCTGGTGATCATGTTGTAGAGGAAGACGATCACCGAGATCCCGAGCCCGAAGGACGCGAGCGAGATGAACATGTTCAGGTCGGCGTACTTCGGCAGGTAGTCGGCGACGCGCCGCGGCATCCCGTCGGTGCCGAGGATGTGCATCGGGAAGAAGGTGAGGTTGAAGCCGACGAAGGTGAGCCAGAAGTGGAGCTTGCCGAGCTTCTCGTCGTACATCCGGCCGGTCATCTTCGGGAACCAGTAGTAGATGCCGGCGAAGATCGTGAACACGGAGCCGCCGAACAGCACGTAGTGGATGTGGGCCACGATGAAGTACGTCTGGCTCACGTGGATGTCGATCGGGACGGCGCCGAGCATGACGCCCGAGAGACCGCCGATGACGAACATCGAGAGGAAGCCGAGCGCGAACAGCATCGGCGTGCGTAAGTGGAGCTTCCCCTCCCAGATCGTCGCGAGCCAGCTGAAGATCTTGATCCCGGTCGGGACCGCGATCAGAAGCGTCGTGATCATCATCGGCACCCGCAGCCACGACGACATGCCGCTCACGAACATGTGGTGCGCCCAGACCGAGAAGCCGAGCACGACGATCGCCATCAGCGAGAGCGCCATCAGCCGGTAGCCGAAGATCGGCTTCCGGCTGAACACGGCTATGACCTCGCTCATGATCCCGAAGCCAGGCAGCATCATGATGTAGACGGCCGGGTGCGAGTAGAACCAGAAGATGTGCTGGTAGCCCAGGGGGTAGCCGCCGCCGACCGGGTTGAAGAACGACGTGTGCATCACGTGGTCGAACATCGAGAAGAACTGCGACCCGGCGATGAACGGCGTTGCGATCACGACGAGCAGCGAGGTCGTGAAGTTCGCCCAGACGAGCAGCGGCAGCCGCCAGAAGGTCATCCCCGGCGCCCGCATCGTGATGATGGTGACGAGGAAGTTGAGAGCGGTCATGATCGACGACGCGCCCGCCCACTGCACTCCCTGGTTGAAGAAGATCGCGCCGATCGGCTGGTGCTGGGAGCAGAGCGGCGCATAGCCGGTCCAGCCGCACGCAAAGGCGCCGCCGGGCATGAAGAACGAGCTCAGCATCATGATCCCGGCGATCGGGAGCAGCCAGAACGAGAGCGCGTTCAGGCGCGGGAAGGCCATGTCCGCCGCGCCGAGCATGAGGGGCACGACGAAGTTCGCCAGCCCGGCGAAGGCCGGGATGATGAAGAGGAAGATCATCAGCGACGCGTGGACCGAGAAGAGGCCGTTGAAGGTCTGCTGGTCGAAGTACTGGGTCCCGGGTTTCGCCAGCTCGGCGCGCACGAGCAGGGCGAGCATGCCGCCGGCGAGGAAGAAGAAGACGGTCGTGACGAGGTACTGGACGCCGATCACCTTGTGGTCGGTGTTGACGCGGAAGTAGTCGCGCCAGCTCTGGGCACCGTGGCCGGTGTGATCCTCGGCGCGCGTCGGGTAGCCGAGCGCGTAGTACGTCCAGTAGTCGAAGGCCCCGATCCCGGCGAGGAAGCCGATCGGAGCGGAGACCAGGGCGGACACGAGGACGAGGGGCTCCGTCGCGAGGATCGGGTCCCAGCCCGCACCCCAGCGGATGAGCACGACGATTCCGAAGCCGATCCCGCCGAAGAGCAGGAACATCCAGGCGCCGCGGAAGAGCCCCGGGCCAAGGAACAGCCGCCGGATGCCGCCGCCGGTCGGGCTCGGCGCGTGGTGGGTGTCGTGGGCGGTCGCGGTCGTCGTCACTGGGCTCCCTACTTGTTACCGGATTTCTGCGCCGACTGAACGAGGAACGCGACGAGCGCGTCGAGCTGTGTCTTCGTGAGGGACTGCCCGAACGTGCTCGGCATCAGCCCTTTCTGATAGCCGGGCTGGACGTACTTGTCCGGATCGACGATCGAGTCGTGGACGAACGGCGCGAGCGGCTGCTTCGCCTGCTTCGCGTACGAGACGAGCTTGTCGAGATCCGGCCCGACCGTGCCCGCCGCGTTGGCGGCGCTGAGCGTGTGGCACGTCCCGCAGCCGCTGTTGTTGAACACCGAAAGCCCGGCGGCCGACGCCGACGGAGTCGTCGAGGTCGAGGTTGTTCCCGTGCTGGATGTCGTGGTCGTGGCCGTAGAAGTGGACGGCGCCGGCGCGGCCGACTTCTCCTGGTGCTGGAGCCAGGCGTCGAACGCGGCGGGCTTCATCACGATCGCCTGGCTGCGCATCAGCGAGTGGCCCAGCCCGCACAGCTCGGTGCACTCAAGCGGGAAGGTGCCGACCCGGTCGGGGGTGATGTGCAGCTGGGTGACGAGCCCGGGGACAAGGTCCTCCTTCTGCGAGAACTGCGGCACGAAGACGGAATGGATTACGTCGAGCGAGCGCATGTAGAGCTCGACCGACCGGCCCTCCGGCAGCCGAAGCACCGGGCTCGTGACGTTGTTGGCGTCGGGATAGCTGAACGCGAACTCGAACTGCTGGGCGACGACGTTGATGCGGAGCGTGTTCTCCGCCTGGGCGTCGTTTCGGGAGAGGACGATGGCGCTGACGATCGCGATCGCGGTCACGAGCACGAACGGGATCGCCGTCCACGTGATCTCGAGGCCGGTGTGCCCGTGCACCGACGGGCCGTCCTCGAAGTCGTCCTCCTGGACGCGGAAACGGAGGACGGCATAGATCATCACCGCGGCGACGAGCGCGAAGATGGCGATGCAGATCCCGACCACGAACCAGATGACGAAGTGGATGCGGCCCGCCTCGCGGGACGCCGCCACGGGCAGCCACGTCGGCCAGATCGCGACAGCAGTCGCGACCCCGCCCGCGATCAGTGCCAGCCCCAAGAGCGCGACGATGGAGCCCCTGCGCATCCGTTTCGGAGCCTAGACGAAAGCGAAACCGACCGAATCTCGAACCGGCCCTCGATCGTTTACCTCTTTGACCCCGCCAAAGGAGGAAAGCATGGGTCTCGGAGTAGGACTAATCCTGGCGGCCGTAGGCGCCGTGCTCGCCTTCGCCGTGAACACGACCGTTTCCGGCGTGGACATCCACACGATCGGCTGGATCCTCTTGATCGTAGGCATCGTCGGAATCCTGCTGTCGCTGATCTTCTGGTCTTCGTGGGCCGGCCCCGGCTACTTCGGCCGCCGCCGCACCGCGTATTACGACGAGGGCCCCGCAGGACCGGGCGCCCCGCCTTACTAGACGTTACGCCGGGCGAAGAGCTGCGCTCTTTGCCCGGGGGAGATACGCGCACCCGAGATTGCGATCTCGGGTGCGCTCCGGGCTGGGAGCACGCTGGGCTGGCCGGGGGTCCCAGCCTTTGGTTCTGTCGCGAGGGCTCGACACGCTCCGAACCACAAAGCCACCAGAGGCCGGAAACCACGCTTTCCGGACCGCGCAGTTCCCTTGCTCTCGCCTGAAGAGCACAGCTCTTCAGGCGATGGGCAGCTCGAGGAAGAACGAGGAGCCGGTGCAGCCGTCGGAGTCGACCCAGATGCGGCCGTTCATCCGCGTCACGAGCTCCCGCGAGATGTAGAGACCGAGCCCGGTGCCCCCGACGCCGCGCGTCAGGTTCGGGTCGAGGCGGAAGAACTTCTCGAAGATCCGGTCCTGCTCCGCGGGCGGGATGCCGAGGCCCTCGTCGCTGACCCGGAAGCGGACGCGGCCCCCGCTGCGGACGATCTCGACGTCAACGCGGCCGCCGTCGGGCGAGTACTTGATCGCGTTGTCGATCAGGTTCGTGAGGATCTGACGGAGCTTGTCCGGATCGGCGGCGACCTGCGGCAGGCCGCGCGACTTGCTCACTGCGACCTCGATCCCCTCGGGCGCGCGTGGACGCAGGACGTCCGCCACCTCGGCGGCGATCGCACCCGCGTCGCACCGCTCGATCGCGATGCTCATCCGTCCCGACTCGAGCCGGCTGGCCCAGAGGATGTCGTTCACGATGCGCGCAAGCCGGTCGGCCTCGCTCGCAACGACCTCGAGCAGCCGGTCACGTTGCGGCTCCTCGACCGCGACGTCCTGGCGCCGCAGGGTCATCGCCGCGCCGTAGATCGCGGCGAGCGGCGTGCGCAGCTCGTGGGACACCGTCGAGACGAAGTCGGTCTTCATCTGCTCCACGGCCCGCTCGTCGGTCACGTCGCGGAACGCGTACACGGTGCCCCCAGCGAAGCGGACGGCGGAGATCGACAGCCAGCGCTCTGCGCCCTGCACGTCGACCGGCAGCGTCTGCGCGCGCGAGGCGCCTCCCGGCTGCGGCTCGGAGGCGACGGGGATGCGGGACTGGAGCGACTGCCAGTCGCCGAGCAGCTCGGCGATCGGCCGGCCCACAGCGTCGACCGCGGGGCGGCGAAGGCTGATCGCGGCGGTCGGGTTCCAGAGCCGGACGATCCCGGCCTCGTCCACGAGGATGACCCCGTCGTCGACGTACTCGAGCGCCTCGGCGGCGTGCGCGCGCTCCTGCGCCTCGGCGAAGAGGCGGGCGTTGTCGAGCGCGAGCGAGATCCGGCGCGCGAGCTCCATCGCCATCTCGAGGTCCGACTCGTCGAAGCGCGGCTGGCCCTCGATCGTGCCGAGACTGATGGTGCCGAGTGTCCGGCCGCGGGCGACGAGTGGGGCGACGAGCCCGGACGTGTTCGCGATCTTGCGGATGGCGCGCGCGTGCTTCGCGTCGTGCGCCATCGCCTCGGCCTCGGCCTGCAGATCCGGCAACAGCTGCGGCTTGCCGGTGCGAAGCGCGACCTGGATCGGATGCGTCGACAACGTCGGCGGGTACTGGCCGCGCAGCTCGCGGACGAGCTCGGTCTTCTCTGGATCCGCGTGAACCGCGACGACCCAGTGGAGCTCGTCTTCCTCGTCGAGCAGGTCGATCACGAGGTAGCCGGCGAGACTGGGAACGGCGAGCTCGGCGACCGCGGCCAGCGTCCGCTCCCAGTCGAGGCTCGTGACGAGCAATTCGTTCGCACGCGCGAGGAAGCGGAGGTTCTCCTCGGCGCGGCTGCGCCGCGTGACGTCGGCCAGGATCGCGACCGCGGAGACGATCGCCCCGTCGGAGTCGCGCACCGGCGCCGCGCTGATCTCGAGGGTGCGGATCTCACCGTCGCGCTCGACCTCCCGCCGCTCGCCGATCGTCACCTCGCCCTTGTCGATCGCGCGCTCGAGCGGCCATCCGGCCGTGGGGACATCGCTCTGACGGTGGTCGTAGCCGACGTAGATCGGCGCGCCCCAGATGCGCTCGAGCTCCTCGTTCAGGAGGACGATGCGGTGCTCGGCGTCGGTGATGGCGACGCCGAGCGGCAGCTGCGCAATCACCGCCTGCAGCTGGGCGAGCGAGTCCTGGGCCCGCCGGTGGAGGCCGACGAGGTCGAGCACCAGGGAGACCCGCCGCGCGAGCTCCGAGACGAGCTCGAAGTCCTCGTCCCCGTGGCGGCCGGGCTCGGCGGAGGTGACGGCGAGCACGCCGAGACGCTTGCCACCCGTCTCGAGCGGAACGACGACGAGCGAGCGCGACTCCATGTGAACGATCGCTTCCTCGCCCGGGCGCGCGACCTTCCTGAGCGGGCGCGTCAGCGCCGGCCGGTGGATCGGCTTGCCGTTGCGGAAGACCTCGACGACCGGGATGCGCCGGTGCTCCTTGACGTCGTAGACGTCATCGATCGTGTCGAGGAGAGTCGAGATGCGCGGGTCTACGTGGGCATGCGCGACGCGGACGAGCTCGGTCTCGTTGCGCGCGATGTAGACGTGACAACCGTCGGCGATGCGCGGGACGACGAGCTGGGGCACGCGCCGCAGCAGCTCCTCGTAGTCGAGCGTCTGCGACAGCTGCTCCGTCGCCTCGAGCAGGAGCGCAAGCCGCCCCCGCGAGGCCTCCGCCTCCTGGCGCGCGTCGGCTTCCTGGGTGATGTCGCGAGTGACGTTGACGACGAGCTCGACGCTGCCATCGGCCGCGCAGACCGGCGTGGAGCGCAGCGCGAGCCAGCGCTCCCAGTCTCCCGAGCGGGTACGCAGCCGCACCACGGCCGAGCTCTCCGCGCCCCCCAGGGCCTTCGAGGACGGCAGATCCTCGTGCGCGACGGGATTCCCGTCCGGGTCGAAGATCTCGAACTTCGAGTAGCGCTTCTCCGGAGGCAATGCCACGAGGTCGTCGGCCGACTCGAGGCCGGCAGCACGCGCCGCGGCGTCGTTCGCGAACAGGAAGCGGCCCTCGCGGTTCGTCGCGGTGATTCCCTCCTCGACCGTGCGCAGGATGCTCGCGAGCTGCTCGCTCGACTCGTGGAGCGCGTGCTCCGCCTCGGTCCGCTCGGTGACCGACGCGAGGTGGTTCGCGACGGTGCGCGAGAGAAGCACCTCACGGTCGCTCCACTCGTGTCGCGCGTCGCGGTAGAGCATGAACAACCCGAGCAGCCGACCGCCGCGCGCGAGCGGGAAGAGTGCGAGAGCCCCGATTCCCTCCTTGCGGATCACGCGCTCGAGGGCCGGCTCGAGCCCCGCATCGGCGACGTCGTCCACGAGCACCGGCTGCGGGTCCGCGGCGTCCGCGGGCCACGGGGAGTGCCCCTCGGTCGACCGCCGGTAGCCGTCGGAGAGCCCGCGCCAGGCGCGGAAGCGCAGCACGCCCTCGGCGTCGGCGAGCAGCACTGAGGCGCGGTTCGCATCGGTGGCTTCAAGCAAGGCGTCGAGAGCAGCCTCCAGCACCTCGTCGAGCGTCTCCGCGCCCGTGACGGCGTCCGCGAATCGGTAGACGGCGTCGAGGTCGCGAAGCCGCGAGCGCAGCTCCTCTCGCTCGCTCACGTCGCGGGCAGTGCCGAGCAGGAAGCGAAGCTCGCCGTCGTCGTCCCGGACCGCGGATCCGTTCACCTCGAACCAGGCGTAGCTCCCGCCGGCCCGACGGAGCCTGACCGTGACGGCGTCGACATCGGTGCCCGCGGCGACCTCGTTCCACGCTTCGGTGGCGAGCCGCGCGTCGTCGCGATGGATCAGGTCGAGGATCGGCATGCCCGCGAGACGCGACGGCTTCCAGCCGAGGTTCGCCCACGACGGCGAGGCGTAGACGATGATGCCCTCCAGGTCGCAGAGCGTGACGAGGTCGTGCGAGCGCTCGACGACGAGCCGGCGCACGGCGTCGTCGAGACTCTCAACCCTGGTCGCGAGCGGCTCCGTCCCGCTGCTCGTTGCTCAGCCCCCCAGTCCGCTTGTGCTCGTCGCAGTCTGCACGATCCGGCGACAGAAGGCCAGAAGCCGATCTGGCAATTCGAGAGCGTTTAGGGCGCTGTCAGTCGAGCGCGTCGAGTAACTGCTGGGCGCGGCGGACGCGCTCGTCGACGCTGTCGCGTCGTGCCTCCTCGTCGCGCTTTCCCGCCCGGTCGCGCGGCAGGAGCAGATCGCAGTAAAGGCGGTTGGTGGCGCGGACGCGATCCTTGATCGCAGTCCATGCGCGTTCCAATTCCTGTTCGTGCACCTCGAAGCGCAGCTTGCCATGCTCGAGTCGCGGCTCTTCGAGATCGGACGGAAACTTCGCGTATTCGCGGAAGAGGGTGAGCCACTCGCCGTCCGGCCAGGCTTCGCCCTCGGATTCCAGTCCGACCTCGACCTCCAACATGTCACCGTAGGCGATGCCCAGAACCCGCCGCGAGCCGAGCTTGATCACCACCGGCGTCCACCCCGAGGGCGGTCCGCCCACGGTCGGCCCCTCACCGCTCACCCCACGATTCAGTGCCGGGCGCCCGTCGTGCGCGGCGCGTTGAAAGCGAATCGCCATCGATTTGGTCGACGATCCAGGCGTCCGCTGCGTCGGGTTCGATTCCGCGGGCAGCGGCCACCTCCGCGACGAGCAACTTGCGGGCTGCTCGGTAGAGCTGGTTCCTGATCGGCGCCGTGCCTCCTTTGACGCGCTCGCGCTCTCGGTGTGCGCCATCCCGGACGATCTCGGCAAGACCGCTGACAGTGCCCCCCACGAGTTTGGCCTGCGAATTCCGGTGGCGCCGTGACCAGTGCTCAGGCGCGGGTGGTGCGTCGCTACCGAGTGTGCGCCGCACCTCCTCCAACTCCCGCTCGCCGGATAGAGAACGCAGCGCGTTCCGTGCGCGATCGAGAGGAAGTGTCACCCTCAACCCACTCTCGAAGACGAGGACGAGGATCTCTCCGCTATCTCCGTGATGCTCCCTCGATTCGACGCGACCAATCCCATGGGATGCGTAGACGACAAGGTCACCGACGGCCAGGCGCAGCGCATCCTGAGCGTGGTCGCGCAACGTTCCTACGCGGTCGAGAAGGTGACGTTCGTGGCTTCCAGCCCGTACTCGCCCTCTTGAGCCTCGAATCGCACCTTCGTGTCCACAGTCAGCTTCTCGAGGTCCGCGCCGACGATCTCGCGGTGGTCGACGTACAGCGGAGTGCCGCCATCGTCGGGGACGATGAAACCGCATCCCTTCTGAGCGCTGAACCACTTCACGGTTCCGGTTGCCATCAGCTGGACCACTTCCTCCGCAGCTCGGGAACGGGCAGAGGAAGCGCACAACGCGCACCGGTACTCGCTCAGGTAACCGACCGAGCCTAGCACCCTCTCGCTTCGCCTCCGCGGCGACTCAGGTGCCGCGTCAGCTGCGTCGGGGCTCGGCGCGACGCATGGTGGCGACCCCATCTTCGTCGACCTCGACGACGTAGCGGCCGGGGTCTGCGCCGCCGGTAAAGCGCTTGAGACCCTTCGGTCGCCGCGAAATGATTGCGTGCGTGTCGGTGCGGGTCTCGATCACGTAACCCTCTGCGACCTTCCGGTCGAGGAACGCGTCGAGGCCATCCTTGCGACTGCCTCCTGGGTCGATCTCTCCCACAGAGCGGAGTTTGGCAAGCGAGGCCCCCGGCTGCGCCGCCGAGTCGGTCGAGTCTCCGGCTGACTGATACTCTCGACGGGCAAGCTGAGCGAGTACCGGGTGCGCGTTGTGCGCTTCCTCTGCCCGTTCTTGAGCGGTAGAGGAGGTGTTTCATCTATGGCAACCGGAACCGTGAAGTGGTTCAACGCCGACAAGGGGTATGGCTTCATCACTCCTGACGACGGCGGCGAGGATCTGTTCGTCCACCACAGCGCGATCAGCGGCGAGGGCTACAAGACCCTCGCCGAAAACGCGAAAGTGCAGTTCGAGCCCGAGCAAGGTCAGAAAGGGCCGCAGGCGACGAACGTGACGCTGGCGTCCGCCTAGTTTCGAGCGGCCGGCCGCAGCCTCATCGGCTGCGGCTGCCGCTCGCCAAGAGAAAGGAGCGGACGGATGGCGACCAGAGGGCAGACCCACGCGAAGCGAGACCGCGAGGTCGGGCAGAGGGACCCCGAGGGGATCCAGTGAGTCCCGAACATCGCACCGATGCGGGTATCCGGCGTATCCGACGAGCGGTAACCGCGCCTCTCGGTGGTGCGTCGAAGGAGAAACGCTGGTTGGGCGCAAATGACGAGAAGGCTGAGAAGCTGCTCGTGAGGAGCCTGCAGCGCCAAGCCGGCGTGCAGGGACTTCAGCTTCGCCATTCGGACCATGGCTACGCCCTGATCGATTCGGCACACAAGCAGATCAAGGA
>JBKPLL010000010.1:0-30495 GCA_046731605.1 Actinomycetota bacterium | reverse complement strand
ACTTCCTGGAGCTCTCGGAGGAAGAGACGGCCGCCACGCTCGGGATCGCCCGCGGTACGGTCAAGTCGAGGACGCACCGAGCGCTCTCGCGCCTGCAGGGGGAGCTGGAATGACAGACCTCGAGCTCGAGCTCCGCGACCTGGCGGCGCACGTCGACGTGCCGCCGACACCGCCCCTCCTCGGTGTGGTCGCTGCGCGGGTGGCCCGCAGACGGCGGCAGCGTCGCGGACTCGCCTTCGCCGTCGCGGCCGGCGTCGCGGCGCTCGCCGTGGCCTTCGCCGTACCGGGCTCGCGCGCGTCGATGCTGCGGTTCTTCCACGTGCGTGGCGCCACGGTCAACCTGGTCGACAGGCTGCCGCCCCTTACGAGCCGGCGGACGCTTGGCCAGCCGATCCCGCTCGACACCACGTCTTTCCGCCTGCTCCTGCCGGGCGGGCAACGCCCGAGCACGGTCTACGCGGGCGACGGCGGCTACTGGCTCCGCTACCCGGGCCTGGCCCTGTTCGAGTTCGAGAGCGGCGATGGGCCCAACGTGCTCAAGAAGGTCACGCTCGGCAAGGGAAAGGTCGAGTACGTCCAGGTCCGGGGAGAGCCGGGCATCTGGATCGGCGCACGCCACGCCCTGTACCTCCCGGGAGGCCCGCCCGTCGCCGCCGGCCGCGCATTGATCTGGCAGCACGGCCCGGTCACCCTGCGACTGGAAGCAGCCGTCGATCTCGAGCGAGCACTCGCGATCGCCCAGAGCGTGCGCTGACGCGCTGTACTGACGGCCTGATGCCATTCCAGAACCGAGTGACGCCGCTGGGAGAACTGATCGCAACGCCGGAACGCGGCCTCGTGTACGGGAACCGCGGCCGCCTGCACGACGAGCACGGCGTCGTCCGTAGACAGTGGCAGGTGAAGCGCTGGATCTCGTGCCGGCTCGAGTTCCGCGGCCGGCAGCGCGCCCGCGGCCCGATGGCGCCGAACCGCTACACGGGCCTGTTCTTCCTCGACGACGCGACCGCGCTGGCCGCCGGGCATCGACCCTGCGCCGAGTGCCGGAACGCGGACTACCGCAGCTACCTCGCGCTCGTCGGTGCTGCGCGAGCCGGCGAGCTCGACGAGGTGCTGCACGCCGAACGTGGGCGGCTGCACGAGTCCGAGCTGGATGGGCTCCCGGACGGAGCCTTCGTGCTGCTGGACGGCGAGCAGTGGGTCGTCCTCGGCGCAAATCTGTTGCGTTGGACTCCCGGTGGTTATTCCGAACGGCGGCGGCGCTGGAGTGGCCGGGTCGAGGTGATCACGCCGCCGACGAGCCTGCGCGTCCTCGCGTCGGGCTGGCGCGGAGCCCTGCCGCTCATCCACCCGGATCGAGCCTCGTAGGTTCCGGAAGGAGCTCCTACTTCTTGACTCGGGCTGCCATCGCACCCCAGGCTCTGGCGTAGAGCTCCCGCGCCCGCTTGCTCCGGGCGAGTTCCACCGCCCCGGCGCCGCCGGCGAGCAGCAGCTCGCGGCCGCGCCTCGTCCTCAGCGCCAACAGGAGCACTTTCACCAGCCACAGCATCGCCGATCCCTACCCGCGCCGAATCACCGCTAACCAGCCGCTCCCGTATCCGATTGTGGGGTACAGCCGTTGAACGGGTCGTCAAAGGGAACTTTCTCAGGAGGTTGTCGTGGGTATCGGAGTGAGCTTGATCCTGATTGCAGTCGGTGCCGTCCTGGCGTTCGCCGTGAACGTCTCGTCGTCCGGCTTCGACATCAACACCATCGGTTGGATCCTGTTGGTCGTGGGCGCGGTCGGCGCGCTCATCTCGCTCGTCTTCTGGTCGAGCTGGGGCGGCGTTGGCGGCGGACGTCGCACCGTCGTCGACGAGGGGCCTGCCACCCGCCGGCGCACCGTCGTCGAGGACGACGTCGTCTAGTAGCCACCTGTGAAGGAGCGCGCTGCCGGCCGCCTGGCGGGAGGCGGCGCGCCTCTTCCACTCGGTTCGGGAAGGCTCAGCCGAAGCCGAGGATGAACTTGGCGTCGTCGGACATCCGGTCCGGCGTCCAGGGTGGGTCGAACGTCAGCTCGAGCTCGACGTCCTGGATCCCCTCGACCTGGCGCACGGCGCTGTCGATGTCCTGAGCGATGAGCGGGCCGGCCGGGCAGCCCATCGAGGTGAGGCTGTAGAGGACCCTCGCCTTCGAGTCCTCGACCTCGACCTCGTAGAGGAGCCCGAGGTCGACAATGTCCATCCCGAGCTCGGGATCCTCGACCGTGCGAAGCACCTCCATCACCTCGTCGCGCGTGGCCACGCCACCAGTGTAGAGGCGCCTACGATGGCGACGTGCTCGGCAGCGTCGGCAAGGTCGGCCTGACGATTCTCCTGCTCGTTGCCTCGATCGGGCCGGTGATCGCCATGATCTGGTTCGCGTGGTGGTTCCTGCGCGCCGGCAAGCGCTACGACGAGCGCGAGCGGGCGGCCCGATCCAATTCGACGCAGGACCGCCCGTAGGCTGGAAGCGTCGCCGGCAAAGCCGCCGGCGCCCGGCCGAGACCGGGCGCCGGCAAGACCTCACCTCCCCGTGCGCTAGGCCGCGGGCGCGATGTTCTGGTTGACCCGGAAGACGTTGCCCGGGTCGTACTGGGCCTTGGCGCGCGCGAGCCGGTCGTAGTTCGCGCCGTACATCCCGCGGACGCGGTTGGGCTCGTCCATGTGGAAGTTGACGTAGCCCCCGCCCATGGCGTGCGGCTTGATCGCGTCGGAGTACGCGCGCACCCAGTCGGTGATCGCGCCGGCGTTCCCGGGATCGGGATCGACCCCCGCGAACACACCGCCCCAGATCGCGTCGCGATACCCCCAGGCGGTCTCGTCGTTCGCGACCCGCCCCGCGGCACCGTCGATCGCGTAAAGGTGCATCGTCGACTTCCAGGTCGGCATCGCCGGGCCGTACTCGGCGTGCACGGCGATCTGGGCGTCCGAAATCTCGCGGATGAACTCGCCCCGCCAGTACCACTGGTCGCCCGGCGGATAGACGCCGTCGAACGCCGTGTTCCACGCCGGCACGGGCACCGGTGCGATCCCGTCGAGCAGCGGCGTGCCGAAGGAGCGCGCCTCCCGCAGTGCGTCGGACTCCTCCTCGCCGGCCTGCGTCCACACGATGCCGCACACCTTGCGCAGATGCAGCTCCTCGGGGAACGGCGGCCCCGGCGGAATCGACAGGAAGGCGAAGAAGCCGCTGACCGCGTCGGGTGCGGCAGGGAGGAAGTCGCGATACCACGCCAGGACCTCCGCGGCGTCGGCCATGTCGTAGAGCACCGGCCCCGCGAGAACGGTCGCGAGCGGATGGCAGCGGAACGAGAACTGGGTGACGATTCCGAAGTTGCCGCCGCCGCCGCGCAGCGCCCAGAAGAGCTCCGGCTCGCGCTCGGCGTCCGTCTGGACGATCGAGCCGTCGGCGAGGACGACGGTCGCCGCCACGAGGTTGTCGATCGTGAGGCCCATTCCGCGCGTCAGGTGCCCCATTCCGCCGCCGAGCGTCAGCCCGCCGACGCCCGTGGTGCCGATGATCCCCACGGGGACCGTAAGCCCGTGCTGATGGGTCGCCTCGAGGAGGTCCGTGAGCAACGCCCCGCCCCCGACGCGGGCCATCTTCGCCGCGGCGTCGACCTCAATCGCGTTCATCTGCGACAGGTCGATCACGAGCCCGTCGTCGACAGAGCCGAGGCCGCCCCCGTTGTGTCCTCCACCGCGCACGGCGATCCGGAGGCCGTGCTCGACGCCGTAGCGCAGTGCCGCGACGACGTCCGCTTCGTCCACGCAGTAGGCGATCGCAGCCGGCCGCTTGTCGATCATCGCGTTGAAGAGCGCCCGGGACTCGTCGTACTCCGGTGCGTCGGCTTCGACGATCCGTCCTTTCACAGCCGATGCCAAGCCCTCGACCGAAACAGCCATCTCGTCTCCTTCCCTCTGGTTACGGCGATGCTACGCCGCACCCGTGCGAATACAAGGCCGCCTGACCAACTAGACGCCCGGCAGACGCACTTCTTCCCGCCGCTCGCGGGCGAAGAAGTGGATGCCGTCGACGAACCGCACCCAGTTGCAGCGGGTGCACATCACGAGGGAGTGCGTGCGTGCGCTGTCGGCGAGGAAGCGGACGCCGCGCAGCAGGTCTCCGTTCGAGACACCGGTCGCGGCGACGATCACCTCGCCCGGCGCAAGATCCTCGGTGCTGAAGACCCGTTCGTAGTCGACGATCCCTGCCTCTCGCAGCTCGTCGATCTCGCGGCGCGAGGTCGGCCAGAACTGAGCCTGGAGCTCGCCGCCGAGGCAGCGCAGCGCCGCGGCCGAGAGGACCGCCTGGCGGGTCCCGCCGATCCCGATCGCGAGGTGGTCGTTCGTGCCGCGGATCGCAGCGGAGATCGCCGCGGTCACGTCGCCGTCCTGGATGAGCTTGATGCGTGCGCCCGAGTTGCGGATCTCCTCGATCAGGTCGTGATGGCGCGGCCGGTCGAGCACGATCGTCGTCACGTCGTTCACGCGCCGCCCGAACGCCTCGGCGATCGCCTCGATGTTGTCGCCGACCGGTCGCAGGAGATCGATCGCGCCGCGGGCCCGCGGGCCGACCGCCATCTTCCGCATGTAGAAGTCGGGGAGCGCCGTAAAGCGCCCGGGCGCGCCAACGGCGATCATCGACATCGCCCCGTTGCCGCCGCGCGCGACGATGCCGCGCCCCTCGAGCGGGTCGAGCGCGAGGTCGACGTCCTTGCCGCCGGAGCCGACAATCGCACCGGGAGCCAGGCCGCCGGAGTCGTCGAGTGAGCCGAAGACGACGCGGCCGCTGATCGGCAGAACGTCGAGCGTCGCCCGCATGCCGGTCGCCGCGGCCTCCTCGGCCGCGTCCTCGTCGTCCCGGCCGAGCCAGCGGGCCGAGACGAGCGCCGCCCGCTCGGTCGCCCGCAGGTACGCCTGGCACTGGCAGGGGCGCTCATCGTCCGACTCGTACTCGCTCATCGCGCGACCGTGCGACTCTGCTCGGCGGCGTCGAGGACGAGATCCGCGACCGTGCGCGCAGCCTTGTCGGCATTCTCGTTCTCGATCACCGGCACCCCGTTGCGGTGCGCGCGCCCCACGATCACCTCCTGCAGCCGGCGGATGTCGGCGAAGCGCTCGAGGTAGCGCGACTCCGGCCGCTGCTCCGAGTCCTCGTCGCGATGGTGGAAGTGGCGCAGGTGCTCCTCCTCGTCGTCGATCGAGAGCACGACGAACACCGAGACGGCGTGCTCCGGCCGTGGGAGCTCGACCATGCCCGGCACGAGGTGGACCCCCTCGAGCACGAGCGACCAGCCTTCCTCCAGCGCGCGCTCGGACGACGCGCGGACGCCGACGTTGACGTTCCGCGCCTGCTCGCGGAACCCGAACTCGAGCGGGTCGTCGGCGTCGGGGTAGACGTCGCCCGCCTCGAAGCTCGACTGGTGGATCGAGGGCATGAACGCGCGCGAGAAGAACGCGCGCATCGTCTGGCGCACGAAGTCGGTCGAGGTCACTCGCGTGATGCCGAAGCGGTACGCCAGCTCGGTTGCAACCGTCGACTTGCCGGTTCCGGTGGCGCCTCCGATGAACACCATGATCGGCAGATCCAGCTCGCGGAGCTCCTGATAGCGGCGCAGGCGCTTGATCGACTCGCGTCCCTCCTCCTCGCCGAGCACCTCGACCGCGAGCGCCTCGAGCCGCTCGAGCTCGACCCGGCCTTCGCCGCGCTCGCGAAGCTCGTCGTGCACCCGGCTCGCGAGGGCGTAGGCCCGGTGCCCGGCCACTCCGGCGGCCATGAGCGAGCGCGCCATCAGCCCGCGCGAGTACGGCAGACCGAGCTCGTCGCCACCCAGGGGGAGCGGCATGATCCGCCGCGGCTCGTTCACGCCTGGACCGCCTGCCTCGCAAGATCCGCGACGCGCTCGTCAAGCTCGTCCGAGACGACGTCGTTCGCGGCCAGGACGACGTCGGCTCCGCGCGCGAGCGCCGCCTCGGCCACGACGTCGACGGCGGCCGCCTTGAGCTCGACGAGGTAAACCTCCGCGTCGACGCGCTCGAGCTCCTCGCGCAGCGCGTCCCGTCGCGCGAGGTTGCGAGAGACGTGGACGATCTCGGCGTCGAGCTCCCCGGTCGGTGCGGAGCCGGTCGTGAACACGGCGGTGCGGCGGCCCCGGAGCGGCTCGGCCGGACGCAGGCGAAGCTCGCTCGTCACGACCGGGACGTCCGAGATCGAGCGAATCGCCTTGCGGTCGGCGCCGCCGGTGTCGACGACGAGGTCGGCGACGAGCACGCGATAGGCATTGAGACCCGCCCGCGGGTCGTGGTTGGCGTTCGTGACGAGAATCCGCGCGTCCACGTCGACGGGCGGTAGTGCGGCACCGCTGCCGTCGAACACGAGCAGATCCGGGCCGAGCTGCGCGGCGAGCCGAGCACCGTCGAGAACGTTCGAGTGGAACGGAGCTCCCGCGAGCCCTCCCCCGGCCCGGCGGCAGCCGACGGCCGGAACGCCCGCCAGAGCGGCCGCCTCGAGATGGTCGGAGGCGGCGTGCCTTCCGGAGCGGGAAAGCGCGAGCAGATCGTCGAGCGCGGGCGGCGCCTCCACGAGCTCGGGCTCCGCCGGGCCGCCGCGCCCCATCGCCACGACGACGACACGCCGGTCGCGGGCGAGAACGCGCGCGACGTGCCCTGCGACCGCCGTCTTCCCGATCCGCTTGCCGAGGCCGATCACGGCGAGGGAGGGCGTCTCGACCGGGTCCAGCGACGGCGGGTCGAACCGGAAGTCGGCGCCGACGTACGGCAACCCGAGGGCGAGCGCGCGGGACGCCCAGAGCATCCGCTCCCGCGGCCCGAGCACCGGCTCGTCGGAGAGATCGACCACGAGATCGGCCTCGACGGCGTCGAGAGCCTCCACGAGGGGAGCCCCGTAGTCGTCGCCCCCGCGCAGCTTCTCGGTCCCGCCGACGAGCAGCGCGCCGACGACCTCGTACGGCAGCGCACCGAGCGCCTCGCGCACGACGGGCGCGTAGTGCTCGCCGTCGATCAGGACCAGGGCGCGCTCGCTCACGTCGAGCGCACCTCGTCCTCGATCCGGGCCGTGTACTTCTCGTACGTCTTCGTGTCGGTCGAGAACTGGATGATCCGCTCCTGCTCGTGGAACGGGTAACGGCGCCAGACGTCGACGTGCGTGCCCTCGACCTCGACGACGTTGTAACAGGGCCGTCCCTTGCCGCGCAGCCGCGACGACGAGACCGTGCCCGCGTTGACGACGAAGAGATCCTCGAGCCGCCATGCGTACGGCACGTGCTTGTGGCCGGCGAGGACGAGGTCGACCTCGGCGCGCTGCAGGCATTCGAGCGTGTCCCCGGCGTCGTGGACGATGTTGCGCTCGCGCCCGGTTCCCGGCACCGGCAGCAAGTGGTGGTGGAGCACGAAGATGCGCAGGTTCCCCGCTCCCGCGAACGCTTCCTCGATCAGGCGGTAGCGCCCGCGGCCGACCTGGCCGTTGTCGAGGTCGGGCTCGCTCGAGTCGACGGCGACGATCGTCGCAGGCCCGACGTTGAGCACCGAGTTGCGATCACCGAACAGCTCCTCGAAGTGGACGTAGCCGACGTTGCGCGAGTCGTGGTTGCCGGGGATCACGACCATCGCATTGCACTCGACGCGGTTGAGGTAGTCGCGCGCGAGCGCGTACTCGTCCTTGAAGCCGTTCGAGGTGAGATCCCCGGAGATCACGACGACGTCGGGCTCCATCTCGTTCACCTCGGCGATGGCGCGCTCGAGGTGCTGCGGCAGGAAGAACTGCGTCCCGCAGTGCAGGTCGGACAGTTGGACGATCCGGAACATCGCGCGGAAGGCTAGATGGTCTCTGGATCAGAGCGAAATCGCGAGGAACCTCGCGATCATCGCGTTCACCTGCCCGGCCACTTCACGGCGCCGTCAGAAGATCCAGCTCACCGGGTAGTAGAGGGCCGCGGCAACGAGCGCCGCTGCAGGGAGCGTCAGCAGCCAGGCGGTGACGATGTTGCCCGCGACGCCCCAGCGGACAGCCGAGAGGCGCCTGGTCGATCCTGCTCCCATGACGGAGCCGGTGACGACGTGGGTGGTCGAGATCGGGAAGCCGAAGTGGGTCCCGACGGAGAGCGTCGAACCCGCGGAGAGCTGCGCCGCGAAACCGTGTTCCGGCTGCATCTTGTAGATGCGCTGGCCGACCGTCCGGATCACGCGCCACCCGCCTGCGTACGTGCCGGCGGCGATGGTGAGTCCGGCAGCGATCTTGACCCACGTGGGGATGTAGAAGGTGGAAATCGACCCGTGCGCGAAGAGAGCCAGTGCGATGACTCCCATCGTCTTCTGCGCGTCATTGGCGCCGTGCGCGAAAGCGACCCACGTTCCGGACACGAGCTGGCCGAGCCTGAAGCCGCGGTTTCCGGGCCCGGGCGCGATCCGGAAGAAGAGCCGGTAGATGACGAGCAGGAGCAGGAACGCGGCCACGAAGCCGATCACGGGCGAGACGGCCGCCGGAATGATGACCTTGTGCCAGAGGCCGTGCCAGTTCACGCCCGCCGTTCCCGACTGCACGAGCGCAGCACCCACGAGCCCGCCTACGAGCGCGTGCGTGGAACTCGAAGGCAGACCGAGCCGCCAGCAGGTCAGGTTCCAGGTGATCGCCCCGAGCAGGGCTGCGAGCACCGTCTGACCCGTCGCAAGGTGCGGATCGATCAGACCTGAGCCGACGGTCTTCGCGACCGTCGTGGTGACGAACGCGCCGGCGAGATTCGCGGCCGCCGAGACCGCGACTGCCGGCCGCGGGGAAAGTGCGCGCGTCCCGACCCAGGTCCCGACGTAGTTGGCCGTGTCCTGGAAACCGTTCGTGAAGTCGAACGCCAGGCCGACGACGATCACGGCGACGAGGAGGGCGGTACCCAAGCGTCAGCGGTTCTTGACGAGGATCGCTTCGAGGACGTCAGCCGCCTTCTCGCAGGCGTCGACGGCCTCTTCCAGTCCCTCGTGGATGTCCTTCCAACGGATCACCGTGAGCGGATCGGCGTCGCCCGTGAAGAGCGAGGAAACGGCGTCGTGGACGAGCTCGTCACCCTCGTCCTCCAGCTCGCGCAATTCGATCAGCTCGCTCCGCGACTCCCTGAATCCCTCGAGCCCGCCGATCGCCTCGGCGAGCTTGCCTCCTGCCCGGCGGATCACCTCCGCCTGTCCGCGCGCCTGCTCGCGGATCTCGACCACGCGGAAGCGGACGATCTTGCCCGCCGCCTCGTCGACGTGGTCGCAGATGTCGTCGAGCACGCCGGAGAGGCGGTACATGTCGTCGCGGTCGAACGGCGTGACGAACGTCCGGTTGATCAGGTCGACGATCTCGTGCCGGATGTGATCGCCCTCGTGTTCGAGCTCCTTCACCTCGTGCGCAAGCTCGTCGGCCCGCTCGGGGAAGCTTTCGAGCAGCTCGATGAGCCGTTCGGCGATCGTGACGATGTTCGCCGCCGCGCGGTTGTAGAGGTCGAAGAACTCGCGCTTCTGCGGGACCAGGCTCAGGCGTGCCACGGCAGGCCGTTGTCTATCACGGCTGCAAGACGCGGAGACGCGGTTCCCTCGTGCCGCTCGGCTCGGCGTCCGATCCCGCCGCTACCTTGACTGGCGATGGAGCTTGAGCTCCCGGTCTTTCGGGCGTACCGCGGCACCGAACCGCCGCGCTTTGCGAGTCCCGCCGAGCTCGAGTGCGCGAAGGTGCTCGACTACTACGACGTCGCGTGGGAATACGAGCCACGGACGTTCGTGCTCGAGCGGGACGAGGACGGGCGCGTGACCGAAGCGTTTACGCCCGACTTCTTCCTCCCCGACCAGAACCTCTACGTCGAGATCACCGCCATGAAGCAATCGCTCGTGACCCGCAAGAACCGCAAGCTGCGCAAGCTGCGCGAGCGCTACCCCGACGTCAAGATCAAGCTCTTCTACCGGCGCGACCTGGAGCGCCTCGCCCAGCATTTCCATCTCGACCTCGCCAGCTGAGTCGGGGCCCTTGCCCGGCGACGACCGGATCGGAGAGATCCACTTTTCCGCGACGGAGATCGCCGCGCGCGTCCGTGAGCTGGGAGCCGAGATCGCCCGGGACTACGCCGGCCGCGAACCGGTTCTCGTCGGGTCGCTCAAGGCGAGCCTCGTCTTCGCCGCCGACCTCTCTCGCGCGATCACGATCCTGCACGCGATCGACTTCGTCGAGCTCGCCGGCTACGGGAGCGCCGTCATGGGCGGTCATCAGCAGATCCGTGTTCTCAAAGACCTCGATCTCGACGTGCGCGACCGCGACATCCTGATCGTGGAGGACGTCGTGGACACGGGCCTGACGCTCAATTATCTCGTCCGCACGTTCGAGCTCCGCGGCCCGGCCTCGATCGCGGCGGTGACGCTGCTCGACCGGCCGTACCGGAGGCTCGTCGAGGACCTCCCGGTGCGCTACGTGGGCTTTGTCGTCCCCGACGAGCTCTACGTGGGCTACGGCTTCGACCTCGAGGAGCGCTACCGCGAGCTGCCGGACATCCACTTGCTGAATCTGTCCTGAAGCCGTAACCCGGACGCGCTCCGCGCCGTTTACGACTTGAAAGTTGGATAGACCCGAAGCTCGGGGGACGCCTCCACTGGGGTCCCGCACACGGTCGTCTCCCGACGACACCGGCCGCCTCTCCGAGGCGGCCGGTTACTTATTGCTTGCCGCTCACCCTGACGCGGTCCAAGAGAAGGTCGACCCGTCGCAACGTCCGCTTCGGGGCCGACCTTTCAGGTCTCAGCGTGGAATGCCCCTGGCGAAGTTGCTTCCGCCGCCGCAGTTCGGATGCCCGGGTGTTCCCGAGCCGGCAGCATCGGCGCCGGCCTCGCCCGGAACGCCCTGGTTGTGAGGAGTCTGCGTCCGCTCGACCGCTGGGCCCTGGTTGAAGTCATTCAGCCCGTTGAAGGAGCAGATCGAGTTGGAGTGTTCGGGTGCCCCGGTTGCGTTGGTCGGCGGGTTTGCCGCGCTGCCCGGAGGCCCGGTCACCTCACCGGCAAGTGCGCCGGACGCCAAGGCGCCCGCAAGTGCCATCGCGCAGATCGCGGCCACGAGTGCTCGTCTCATGCCTTCCTCCCCTTCCCTTCGATTCGACGTTCGCCGAAAGAGCAACCCTAGTGCGGCGCAGCTGATTTGCAGCAAAGTTGGGCGCTGGTTCTTCCCAGCGGTTACGGGGACCTCGCGCCGTGTCAACTGGTCAGAGCACCATGAGTGCCGGGTAGGCTCGAGGAGATGGTCGCCGAGGGGGAAGCTGCACCCGATTTCACCCTCACCTCCGACGGCGGCGATAAGGTCACGCTGTCGGACCTCCGCGGCAAGCCGGTCGTCCTCTACTTCTATCCCAAGGACGACACGCCCGGCTGCACGGCGCAGGCCTGCGGGATCCGCGACGCGTTCGCGGCGTTCGAGGGCGCGGGGGCGGTCGTGCTCGGAATCTCTCCCGACAGCGTGGCGAAGCACGTGAAGTTCAAGGAGAAGTATGACCTGCCGTTCACGCTCCTCGCCGACACTGAGCACGAAGTCGCGGACCGCTACGGGACGTGGGGCGAGAAGCGCTACATGGGCAGGACGTACTGGGGCGTGAGCCGCACCACCTTCCTCATCGCGGCGGACGGGATCGTCGCGAAGGTCATGCCCGATGTGAAGCCGGAGACGCACGCGGACGACGTGCTCGCGGCCCTCGCAGCCGCCTGACGAAGGAGAAATCCCCCGCCGGGGGGTGGCCGAGCATCGCCCCGCGGCGGGAAGATCGAAGGGCGGCCCATGCAGCTCTTCCTGCGGGATCCCTCGTACACCGACCGGCTCGCGGCGTTCCTCACGAGCGTCGGCCGGCGTGCCGTCGTGGGTGCCCCGGATCGCGTCGACGTCGACGACCCCTCCGCCGAGGACTCCCAGGACCTCGAGCTCGAGCTCTACCTCCGTGTCTGGAGCGTCCTCTACCCGGACGCCGACGTCGAGCTCGCGGCGCGCTGAACGCGCTCTAGGCGCCGTCGCGCCTTTCTGCGACGCTACCCAGGTGTTTCGGTGGCTCCGTTCGCTCTTCGGTCGTGGGCGGCGGGACGAGGCCTCCCCGATTCGCGAGGCGGAGGCCTACGCCCGCAGCTACGGCGAGCGGAGCGGCGAGATCGTCAGCGTCGCCCGCCAGGAGCCGAAGCCGATCCCGCGCCGGACGGGCGACATGACCGGCGAGCTGCTGCGCCGCGCCTTCGAAGCGAGGCTCGACGGGCGCGGCAAGGCCCGGATCTGAGCAGCCGCGCTCAAGAATCGCATCCGGAGGCCGATTCTCTCTCCGTCAGGGGGTCGGAGTCTCCTCGGGCGCGCGTCGCCGCAAGCGCGCGAGCGGGTCAGGATTCTCCCTTGGCCCCCTGACGACTCGGGTTGGATTTCCGCACCCGGGGCAGAACACCGCCATGGGTTTCCTCATCGGACTGATCGTCACCGCCGTGGGCTTCATCCTCGCGCTCGCGGTACACCCGACCAATCCGGGATCGGTCAACGTCAACACCGTCGGCTGGATCATGGTCGTCGTCGGGCTCATCGCCTTTTTCGCCGACCTCGTGTTCTGGTCGTCGTGGGGTCCCCATTGGGGCCGCCGGGCCACGTTCGTCGACCAGAGGGCCGGCTACGGGCCTGGTTACCGCGCGTATCCGTCCCGCTGGGGTTACGGACGTCGCCGCGTGATCGAGGAGGAGGAGAGCGGCCCGCCCGGCCCGGGCTACTGACGGGCTCGCAGCAAATCGCGCAGATACCGGAGGTATGGACTTCCGGCAGCTGCGAGCTAGCCGTACGGGTGTGTGTCGCCGCGCGGCGTCGACCTACGAAAGTCCCATGGTTACTGCGGCGGCAAGACCGCCGGTCTTCTGGATCGGCGAGGACAGGGAACGGGTCCGTGGCTGGCCCATCGGCGCCGCGCTGCTGGAGGCGCTGGGCGACATGAACGAGGGCGTCCGAGACGCTCTGGCAGACGAGCGCGCGCGACTCGCCGAGCACGGCTACCCGGCCGATCTCCCGCTGCCCGCCCTCTGGTGGAACTCGAGTGCTTCCGCCGCCGACGACGCGGTGGCGAAGCCGCGTCTGGTCGCGCTGGCGTCGGCACCCGGCTAGCCGGCCCGTTGGGTCGAGCGGTCGGCCCTTGCTGGCCGTTCTCTGCCATGGAGGCGCGTTCCCCCTCGTCGAGATCGAACGACGCTGTGCGCGCGGCGCCTGGCCATCGTCGTGGGTCAGGAGGGCACGTCCCCGGTTGGCGCCTCGCCCCCTTCGCAACCGAGCGTTACTGGCAAGCCAACGTGCCGCTGCCGCAGGCTTCCTGACCCTTCGTAGTAGGTAGGCGAGGCGGCGACGATCGTCCTCCCCTAGAGGGAGGGGATGCCTTAGTACATCTAGCTCAGCCGTGTTCCGACCGTTCCCGACAGGCCGCAACTACGGGGAGGTCTCGAGCGTTCCTACCACGTGAAGTCGTCACGCGAGGAGCGGGTTGCCCGGAACGAAGAGCTGTTCCAGGAGGTCAACCGCCAAATCGAAAAGCTGGAGGAGAAACTGGGGCGGCCGAGGACGCTCTCGATTCTCTGCGAGTGCGGCAAGAAGCATTGCCTCGAGGGGATCGAGGTGGAGCCGGCTGTGTATCAGCGCGTCCGCGCGAATCCGCTTCTGTTCTTCGTCGTGCCCGGCCACGAGGACCCAGAGGTGGAACGGGTGATCGAGCGGACACAGGGTTTCCTCGTCGTGCAGAAGAGCGGGCGCGCGGCCGAAGTTGTCCGCGAGAGGGCTGGGTAAGGACGTTGTCGCTCGACGACGAGGCTCGTGCTCACAAGCTCGCGGCCAACCAGTCGCGCTTCCGAAGGGCGAACGAACGGCTGGAGCGCGCCGCCCTTTCACATCGATTCGAGACGACGGACCGGCTGCCGTTCCTCTGCGAATGCGCCGATCCGGGCTGTTTCGAAGCTGTGATGCTCAGCATCGCGGAATACGAAGAGGTGCGGACGCATCCGCGACGGTTCGTCCTCGTCGCCGGACACGAAGACGGTGAGTCGGTACATGAGCGGATCGTCGAAGCCGAGAACGGTTACGCGGTCGTCGAGAAAGTCGGCGACGCCGGCGTCGAAGCCGCTCGCCTCCACGAGCGCGGCGCCGCAACCTAAGCCGGACTGTCTCGTTCGCGATGGCCGTCAAGCCACGCTCCGCCGTCGTGTTCGAACTGGGTTCCGGTACGCCGTGCCAGTTCTCCGCAGCCGCACTCGCAGGTAAATGCATATCCATGTTCCGTCCCCCCGGGGAGCATCCCGGCGACTCGCATGATCTGCTCGTTCAACGCCCTGGCCCTCGCGGGATCCACTCTTGAGTCGCTCCAAGGTAAGAGCTGGGGAGCCGGGAGGTCTTGCCGCATTGAGACCCCCGACCGACGTATAGCCCGCGCCGCAGCGAGGGTTGCAAGAACCAGCATGGTCCGCAGCAGCTTGTTCTCCTATCGCTGGATCGGTGGTTCACTCGACAGGTTGACCAGCGGAGGCCACGTCCGCCTCTCGGGGACGAACCGGTTATGCCGAAGAGGATGCTGGGGTGCGTTGACTAGCCACTAACGCCCGGAGCTCGCGGGGCGACTACGAACCGGGGACGCGCCCCCGATGTGTCCCCTACGCGGCCTCGACCTTCTACCAGCCCGACGAACGGCGCCCCATCTCGCCCCGCGGGTAGTTGGCCGTAGCCCGGGCCGGGCGCCAACGTTCCGGACTCGACGTTTATGGCGTCGACTGACCGGTCAATCAATCGATTGCCAGGGGTCGGGCGTCTCCATGAGGCACCGCGCGCTTGGCCGCAGAGCGACCGGTGCCGGGATTCCCCCTTGCCCCTGGCCCCTTCGAACGTGCCGGTCTCACTGCCTGCGCCGCTCGAGTGCACCATCGGCCGAATGAGGTCAGGAGGGCACGTCCCCGGTCGGTATCTCGCCCCTTTCGTGACCGGGCGTTATTGGCGAGCAACGTGCCGCTGCCGAGAGATGTTGTCCTGACCCCTGGGGTGGATGTAGGCGAGCCGGCCGTGGTCGTCCTCCCCAGAGGGACTGGCTGCCCTAGTACATCTAGCTACGTCGCGAGCTCGAGCACTCCTCGACGCTTTCCCGCTCGAGCCGCCACGCCTGGGGCATCCCGCGTTCAGAAAGGCTGGGAGAGGGCATAGGCACGCTGAGTACAAGGAGATGTGCCTCGGAGTGGGGGCCGCAACGCAGCCTCCGGGTGTGCCCCGGCCCCGATTCCTCGGCCGCCAACGTGATGCATACGACGTTCGACCACAGAGGAAGGCCGCGGCCGGTAATGGTCAGGACGAGGCACCGCGGCCAGGACACTCGCGCCCACGGCAACGTCTATGCCCTGGCCCGGGGCGACCGCAGTTGGCTCGTGATCCCGCGGGTCGAGAAAGCGGGTCAGGCGGCCTAGGCGCGCAAGGGGGCCGCGAGCACTCCGGCCATCTGCGCAAAGCGTTTCGATTTTGCATCAGGTGGCGAGGCGCAAGGAAACGACCGCGGAGGTCCGACGATGGCGCAATCCGAAGCGCTTGAGACCTACAACCGCACTTTGCGCACGATGAGCGAGGTCGCGCAAGCGCTGCGTAAACAGCCGGACGGGGGCGATGCCTTACGTCTGCTTGCCGACCGGATCGACATTGAGCGGCGCTGGGTGCGCTCGATGGTCGCTGCAGGCCGCGAGCCACGCCGACCGCCCGCGTGGTTCTGCGGCGCGCGTTGAGCAGCCTCAGAGGCAGCGAGCCGCCCTCGTCGGGCGGCTCGCTCAGTCGTCGCGGTGGAAGCACGTCGCGCCAGCGTGTCCGCGACTGTGTCCGTTCGATCGGGAGGCTGAGTTCGTGCCCAAGCTGTCACTGTCCAAACCCACGCCGATGGGCAGTTAGCGGCTAGAGCTCCTGTGGCGAGGACGTGGCGGGCTGCGCCGCCAGCGAGACCCGTACTTGACCTCAGTTGCCTGAGGTGGCCGCAGAATCCGCTTGTGTTCGGGGTCGGCGCAGCCGCCGATCTCAGTGTGTTTCGTGTCGAGGGTGGCGCCCGCGACCTCGCGCTAGGTGCTGCCAGCCGGAAGTGCGGTTTGCGGGAGCGCCTCGCCTCTGGGCCGAGACGACCCCTTTAGTCCCCCTGGCGTCTGCCGATAGCTACGCCCATGGAGTCTCCCACCGGCGCCCTGCTCATCACGGTCGTCCTGCTTCTGCTGTTCCTCTTCTGCCTAGAAATGCCGGGTGACTTGAAGTTGCTCGGCCTGCCGGCGTTGGCCGTGAACGCCCGCTGGTGGTGGTTCGTCGCCAGAGCCGATATGCCGGACGATCCCTGGCAGACGAAGTAGGAGCTCGTTCGCCGTTGCTGCGAGTGCGATTCCGCGGCGGTGGTCTCATCCACGAAGGCGCACACGGCCCACGGTTTCTCGAGCACGATCGTGTCTTTCGAGGTCGACGCCTCATCATGCGGATGAGAGGACTTGAACCTCCACGAGCCGAAGCCCACACGGACCTGAACCGTGCGCGTCTACCAATTCCGCCACATCCGCGGGGAGCGACAGTGTAGCCAAGCGGGTTTGCCGGGCTTGGCTAGCCCAACCCCCGCTCCCTCCAGGACATTGGCTTAGCAGTCCCCACGACAGTCGAGCCGTTCGGGCGCTGAGGCCGCGCTGAACGCACGGCCCGCTTGCGCCTCGCCGAAGTGGGTAGTACCCCGCTCGTAGGCGGGCAACTCGGCGTTTGCCCCCCTTCCCCGAGGGCCCGCCTACCACTTGCCCCGAGCGTTGATTCTGAGTCAAACGCCGACCGCGACTTGACCGAGCTTTTACAGACGGTCTCGTCGTTGCCGCCCGTCGGGACCCCGAGTCGAAACGGCGCAACCGTCCGACATCTCCACCCGCTTGCGTGTACCGTCCAACCTCTGCGGCCACCGGCGGCTCATTGGGGTGGTCATTCGCAACTCGAAGGGGGAAGCACTCAATGAGGAGACTGCATCTATTGCTGGGCATGGGGGCACTGGTCGCCGCGATCTTCGCGGTGCCCGCCTCTGCGGCGCGTACGACGACTACCTGCAACGGCACGCTCGCCTCCGGCTCCTACCACCGTGTCGTCGTCCCGGTTGACGGCACCTGCTTTAGTGACGGCCCGGTCACGATCCGCGGCGGGCTGATAGTCCAAGCGGGTGCGACGCTCGTGCTCGGGAGCGAGGAGAACCCCGTCCACACCGCCACGATCAACGGCGGCGTGCACGCCACGGATGCGATGAGCGTGCAGATCCACTTCAGCACGGTCAACGGCGGCATCTCCATCAGTGGCGGTTCGGGCCCGTTCGGGGGCCCGTTCGGCGTGACGTGGAACACGATCGAGGACAGCACCATCAACGGCGGGTACGCCGAGGTCGGTTACAACGGCTTTTGGAACGGCTTCATCCGAAACAGCGTGCATGGATCGGTCCGTCTTGTCGGGAACACCGTGGCGGACCCGGATGGAAACGAGGTCGTCACCAACGCGATCCACGGCAGCCTGAGTTGCGCGGCGAATGACCCGGCGCCTCAGGTCGGAGACTCGGAGGGCTCATCGAACCACGTGACCGGCGCAGAAACCGGTCAGTGCGCGGGGCTGTAGGCAGTTCGTGGGGAGGGACCTCGGCTGAGGCCCTCCCCACTCATTCCGAGACGAGAAAACCCTAGTGGCCGTGGTCGGTCGTGACGGTTTCCGTCACCGTGACCGTCACCGGGATCGTGGTCGTCGAGACCTCGGTGACCGTGGTCGGCACCACACTCGTCTCCGTCCGTGACTCGGTCACGGTCTGAGTCACTACGACGGTCTGGCCGGGACCTGTAACAGTCTTCCCCGGCCCGGTCACCGTTTGACCCGGGCCTCTCACCGTGCTCGTCCGCGCCGACGTGACGACCCTGCTCACGGTCACGGCCCGACGACCCACCAGCTTGCGAGTGGTGATGGTCTTCCCGTTGATCGTTCGAACAACTCGCTTGTAGATGGGCGTGTAGTGGACGACACGGCGCACCTTGTACCGGACGACGTGACCGTTGACCGTTCGCGTTTGGGGGACGAGCGTCGTGACAACGTGCTTCTTCGTCAGAGGGTCGGTGTTTCCGTTGCTGCTGAGAGCCTTGGCGGCGAAGTAGCCGCCTACGCCGAGCCCACCGAGCGCGACGATGCCGACGAGTGCGATCCCTTCGGGGTACGCCCAGGTCACGTGATCCCACCAGTTCAGTAGTCGCTGCATTGGGGCGCCTGTTGCCCTTTCCGGGGACTACTAACCTCGCGACAAGGCTGGCCGGGAGCTCGCCTGCTCGAGCCGCCTCGGAGCGCCCACACGTACGGCGTCGCGTCCGCGTCGCCGTCGCGGCCGCTATTGGGTAAGCAGCGGCAAGTCCGGCCCGGATCGATGTGTGATCGCCGGGCGTATTGGGGAAGGTTGGTCTCGTATGGCATCGGAACCGAGAAGCGGGGCGAAGAGGGATGATCGCCTGCTCCACGCGTTTGTGGCTGCGAGCCTCGTGATCGTCCAGGTCGTGTGGTTCGCGGGGCTCGCCTACCTCGGGTTCCTCGTCCTGTAGGGGCCGACGCGGAGCGACAGTTCCGCCCGGAGCCGGGCGCCCCATCCGCCCCGAGCGCACGTACCATGCGGCTCCCTTGCGCCGCTCACTGCTCCTGCTCGCGTTCGCCCTCATCGGGGGCCTCGCGTTGCTGGCCGGGGGATCGGAGGCCGCACCGCCCCACTCCGCGGCGAATCTCGTCGAGGTCGTCGTCACCCTGCCGCGGCCCTCGCTCGCGATGGAGGTCGCGCGGAACCGGACGCTCGCAGCTGCCGCGCGGAAAAGCCACTCGCTCGAGGTGCGCACTCCCGCCGCGCTCTCCTACCTCCGGGCGCTCGCCGCGACCCAGCGAGCGTTCGCGACCCGGCTGGGCGTGACAATTCCGGCCGCTCGCATCGGCTGGCACTACAGCGTCGCGCTCGACGGCGTCTCGGTCGTCCTCCCCGCTTCCGAGCTCGCGAGGCTGCGTGCACTTCCGGGCGCGACCGTCTGGCCCTCCGTGAGCTACCACACGCGCCGCGCCACTCCCGGCTCTGCGTCCGCCGAGGCCGCCGACCCGGGCCCTGCTCTGATCGGTGCCACGGCGATCTGGGGGCAAAGCCTCGCCACTGCCGGCCAGGGAATCAAGATCGCACTCGTCGACGACGGTGTCGACCAGGCGCATCCCTATCTCAACCCGTCCGGCTTCTCGTATCCCTCGGGATTCCCGAAGGGGAACACCGCCTATACCACGCCGAAGGTCATCGTCGCGCGCGCGTTTCCCTCGCCCTCCACCCACTGGAAGTACGCGACCAGGCCCTTCGACCCGCGCTTCTCCTTCCATGCGACCCACGTGGCCGGGATCGCGGCGGGGGATCACGACACGCCGACCGAGTCGGGCGCTGGCTCCCCCATCTCCGGCGTCGCGCCGAGGGCATACCTCGGGAACTACAAGGCGCTGACGGTGCCGACCGGGGACTTCGGCCTCGACGGGAACTCGCCGGAGATCGCCAAGGCGATCGACCAGGCGGTCGCGGACGGGATGAACGTGATCAACCTCTCGATCGGCGAGCCCGAGGTGGAGCCGCGACGCGACATCGTCGTCCGTGCGCTCGACGAAGCCGCGGCCGCCGGGGTCATACCGATCGTGGCGGCCGGCAACGACTACGACGCCGGAGGGCTCGGGACCGTCGGCTCACCCGCCAACGCGCCGGCGGCGATCACCGTCGCCGCCTCGACCATGGGGAACGGCGACGGAACACGTCCGGATCACGTCGCCGACTTCTCGTCGGCCGGGCCGACGCCCGTTTCGCTCCAGCTCAAGCCGGACGTGACCGCGCCGGGCGTCAACGTGCTCTCCTCCGTCCCCGCGCACGACTTCGAGCTCCTGGACGGCACGAGCATGGCTGCCCCTCACGTCGCCGGCGGGGCGGCGCTCCTCCTGCAACGCCATCCGACCTGGACGGTGCAGCAGGTGAAGTCGGCCCTCGCCTCCACCGGCAACGGAGTGCATCCCACGGGTCGCTCCGGCGAGGTCTCGGTGCTGCGCCAGGGCGGTGGCCGGATCGACCTGGTACGGGCCGACCGGCCGCTGATCTTCACCGACCCGACCTCACTCGGCTGGGGGCTCGTGCGCCGTGGGTTCTCCGGCACGAAGCACCTGTCGACCGCCGACGCAGGGGGTGGCGGCGGGCCGTGGCGCGTGTCGATCCACGCGCAGTCTCTGCCGCGGGGCGCCGGGCTCGAGCCGCTGACGAAGACGGTGGTTGCCGGGGCGACGCTCCCTTTCCGGCTCACGGTGTCGCCGAAAGCGCGGGCCGGAGACGGCACCGGCTTCATCGTCCTGACCCGCGGCGCCGACGTGCGGCGGGTCGCATTCTGGTTCCACGTCGAGGAGCCGAGGCTGCGCCTCGATCCGCACCGGATCCTGGGCAGGCCCGGCGTCTATCACGGGAACACCGCCGGCAAGGCGTCGCGCGTCTCGACCTATCGCTATCCCCAGCGGGGCCTCGCCCCGGGAGTGCCGACGCGGCTCGGTGGGCCCGAGCAGGTGTTCAGGTTCGCCCTGCGACGGCCGGTCGCGAACTTCGGCGTCGCGGTCCTCCGGCACACGCGCGGCGTTCGCGTCTCGCCGCGGCTCGTCGCGGGCAACGACGAGAACCGCGTCGTGGGCTACACCGGCATCCCCGCGAGCCTGAACCCGTACCAGGGATTCGACCGCGCCAAGCCGGTCGTCGGAGCCGTGCTGCCCGAGCCCGGCGACTACGAATTCGTGTTCGACACGCCGACGCGCGCGAAACCAGGCGCGTTCACGTTCCGCTTCTGGGCCAACGACACGTCTCCGCCCTCGATCCGGCTCCTCCGGCACACGGGCAGGATCGGCAGGCCGATCCGCCTCGCTCTCAGCGACCGCGGCTCCGGGGTCGACCCGCGGTCGCTCCACGCCAACGTCGGCGGCAGGCCGGTGCGGCTCACGTATGCCCGAGGCGTGCTCCTGCTGCGGACGAAGGGGCTCCGCCCTGGCCGGCAAGCGCTGACCGTCCGGGCCTCGGACTTCCAGGAGACGAAGAACATGGAGGACGTCGGGCCGGTGCTCCCGAACACTCGTGTCCTCCACACCACGGTGACGCTGCGCCGCTAGTTCTGTCACTCTCAGCGCGTCCCGTGAGCGGTTTGCCCCAGAAACTGGATCTCGCGCTGGTCACGCGCCTCCGTCAGGTCTTGGCGGGCGAAATGGCGACCGAGGCCGAGCTGCGGGCGTTGGACGACGAGGCAGGGGGCTGGTTGCGCGCCACCGCTGCGCAGCTCCGGGCCGCCGAGGACCGGCTTACTCGCCTGAACGCGGATCCGGCAACGCCACTCGCCGAAATCGCGGCCGAAGTCCGTCGGGTCGAGGCACTCGCGCGTGAGCGCAACGAGGCGCGTGCGCTGATCGACGGCCTGGAACGACGCACGCGAGAGCTACGGACGGCGTGGCTGAAGAACCACGCCGATGCGGGCTCGCCGTTCGACCCCCCGCGCTAGCGAGAGCGGCGCTCGCGGTCCTCGGTCGTCGGGAGGTTCGCGAGGTCGCGCTCGACGCTGGCCGCGAACTCGTCCGCTTCGTCGTCACGCACGACGCGAAGGCTCGCCTTCCGCCTGGCGCGTTGCCGGCGACGACGCGACTCGACGCCGAACCGCTCTCCCAGCCGCGGCCACTCGGCGCCCGCGACCAGTACCACAGCGACCGCGAGCAAGGCGATGTACAGCCAGCTCACGCCGCGAGTCTACCGGAGCGCAGCGGACCCAGAACTAGTGCGGGGCGAGCGCCTCGACTTTTGCGCGGAGATAGGCGAGATACGGCTCCGCGTCGAGCGGCCCGCCCACGACGCGCTGCAGCAGGTCCGCCGGGTCGAAGGCGCGTCCCCAGCGGTGGACGTGCTCGCGCAGCCACTCCCGGAGCGTGCCGAACTCGCCGCGCTCGAACTCGGAGTCGAGATCGCCCAGCTCGCTCGTCGCGCGTTCCCACAGCTGGACGGAGATCACATTGCCGAGCGCGTACGTCGGGAAGTAGCCGAAGTTGGAGTCCGACCAGTGGACGTCCTGCAGCACGCCCTCCAGGACGTTCGCCGGCTCGACGCCGAGGTACTCGCGCAACTTCGCCTCGAACGCCTCCGGCAAGTCAGCGGGGGTCACCGCCCCCGCGAGCATCTCCCGCTCCAGCTCGAAGCGCAGCACGATGTGGAGCGAGTACGTGACCTCGTCGGCATCCACGCGGATCGCGCCCCGCGCGACGCGGTTGAGCGCGCGGTGGAACTCGTCGAGGGGGACGCCCGTGAGCTGTTCGGGGAATGTCTCCTGCAGGCGCGGATAGAAGAACCGCCAGGTCGAGAGACGGCGCCCGACGACGTTCTCCCACAGCCGGCTCTGTGACTCGTGGAACGACGACGAGGTTCCTTCCTGCAGCGGCGTGCGGAAGTACCGAGCGTCCACCTGGCGCTCGTAGAGCCCGTGCCCGAACTCGTGCAGGCACGAGAGGATTCCGTTCAGGTTGTCGTCGTCGAACCGTGTCGTCAGGCGGATGTCCGACTCCGAGAGGCTGAGCGCGAACGGGTGGACGGTGTCGTCGAGCCGCCACGCTTGGTCGTCCATCCCCCAGCGCGAGAGCATCTCGAGCGAGAACTCGCGCTGCCGCTCGGGCGCGAAGTCGCCGTGGAGGCAGGAGTTGTCGACGGGCTCTTCGATCCCGGCCACGAGCGGTACGAGCACGTCCTTCAGACGGGCGAACGTCGCGGCCACGTCGGACGTGCGCATGCCCCGCTCGTGATCGTCGAGAAGAGAGTCGTACGGGTCGTCGAACGGCTCATGACACGCGACGTACTCCTGCGTGAGCGCGAGCCGGCGCTCGAGGTGCGGGCGGAGGATCTCGTAGTTGGCGGCCTCGCGGGCCTCGAGCCAGGCGCCGTAGCCGAGCGAGCCGGCCCGCGTCATCTCGGCGCGTAGCTCGCTGGGGACGCGGCGCTTCTTCTCGTAGTCGTGCCGCGCGACGCGGACGACGCTCGCCTCGAACGACTCGGGGTCGGAGCTCTCCTCGAGCTCCCGCAGGTCGTCGAGGAGCGCGCCGAGCTCCGGCGTCGTCGCCTGCTCGTGGGCGAACCGGGCCAGCGTCGAGAGCTGGTCGGCCCGCGCCGCGGCGCCGAGCGGCGGCATCTTCGTCTCCTGATCCCAGATCAGGAGAGCCGCCGCATGCTGGAGGTCGGAGATCTCGCCGAGGCGCCGCAGAAGCTCGTCGAAGGCCGGCACGAGGCGTGAGCCTAGCGCCATGATGCGGGCCGTGGGCACCGGTCTGCGTCGCGGGATCCGAAGCACCGGCGCGCTTTGCGGCGGGACCGTCCGCCTCCTCGCCCCGCCACAGGCCTCGCCGCGGCGGGCGGAGGCCCGCAGGCGCTCGCAAGGCGGTACGCGCCGGTCGTGCGACTCTCGGAGCCGCCCGAAACCGGGTCGGTCGACAGGTAGATCGACACGCTCGCCGGGTGTCGTTCCTCCAGCAGCCAGTCGATCTGGGCACGGCTCGGGATGTTCTGCACACTCGACCGCCGCTCGTGTCGGGGCGCGAGGAGCGCTTACTTCGGCGTGGCGGAGTCCCGCTTGGGGCCGAGATGCGGGGCGCCGCCGATCAGGTCGTAGAAGCGCTCCCGGCGCTGCGCCCAGCGGGCGTCGCGGGACCTGGAGCGCGCTTCGCTCCGCCGCAGCCGTCGGCCGTCGTCCGGGTAGAGCCACCGCGCCCAGACCGAGGTGGGCTTGGCGAGGCGAACGGCGCCCACGAACGCGAGCGGCGGGAACACGATCCCGAACAGGCCGAGCTTCAGCTTCCCCTTCAGCAGGGTGACGACCACGAAACCGGCGACGAGCGCGATCACACCGTCGCCGAGCAACCTCTCGAGCCGTTCGTCCGCGGTGTCGGTCGGGAGAGGGAATGTGGCCAGGATCGCGAGCCCGAGGAAGGCGACCGCGGCCAGGCAGGCGTCGATCGAGAGCCGTCCCTCCGTCGTCCAGTAGACGTCGTCGAGATGGAGGAGCATCGCGAACTCGTCGAGCACGAGCGCCGCGCCGGCGCCGAAGACGATCGCGAGCAGCGCGAGCCAGACCTCGCCGGGCGCGAGCGCGACCGCGAGCGCGCCGGCGACGAGGCTGAGCACGACGCCCGGCACGAGATGGTGGACGTGCACCTCCCCCACATGCGCGCTTCGCCATCCCCGGATCCGCGCCATGCGCGTGTAGAACCGCGTCCCCGCCAGCGTGAGGATGAAGGAGAGCAGCATCAGGAACGCGGGCTCACGGCCGCCGTCGTAGACGTGCGACTCGTACCCCGGAAAGAAGCCGAAGAGGTTCATCGCGTCCCGGCAACCATCGTAGGCCGGACTCGTGTGCGCGGGCGAACGCCGCGCCCGAGCCGCACTTGAGCTCCCCGGGTTGGACTCGAACCAACAACCCTCCGGTTAACAGCCGGATGCTCTGCCAATTGAGCTACCGGGGATTGGCGGCGGCCATTGTAGCCGGGAGGGGGCGGCGTGACGGTGCTCGCTGCAGGGGCGCGATGGACGTCGCGAGGTAAGGACGCAGCAGCCGGCGAAGCCGGCCGACAAGCGAAGCGAGGAGTCGCAGCGCCCAGCGCGGCCCTGCGGCACAGCCACTGTCGCGCCGGCCCTCTCTAGTTACGCGAATGCTCTGATCTCGTCGCGGAGCTTCGCGAGCGCCTGCTGGAGCTCGACGAGACGGTCGTCGTCGGCGCTTGCGAGCTCCCGCTGCAGCCCGCGCTCCTCGAGTCTCAGCAACAGTTGGCTCCCCGTCTCGAGCGTGATCTCCTCCTCGTCCCCGAGGGCGTAGAGCTCGGCGAGCAGCGGCGTCAGCTCCTCGTCGGCCGGCTCCTGACCCAGCAGGGTTGCGCGGGCGCGCCGGTGCAGCTCGTCGTCGAACAGCTCCGGCCCGAGCCGCTCGAGCTCTGGGAGCAGCGACTCGTGAGCAGCGGCTCCGGCGAGAGCGCTGCGCTCGAGCCGCTGGCCGGCGTCGAGCAGGCGTGGCGAGATGACGCCCGCCGCGCTCGACCGTGTCCGAGGTGCAAGCGCCGCCTGCGTCTCGGGCGGCAGGTCGAGCAGGTCGGTGGCAAGGCGCCGAGCATCGAGATGCTCCGGCGAGTCCGGTTGCGAGCGCAAGAACGACTCGATTGAAGTGAAGGCAGCGTTGCGATCGGGCGCCCGGTCGTGCAGCAGCCGGACCCGGTGCACCGGATAGCTGACCGGGCTCCCGAGCTGGCGCTCGAAAGCCTGCGGATCGTCCGCCGGATCCGTCCCCGGCTCGAGGGCGACGATCTTGACGTCGAAGCCTTGACCGACCGCGAGCTCCATCCCGCGCAGCGTCGCTTCCTGCCCGGCGGCGTCGGCGTCGAAGCAGAGGAAGAGACGCTTCGTCAGTCGCGCGAGCTCGCGCAGCTGGGCCTCGGTGAGCGCCGTCCCCATCGAGGCGACGACCGGCGCGAAACCGGCCTGGCGCAGCGCGAGCACGTCCGTGTTCCCCTCCACCACCACGGCCCTGTCTTCCCGCGCGACCGCCTGGCGCGCCGTGTCGAGCCCGTAGAGGAGATCGCCCTTGCGGAAGAGCTCACCCTCCGGCGAGTTGACGTACTTCGCCTGCAGCGGGTCGTCATCGTGCAACTTCCTCGCCTGGAAGCCGCGCACGCGGCCCTTCGCGTCGGCGAGCGGGAAGACGATGCGCCGGTTGAAGTAGTCGTTCCCGCGGCTGTTCGCGAGCCCCACCGCGCGCAACTCGTCCTGCGTGTAGCCCTCCTGCAGCGCCCGCGAAGCCAGCCGTGCCGCGCCGGGCGCATAGCCGAGGCGGAACTCGCGGCAGACCTCCTCACCGAACCCACGGGAGGCGAGGTACTCGCGCGCTCCCGTGCCGGCGTCGGACTCCCAGAGCACGCGCGCGTAGAACTCGGCGGCTCGCTCGAGCAGCGCCCGCAGCCGCTCCTCGCGCCGCCGCCGCTGTTCTTGCTCGGGCGACGCTTCTTCGTACTCGAGCTCGATGCCGAAGCGCCGGGCGAGCAGCTCGATCGCGCCGACGAAGTCGACGTTCTCACTCTTCTCGACAAAGGTGATCGCGTCACCACCCTCGCCGCAGCCGAAGCACTTGAACGTGCCGCGAGCAGGCGAGACGGTGAAGCTCGGCGTCCTCTCGGAGTGGAAAGGACAGAGCCCCTTGTACGTGCTGCCCGCCTTGCGGAGGCGGACGACGTCCTCCACGAGGGGGAGGATCTCCATCGCCGACTTGACCCGCTCGACCGACTCGTCCTTGATCCGCGCCACGGTCTAGTCGAGCTCCGCCGCATAGGAGAGTGCGAAGCGGTCGGTCATCCCGGCGACGTAGTCGGTGGCGGCCTCGGCGTCCATCCCGCGCTCGTCGAGGAGGTCACCGAAGATCCGCCGCACGGCGACCCTGGCCGGGCCGTGATCCTGCGCGTGGTACACGCGCTCGAACATGAAGGCACGGAGGGCGAGCATCGCCTCGCCGATCTCGTCGCTCTGGACGATGTCACCCGCGCGCGCCGAGTGCTCCACCACGTCGTGGACGAGCGTGTCGATGCGGCGCGAGCCGGTGTCGCCGAGTAGCGCGATCGGCTCGGCCGGCAGATCGAGGGGATCGAGGTGGCCGGCGCGGACCGCGTCGTCGATGTCGTGGTTGATGTACGCGAAGCGGTCGACGAGCCGGACAATGCGGCCCTCGAGCGTCTCGGGCGCCACGCGACCCGTGTGCTTGAGGATGCCGTCGCGCACCTCCCACGTGAGGTTGAGCCCGCGGCCGTCGCGCTCGAGCCGCTCGACAACGCGTAGTGAGTGCTCGTTGTGGCGGAAGCCGCCGAGACCGCGCTCGCGCAGCAGCTCGTCGAGCGCCTCCTCCCCCGCGTGGCCGAAGGGGGGATGGCCGACGTCGTGGCCCACCGCGATCGCCTCGGTCAGGTCTTCGTTCAGGCGCAACGCCCGCGCCACGCCGCGCGCGATGCCCGCCGCCTCCAGGGTATGCGTGAGGCGCGTCCGGAAGTGGTCGCCCTCGGGATCGACGAAGACCTGCGTCTTGTGGCGCAGGCGCCGGAAGGCCTTCGAGTGGACGATGCGGTCGCGGTCGCGCTGGAACGGCGTGCGCAGGCCGCATTCCTCCTCGGGAGCCTCGCGCCCGCGCGTCTCGTACGAGCGCACGGCGAGCGGCGCGAGCCACTGCTCCTCGTGCTCGCGGACTCCTTGCGCGAAGCCGTCCGCGACCTTTCCGGCGATCTCGGGCATCCCTGAGGCAATCTAGCCCGGTTGCCGGAGGGGCGGGAAGTGGCCGAACGGTCGTGGATACTTGCGCCGATGCGCCTGCGCCGCCGTCCGGCCGACCAGCCCGTTGTCGTCTGCGGCTCGGGCAGCCCCAGGCTCGGCGCCGCGATCTGCGCGGAGCTCGGCGTGCGACCGGCCGCGGCCGAGACGATGCGCTTCGCGGAGGGCACGATCTTCGTCCGCCTGCTCGAGAACGTCCGCGGCCGCGACGTCTACGTCGTCCAATCGACGATCTACCCGACGAACGACAACGTCGTCGAGCTCCTTTTCTGGCTCGACGCATGCCGGCGCGCAAGCGCGGCCTCGGTCACGGCCGTCGTGCCGTACTTCAGCTACGGCAAGGGTGACAAGAAGGACGAGCCGCGCGTCTCGATCCGCGCGCGCGTGCTGGCCGACGCGATCGAGGTCGCCGGCGCCGACCGCGTGGTGACGATGGATCTGCACGCGCCGCAGATCCAGGGCTTCTTCCGCATCCCCGTGGACGATCTCTACGCGATGCCGATCCTCGTGGAGGCGATCCGCCGCACCGGTGTGCCGGATCCCGTCGTCGTCTCCCCCGACTCCGGCTACGCAAAGATGGCGCGTCGCGTCGCGCACCGGCTCGGCGGCGGCTTCGCTTTGGCCGACAAGACGCGATCCGGCCACGACGAGGAGGTCGAGGTCTTCGGCCTGCTCGGCGACGTCGCGGGGCGAGACGCGGTGCTCGTCGACGATTTCGTCGCGTCGGGTGGCACCCTGGTCGAAGCGGCCGAGCGGCTCGTCGAGCGCGGCGCTCGCTCCGTCATTGCTGCGGCGACGCACGGCCTCTTCTCGGGCGACGCGGCGGCGAAGCTCGGCGCGAGCGCGATCGAGCGTGTGATCGTCACGGACACGGTCGAGAACCAGCCTCACTCGCTCGGCGAGAAGGTTGAGGTCGTGTCGGTGGCGGGGCTGTTCGCGGAGGCGATCAAGCGCGTCCACGGCCGCGAAAGCATCAGCGTGCTCTTCAGAGAATGATCGGCACGGTACCGCCGTCGGCACTCCAGGCGGCGCCCGTGACGTAGCTCGCGCGGGGCGAGCAGAGGAACGCGATCACGGCGGCGATCTCCGCCGGCTCCGCGAGCCGGCCGAGCGGGCGTCCGGCTCCGACTCTGGCGAGCACCTCCTCGCGCTCGCCCTGCTGATCGGCGAGGCCGCCCTCTCCCAGCCACGCCTCGGTGGCCGTCGGGCCAGGCGTCACGGCGTTGCACCGGATCCCGTCCTTCGCGTACAGGTCGGCGACGAGACGGGAGAACGACAACAGCCCGGCTTTCATCACGGAGTAGTCCGGCATGCCCGTCGACGGCCGCTTCGCCGCGGTGGAGGAGACGTTCACGATCGTGCCCGCGCCTCGCTCGCGCATTCCGGGCAGCGCTGCCCTCGTCGCTCGGACTGCGCTGAGCAGGTTGAGCTCGAACGAGGCCTGCCAGATCTCGTCGGTCACGTCCTCGAGCGTGCGGATCTCGCTGTAGCCGACGTTGTTCACGAGCACGTCGAGACGGCCGTGCCGCTCGATCGTCTCGCGCACGACGCGCTCCGGCTCGCCGGGCTGGGAGAGATCGGCGCGAACCTCGCCGCCGCTGCGCCCCGTGGTCACGACGGTCGCCCCCTCGGCGCGCAACAGCTTCGCGGTCTCGAGCCCGATGCCGCCGGTCGAGCCGGTGATGAGACAGACGCTGTCGACGAGCCCGAGGTCCATGGCTGGCTAGCGTAATCAGTTGTGACCACGCTTCTGCTTGTTCGCCACGGCGAGACCGACTGGAACGCCGAGGGGCGCCTGCAGGGGCAGACCGACCGGCCGCTGAGCGGCTACGGCCGCCGGCAGGCGCGGCAGCTCGCAGAGGAGCTCGAGGGTGAACAGCTCGAGGCGATCTACTCCAGCGATCTTGCTCGCGCGCGCGAGACGGCCGAGATCGTCGGCGAGCGGCTCGGCCTGCCGGTCGAGCTCGACCCCGACCTGCGCGAGAAAGACTGGGGTACCTGGGAGGGCCTGACAGCCGTCGAGCGCGATCGCACCGAGTTCGCCGGCGAGTCGACCGAGGCACACCAGGAGCGGATGCTGCGCGCGCTGGAACGGATCTCCGAGCTTCATCCGGGCACCGGTCGTGTGCTCGTGGTCACGCACGGCGGCTCGATGCGCCGAGTCCAGACCGCGGCGCTGGGAATGGCGCTGCCGGTCGTCGAGAATTGCGGTCGCTGGCTGTGCGCCTGCGAGAACGGCTCGTTCAGCGCACTCGACCGCGAGACACAAGGAGGCCAGAAGTGACAGAGACACACCGGACCACGAGCGAGGAAGCACGCCGCGTCGGCGACGAGATCGGAGTCGACTGGGACCGTTTCGACCTCGAGCAGTTTCGGTTCGGGATGGACGTGGAGTACGAGCACGGATCGCACGATCCGCAGACCGACGTCACCCACGACGACCCGATCGTGACCGGGAAGATCGCGCTCGCGCACATGAAGGAATTCCCGGATTACTACGAGCGACTCCAGCGCATGGAGGCCGAGGCGGAGCAATACTGGAGCACGCGAGACTCCTGACCATCTGGCTCCGCTCCGAGCGGTGGCGGCCTACCCGAGCGAATACAAGCCTCGGCGGAACGTCCGCTCGCTGCCCCTGCTCGACTAGGCCGCCTGACCCGCTTTCTCGAGCCGTGGCATCAGGAGCCAACTGCGGTCGCGCGAGGAAAGCGCATAGACGTTGCCGTGGGCGCGAATGGCCCGGCCGCGGTGCCTCGTCCTGACCATTATCGGCCGCGGCCTTCCTCTGTAGTCGAACGTTGTATGCATCACGTCGGCGGCCGAGGGAAAAGGGGCCGGGGCACACCCGCAGGCTGCGTTGCGGCCCCAATCCAAGGCACACCCCCTTGGACCGGGTGCCTATGCCCTCTCCAAGGCTTTCTGAACGCGGGATGCACGAGGGATGGCGGCTCGAGCTGTACAGCATCGAGGAGGGCTCGAGCCCGGCAGCGAGATCAGCGGGTGTCAGCGCTCGGGTCCGGCTTGACTTCTGAGCCTGTACTTCGCACCATCGCGGTGTGATTGCT
>JBKPLL010000009.1:0-28958 GCA_046731605.1 Actinomycetota bacterium | reverse complement strand
AGTCACCGGCGCGCGGGACCCCTTCGACGTCGCGGGCTCGCTCGCCCGTGCGGCCGGAGCCCACCCGGCGCTCCTGCTCGAGACGTGCGCCCTCGCGCTCGTCGCGCTCGCCCTCCCCCACGCGCGCCCCCGCGGCCGCTGGGCAGCGGCCGGCCTCGGCGCGGGGATGATCGTGCTCACCGTCGCCGCTGTGCCCAGCGCCGCAGCACTGCCGCTTCTCCTCGCTGCATGGGCGATCGCAGCGGTCACAGCGCTTCGCGCTCCTGTCGTGGGGGTACCCTCCGCGGCGGCGTAATGCTGCGCGGAATCGAGCAGAGACTGGAGCGGGTCTTCGAGGGCGTCTTCGGCCGTGCCTTCCGCACGAACGTCCAGCCGGTCGAGCTCGCCCGCAAGCTCGCCAAGGAGATGGACGAGCACCGCTCGACGTCGGTGACGCGCGTCTACGTGCCGAACGAGTACACGATCTATCTCTCCCCCGGCGACCGCGAGCAGTTCGAGGGCTACGAGAACTCGCTCGTCTCGGAGCTGGAGGAGTACCTCTCGGAGCACGCCTTGCGCGAGAACTACGCGCTCCTCACCCCGCCGCGGATCCTGTTCGAGACCGACGAGGACCTCGGCGTCGGCGAGTTCGGAATCGCCACCCGGATGGCGCAGTACGGCCGGCAGCCCGGCGAGGAGGAGCCTGCGGAGGTTCCGGCCCCGGGGGCGACCATGGTCTACAAGCCGCGCACCCAGCCGACCGAGGCCGCCTCCGCGGTCGACCTCGGGGTCGAGCGCGAGGTGGCCGTTCTGAGCTGGAGCGGCCGGCGGCGCGTCCTCGACCAGCAGCGCTCGGTCCTCGGCCGCTCGCGCGACGCCGACGTGCAGATCGAGGATCCGAACGTGTCGCGCCGCCACGCCGAGATCGTGCAGGAGGGCTCGACGTTCTGGCTCGTCGATCTCGGCTCCACGAACGGGACGGAGGTGGACGGGCGGCGCGTCCAGCGGGTCCGGCTCGCCGACGGCTCGCGCTTCACGATCGGCGAGACGACGGTCACCTTCTCGACCGAGCGGGAATAGGAGCGCAGTGACCATGGTCGCCTCGACGGGGGTCGCGGAGCTGCTGCTCGTGCTCAAGATCGCGTTCCTCGTCCTGCTGTACCTCTTCGTCGTTCGCGTGATCCGCTCGGCGGGGAGCGAGCGGCAGGCGCCGAGCCAGGACAGCATGATCCTCACGCCCGCAGCCGCAGCGGCCGCCGGGCTCCGCCGGGGAAGGCAGGCGCCCCGGTCGGTGCGGCTGGTCGTCCGGCGTAGCCCGAGCCTCGAAGACGGGGCGGAGTTCCCGCTCAATTCGGCACCGGTGACCGTTGGGCGCGCCGGCCAGAACGACCTCGTGCTCAGCGGCGACGAGTTCGCCTCGGCGCGCCACGCGCGAATCGAGCCTCGCGGAGACGGCGTCTGGGTGCAGGACCTGGACTCCACGAACGGCACCTACGTCAACGGCTCGCGCGTGGCGGGCGCGCAGCGGCTCGACCCCGGCGATGTCCTCCGCGTCGGCGAGACCGACCTCGTGGTGGAGGAGGACTGACGTGCCGGTAGGCGCATACGCCGTGGCCAGCGACACGGGGCGCAGACGCCGCCGCAACGAGGACAACTACGTCGTCGCGCCGCCGCTCTTCGCCGTAGCCGACGGGATGGGTGGCGCCCAGGCGGGCGAGGTCGCGTCGCAGCTCGCCGCCTCGGCCCTCGAAGGCGGCAACACCGACGCGCCCGACGGTACGCAGCGGATCGACGAGCTCATCCAGGAGGCGAACCGCCGGATCTTCGACCGGGCCTCGACCGATCCCTCCGCCTCGGGCATGGGCACGACGATGACAGTCGCGCTCGTCGAGGGCATGACTGTCGCGATCGGCCACGTCGGCGACTCGCGCGCCTACCTCGTCCGCGGCGAGCAGATGGAGCAGCTGACCGAGGACCACTCACTTGTGAACGAGCTGTTGAAGAGCGGGAAGCTGTCGGAGGAGGAGGCACAGGTGCATCCGCAACGGAGCGTGATCACCCGGGCCGTGGGCACGGATCCCGACGTCGACGTAGACGGCTTCACGATCGAGGCCGAGGACGGCGACGTCTTCCTCATCTGCTCGGACGGGCTCAGCGACATGGTCGAGGACGAGGAGATCCTCGAGCTCCTCCACCAGGATCGCGACGACCTCGAGCAGGCCGTGAAGGCACTCGTGGCGGCAGCGAACCGCGGCGGCGGGGAGGACAACATCACTGCAGTGGCCTTCCGCATCTCGACCGAACCCCCGCCGAGCCTCGAGGACACGGTCGCGATGCCGGCGCTGCCGGATCCGGAGGACGAGCCCGACGAGCAGACGCGCGAGTATGCGGAGCCCGACCCGGGCGGTGACACGATGGTCGTTCCGCCGGGTGAGGCCGAGACCGAGGCAAGTAACACTGTGTTGCAAGAAACGGCAGGTCCGGTCGGGAACCCGACGCGGGTGCGGGTCGTCCTGATCGGGGTCGTCGTCCTCGCGCTCGTGGCGGCCCTCGTCATCTGGTTGCTGTCGCGATGACGCTCCGCAACCGCGAACTGGCCGCACTCCTCACGGTCGGCGCGCTGACGGCGATCGGCTTCGCCACGGTCTACATCGCGCTCGAGTCGCAGATCTCGGGCGGCTCGCTCGGCTACGCCGTCTTCTTCTTCGGCCTCTACCTCGTCGCGCACATCGTCGCGCGGCTGACCGTTCCGCTCGCCGATCCGTACCTGCTGCCGATGGCCGCGCTCCTGACCGCGATCGGCCTGACGGAGATCTACCGCCTCGGCCCCAGCGACGCCTTCCGGCAGGGGCTCTGGATCGTGATCGGCGTGGGCGTATTTGCGGCCACACTCTTCTGGCTGCACCGGGACTACCGCGTGCTGGAGCGCTACAAGTACGTCTTCGGGGTCACGGCGATCCTCCTCATCTTCCTGCCGCGCCTGCCCGTGATCGGCGAGTCGGTCAACGGAGCCCGCCTCTGGATCCACGTCGGCTCCCTCCAGATCCAGCCGGGCGAGCTGGGGAAGATCGCGCTCATCGTCTTCCTCGCCGCGTACCTGCGTGAGAAGCGCGAGGTGCTGGCGCAAGGAAGACTGAAGGACTGGGGACCGCTGGTCGTGATCTGGGGCGCCGCGATGCTTCTTCTGTTCGTCACCAACGATCTCGGCAGTGCACTCCTCTACTACGGGATCTTCCTCGCGATGCTGTACGTGGCTACAGCGCGGCTGTCGTTCGTCGCCGGCGCGCTCGGGCTCTTCCTGGTCGGCGCACTCTTGGTCTCGCGCGTCACGCCCCACGTGCGGGACCGAGTCGATGTCTGGCTCGACCCCTATAAACACGAGCACACGACCGGCTTCCAGATCCTGCAGTCGCTGTACTCGATCGCGCACGGCGGCTTCGGCGGCACCGGCCTCGGCCACGGAATCGTGAGAACGCCGACCGGGCAACAGGTCGTGCCCGACCTGAACACGGACTTCATCTACTCCGCCCTCGCCCAGGAGCTCGGCCTGGTCGGTGCGGCCGCGATCCTGCTCCTCTACATGGCCTTCGTGCTCCGCGGCTTCCAGATCGCGCTGACCGCGACCGACGGCTTTTCGAAGCTCCTCGCCGCCGGCCTCAGCTTCGGCTTCGCATTCCAGGCGTTCGTCATCGTCGGCGGGATCACGCGCGTCATCCCGCTGACGGGCATCACGCTCCCCTTCGTCTCGTATGGAGGCTCGAGCGTCCTCGCGAACTTCCTGCTCGTTGCGGGCCTGCTTCTGATCTCGAACCGCGCCAACCGGGAGCTGGCCACGGCGTGAACAAGCAGCTGAGGCACGTCTCGGTCTTCGCGCTCGTGCTGCTGGCCGTCCTGATCGGGTCGACCACGTACTGGCAGATGTGGGCCAAGGCGGACCTCGCGGCCCGGAAGGACAACTCGATCAAGCTCATCGAGCGGCTGACCGTCGACCGCGGCAAGATCATCGCCGCCGACGGCACCGTCCTCGCGACCAGCCGCAAGAGCCGCAAGCACGGCCTCACGATCTACACGCGGCACTACCCGCAGAACGACCTCGCGCCGCAGTTGATCGGGTACGCGACCAACGTGGGGACGACGACCGGGCTCGAGCAGACGCTCGACGACTACCTGACCGGCGCGAACACGAACCTCACCAACACGTTCACACAGGAGCTCGACAAGCTCGGCGGCCAGACGGTGCACGGGGACGACGTCGTCCTCACGCTGCGCCCCGACATCCAGCGGCTCGCGCAGCAGCAGCTCGGCACACGCTGTGGCGCGGTCGTCGTGCTCGACACGAAGACGGGCGCGGTCGTCGCGATGGCGTCGTCCCCCACCTACAACGCGAACCTCATGCTGCAGCGGACCGGCTTCAACAAGGTCCGCAAGATCCAGGGAACCTGCGGCGACGCATCTGCGCTGCAGAACAACGCGACGCTGGGCCTCTATCCGCCGGGCTCGACCTTCAAGATGGTGACGGCCGCGGCCGCGCTCGACTCGGGCGCCTATACGCCGAGCTCTCCCTTCTCCGACCCCGGCTACTGCATCGAGTACGGCCAGCGCGTCTCGAACGCGGGCAACCCCGACCAGAACGGGCCCGAGGCATTCGGCAACGTCTCGCTCGCGCAGGGCTTCGAGCACTCCATCAACTCCGTCTTCTGCAACGTGGGCAAGCACATCGGCGGGTTGAAGATCCTCGACTACGCGAAGCGGTTCGGCTTCTACTCGCCGCCGCCGCTCGAGACACCCCCGGACACGATCAACGCATCCGGCCTGTACAAGAACGGAAAGCTCTGGACTCCCACGAGCAACTCCCAGATCGACTCCGGCCGCCTCGCGTTCGGGCAGTACAACATGCTCGCGACCCCCCTCCAGATGGCGCTCGTCGGAGCCACGATCGCCAACAAGGGAGTCGTGCCGAAGCCGTATCTCCTGCAGAAGGTCGTCGCCGCAGACGGCTCGACGGTGACGAAGACGGCGCCGCAGACGCTCGGCCAGGCCATCAAGCCGCAGACGGCCGCCGAGCTGAACCAGATGATGCAGCTCGTCGTCCAGGGCGGGACGGCCGCGAGCGTCGGGTTCCCCGCCGGCCTCAAGGTCGCCGGCAAGACGGGCACAGCGGAGCTCGGCCTCGGGAGCGTCTACGACGCGTGGTTCGTCGCCTTCGCGCCGGCCGACAATCCGCGCTACGTCGTCGCGGTCGTCGTCGCGAAGCAGCCGAACGGCTTCGGCGCCTCGATCTCGGCTCCGATCGCCAAGGAAATCCTCGAAAAGCTGTTGGTTCGCTGACCATGTCTCTACCCTTTAGGCGGCCGTGGCGGTAAGCGACTCCCTCATCGACACGCTCTTCGACGGGCGCTACCGGATCCAGCGCAAGCTCGGCGCCGGGGGGATGGCGGACGTGTACCTCGCCGAGGACCAGGAGCTCGGGCGCCGCGTCGCGATCAAGATCCTCAACGGGCGCCACGCGAACGACGCGCAGTTCATCGAGCGCTTCCGCCGCGAGGCGAAGAACGCCGCCGCGCTCAACCATCCCAACATCGTCTCGATCTACGACCGCGGCAACGCCGAGGACACCTACTACATCGCGATGGAGTTCCTCGACGGCCGGACGCTCAAGGAGCTGATCGTCAGCCGCGGCGCGGCGCCGATCAACGTCGCGATCGAGTACGCGCGCCAGATCCTCTCGGCGCTGCGCTTCGCGCACCGGCACGGCATCGTGCACCGCGACATCAAGCCGCACAACGTCCTCGTCGACGCCGAGGGACGGGTGAAGGTGACGGACTTCGGCATCGCGCGGGCCGGCACGAGCCAGATGACCGAGACGGGCTCGATCGTCGGGACGGCCCAGTACCTCTCCCCCGAGCAGGCCCGCGGCGGCGAGGTCGACCCGCGCTCGGACCTCTACTCGCTCGGCATCGTCCTGTACGAGCTGCTGACCGGCAAGACGCCGTTCGACGGCGACACGCCCGTCGAGATCGCGATGAAGCACCTCTCGAACGCGCCGAAGCCGCCCTCCAAGCTGCGACCCGACATCCCGCCGGAGCTCGACATGGTCGTCCTCAGGGCTCTCGCCAAGAACCCGGACGACCGCTACCAGAGCGCGGACGAGATGGAGGCGGATCTCGAGCGCGTCGCGCGCGGTGCGCGCGTCTCGGCGGCGACGGTCGACACCGCGACGCAGGTGCTGCGCCGACCGGCGGCTGCGGCGGCGGCGGCCACGGCGGCGTCGGCGACTGCCGCGACGATGATCGCACCTCCCGCACCGGCTGCCGGCGGCGTGCCGCCGCTGGTGGCGGAAGAGGAGGTGTACGAGGAGCGCGGGCAGGACCGTCCCCTCTGGCCGTGGCTCGTCGCCGTCGGCTTCGTCATCGCAGCCATCATCGCGGGCTTCTTCGTCTGGCAGGAGCTGTCCGGCGCGCCGCAGGTTGTGGTCAACAACTACGTCGGCGAGACGCAGAAGAACGCCGAGCAGCAGATCAAGGCGGCGAACCTTCAGCCGGCGGTGAACAAAGCCTCGAACGAGAAGGTCGACCGGGGCAAGGTCTTCAAGCAGGATCCCGACCCGGGCTCGAAGATCGACAAGAACGGAACGGTCACGATCTGGGTCTCGACGGGGCCGCCGAAAGTGAGCGTCCCCGACGTCAAGGGTCAATCGTGGCCGACGGCGCAACAGACGCTCGTCAACGCAGGACTGCAACCCGAGCGACACATCGTCCCGGGTGACACGAAGGATCAGGTGACGGCGACCGACCCGGCGGCCGGCGAGTCCGTGCCGAAGGGTTCGAAGGTGCGCGTGAACGTGATGAGCGGCCCGGCCACGGGCACGGTCCCGAGCGTCGTGGGGCTCAGCCTCCAGGACGCCATCTCGACGCTCAACAAGGTCGGGTTCAACGCCAATCCGAAGTACGTCAACAACAGCACCGCGCCGGCGAACCAGGTGATCTCCCAGAGCCCGGTGCCGGGCACGTCGGCGACGAAAAGCACGAGCGTGACCGTCCAGGTCTCCAACGGCCCGCCGCAGGTCACCGTGCCCGACGTCGTCGGCTACACCTCGCAGCAGGCGGTGCAGACCCTCCAGGCCGCCGGCTTCCAGGTGAACCAGCAGTATCAGAACACCGGCGCAGACCAGGACAACATCGTCCAGTCCCAAAATCCGGCCGGCAACTCCACGGCGACGAAGGGCTCGCAGGTGACGATCGTGATCGGCCAGCACTCGCCGGGGCCGCCACAACCGCCGCCGACGACGACCACGACCCCTTGAGCTCGCGCCGTCTTCGCGTGGCCATCCTCGCGGGCGGCCGCTCGAGCGAGCACGACATCTCTCTGGCGTCGGCGCGATCGGTCGCCGCGGCCCTCGACCCGGAGCGGTACGAGGTCGCCGAGGTCGCAATCGGCCGCGACGGACGCTGGGCGCTCGAAAGCGGTGGCGATTCCGGACCTGTCCAGGTGACAGACACCGAGACGGGTCCGGCCGAGACTCTGCCCGTTCGGGCGGAGCGCGGGACGCTCGAGACACTCGGTGTCGTCGACGTCGTGCTCCCGATCCTGCACGGCCCCTTCGGGGAGGACGGGACGGTGCAGGGGCTGCTCGAGCTCGCCGACGTCCCCTACGTCGGCGCCGGGGTCGCGGCCTCCGCGCTCGCGATGGACAAGGACCTGTTCAAGAAGGTCATGCGCGACAGCGGCATCCCGGTGGCGGCGCACCACGCGATCCGGCTCGGGGACGCGGTCGAAAACCCGTTCGGCTATCCCGTGTTCGTCAAGCCCGCGCGGCTCGGCTCCTCGGTGGGCATCTCGAAGGTGCACTCGGAGGACGAGCTCGCGCCGGCCGTCGAGCTTGCCTTCCGGCACGACGAGAAGGTGCTGGTGGAGGAGTTCGTCGCGGGGACGGAGGTGGAGGTGGGCGTCCTCGGCAACCGCGTCCCACCGCCGATCGCCTCGCTGCCCGGCCAGATCGACACGCTCGAGCACGAGTGGTACGACTTCGCGTCGAAGTACGACGAGGGCGGGATGGAGCTCCTCGTCCCGCCGCCCGGCCTCGCGCAGGAGACGGTCGAGCTGCTGCAGCGCCGTGCCGTCGAGTCCTTCGTCGCGAGCGAATGCGAGGGCCTGGCGCGCGTCGACTTCTTCGTCCGCGAGTTCGACGGAGAAGTCGTCCTCAACGAGCTCAACACGATGCCGGGCTTCACCGCGACGAGCGTCTGGGCACGGCTCTTCGAGGCGTCCGGCCTCGGTTACGCGGAGGCGCTCGACCGGCTGGTCGAGCTCGCGCTCGAACGGCACGAGCGCCGCTCGAAGCTCGAGTACTAGCTCTTCGCGGTGACCTCGGAGATCTGCGCATACCGCTGCGGCGGCAGCTGCGTGATCCAGACGACGTAGTACTGCGCGGTCTTCCCGTCCAGGGTGAAGGTCGTCGTGCGGTTGACCGTCTGCGAGGACGAGTCGGTGACGAAGGGGCCCGTCGCCGAGGCGCCCGACTGGATCTCGGCTGTGAAACCCGGCGTCGGCGTCGTCACCGTCACGTGGGTGAGCTTGACGGGACTGCCCGCATCGAGGACGAGGCCGAGCCCCGTCAGAAGCCCACCGAACGTCTGGTCACCGTACGTCTGCGTGAACCAATAGGTCGCCGCGGATCCGTCCGTCGCCCGTGGGGCCGTGTCAGCATGCGTGTCCGGGTGATCCGGGTTCGAGTACGCGTTACCGACGCCCTGCAGCTGGACGGTCGCCCCCGAGCCGCCTCCGCCGCCCGAGCCGCCTTGGCCGTGGCCTCCCCCGCCGAGCAGCAGGACGGCTGCGAACGCAGCGCCGGCGACGGCGAGCGCGAGCAAGACGTACGCGAGCGGCCGTCGCCGACGACGCCCGGGAGGCCGCGACCGGCGCCGCGCAGGTTCGCGGGCGGGGGCAGGCGCCGGAGGCGTGACGACCGTCATGGCGAGGTCGTCTTCCGGAGGCGGCGGCGCAGCCTCCCCATCCGCCTCCGCAAGGCACGCACGCAGCTCCTTCGCGAAGGCGGTCATGGAGGGAAAGCGGCGCGCCGGATCCTTCGCCAGCGCGCGCTGGACGGCCGAGTCGAGCCTCGGCGACACGTCCGGTCGCCGCTCGCGCAGGGGCGGTGGCGGCTCGTTGACGTGGCGCAGCGCGACCGCGACGAAGTTGTCGCCGACGAACGGGACGTCACCCGCGAGCAGCTCCCAGAGGACGACGCCGAGCGAGTAGACGTCGGTCGCGGGCGAGACCGGCTTCCCGCTCGCCTGCTCGGGCGCGAGGTACTCCCCGGTGCCGAGCACGGTGCCCGTCTGCGTGACGCCGTGCTCCATGTGGAGCGAGCGGGCGATCCCGAAGTCGGTCACCTTCACCTCGCCCTCGCTGCTGAGGAGAACGTTCTGCGGCTTGACGTCCCGGTGCACGAGCCCGCGGTCATGGGCGAAGGCGAGCCCATCCGCGACCGAGAGCGCGAGCTCGAGCGCCCGCCGGACCGACAACCGCCCCGAGCGCAGGACGAGCTCCTTCAGGTTCTCGCCGTCCACGTGCTCGAAGACGATGTACTGCCGGCCGTCGTCATCCCCCCGGTCGATGACCGTGACGATGTTCGGGTGGGACAGCTTCGCGACCGCTCGCGCCTCGCGGCGGAAGCGCTCGAGGTACTCCGGATCATCCGCGTAGTGCTCGTGGAGGATCTTGATCGCGACGCGCCGCTCGAGCTGGCGATCGTGCGCGCGGAAGACGCTCGACATGCCGCCCGTGCCCACGAGCTCCTCGAGCTCGTAGCGATCGGCGATCAGGTCACCAGGCTGCGGAGGCCGTGACACGGCGGGAAAGACCGGGCGCGGCTACGCCAGGACGGCTTCCAGCGCCTCCTCCCACGCCCCGAGCCCGTCCTCGAGCTCGGTGTCCGTGATGACGAGCGGGCAGAGGACACGGTTGCAGTTCGAGTGGACGCCGGCCTTGAGGAGCAACAGCCCCCGCCTGGCGGCCTCCTCGGCCACGCGCGAGGCGATGCCCGGCGCAGGCTCCTTCGTCTCGCGGTCCTCGACGTACTCGACCGCGAGCATCGCGCCGATGCCCCGGACGTCGCCGATCGCGTCGAACCGCTCCTGCCACCTGAGCATGCGCGACCGGATCGTGTCCCCGATCAGCCGCGCCCGCTCGACCAGCCTCTCCTCCTCGAACACGTCGAGCACCGCGGAAGCGGCCGCGAGCGCGACGGGGTTCCCGACGTACGTGCCGCCGACCGCGTTGTCCCACAGCGCGTCCATGATCTCCGCCTTGCCGACGACGCCCGACAGCGGCAGCCCGCCGGCGATCGACTTCGCGACGGTCATCAGATCGGGCTCGACGCCGTAGTGCTCGATCGCGAACATCCGTCCGGTCCGCCCGAAGCCGGTCTGCACCTCATCGACGACCAGCAGGATCCCCTCGCGGTCGCAGATCGCGCGCAGCCCCTCCATGAACTCCTGCGGAGCGGGGATGAAGCCGGCCTCGCCCTGCACCGGCTCGACGACGACCGCCGCGACCGTCTCGGCCGCAACCTGCGTCGAGAGGGCACGCTCGGCTGCGTCGAGCGCGTCGCGCCCGGTGATCCCGCGGTACTCGTCCGGGAACGGGACGCGGTAGACCTCGGGAGCGAACGGCCCGAGCCCCGCCTTGTACGGATGCGTCTTGGACGTGAGCGTGAGCGAGAGGAGCGTGCGTCCGTGGAAGCCGCCCTCGAAGCCGATCACCGCCGGCCGGCGCGTGTAGCCGCGCGCGAACTTGACCGCGTTCTCGACGGCCTCGGTCCCCGCGTTGAAGAACGCAGCCTTGGTCGGGCCCGCGAACGGCGCGAGCGCCGTCAGCCGCTCGGCATAGTCGACGTAGATCTCGTAGGGAACGATCGTGAAGTCGGTGTGGAAGAAGCGCGCGGCCTGCTCCTGCACCGCTGCGACGACGCGCGGGTGGGCGTGACCGACGTTGAGGCAGCCGACGCCGCCGGTGAAGTCCACGAAGCTGTTGCCGTCGACGTCGATGACGGTCGCGCCGCGGCCCTCGGCGATCATGATCGGCAGGTAGAGGCCGAGGGGATCGGCGACGACCCGCTCCTTGCGCTCGATGATCTCGCGGGAGCGGGGCCCCGGGATCTCGGTGCGAAGCTCGATTGCGTGCGCGACGGCCATATGGTCACGATAGCCACTCCGCCCGACGGGGAATCGCGGTAAGAATCGCTCCAATGGTGCTCTCCGACGCGACGATCGCCCGCCTGCTCGGCCAGGGGAGGATCGAGATCGACCCCTACGACGAGGCGTTGCTGCAGCCGTCGAGCGTGGACGTGCGCGTCGACCGCTTCTTCCGGGTCTTTCACAACAACCGCTACCCGTTCATCGACGTCAAGGTCGAGCAGGGCGAGCTGACCGAGCTGGTGGAGGTCGAGGAGGAGCAGCCCTTCGTCCTCCATCCCGGCGAGTTCGTGCTCGGCTCGACCCTCGAGCGGATCCGGCTGCCCGACGACCTCGTGGCGCGCCTCGAGGGCAAGTCGAGCCTCGGGCGGCTCGGCCTCCTCATCCACTCGACCGCGGGCTTCATCGACCCGGGTTGGAACGGCCACGTGACGCTCGAGCTCTCGAACGTCGCCAACCTGCCGATCACGATCTATCCGGCGATGAAGATCGGGCAGATCTCGTTCATGCAGATGACCGAGCCGGCTGCGACGCCGTACGGCTCCGAGGCCATCGGCTCGAAGTACAAGGGCCAGCGCGGGCCGACGGCGAGCCGCTACTGGCAGAACTTCGAGGGCTCGTGACGGTCCTCGTCACCGGCGGTACGGGGTTCATCGGGCCGCACGTCGTGCACACGCTGCGCGCGCGTGAGATCCCGGTGCGGGCGCTGGTGCGGAACCCCTCGCGCGCCACGCGGCTCGCCGCCTGGGGAGCCGAGCTCGTCGGTGGGGACGTGACCGATCCCGCCTCCCTCCTCGCCGCCTGCAAAGGAGTGGACGCGGTCGTCCACCTCGTCGCGATCATCAAGGGCCGGCCGGAGGACTTCGAGCGTGTGATGGTGGAGGGGACGCGCAACGTCGTCGCGGCCGCGGAGAGCGCAGGCGTGCAAAGGTTCGTGCTCGCGAGCGCGCTCGGGCTCGACGAGCGCTCGAAGGACGCGGTGCCGTACTACGCCGCGAAGTGGGAGATGGAACGGGCCGTGCGCGAGTCGCGGCTCGACCACGTCATCTTCCGTCCCAGCTTCGTCTTCGGCCGCGAGGGCGGCGTGCTTCCGACCTTCATCCGCCTGGCGCGCTTCGCGCCGGTGACGCCGGTCATCGGCTCGGGGCGGCAGCGGCTCCAGCCGATCTGGGTCGAGGATCTGGCGGAGTACTACGCCCGCGCGATCGACGACCCTGCTGCCACGAACCGGACCTTCGAGCTCGGCGGCCCCGACGCTGTGAGCTGGAACGAGTTCTGGGACCGCCTGAAGCGCACGCTCGGCGTGCGCCGTCCCTCGGTACACGTCCCTGTGGGTCTGATGCGCACGCAGGCCACCGTGACCGAGCGCCTACCCGGCGCTCCCGTGACGCGCGACCAGCTCACGATGCTCGAGCTCGGCGACAATGTCGTCACCGACCAGAGCGCTGTGGAGACCTTCAAGCTCCCGCTCGTGCCGCTCGACGAGCAGCTGCGCCGGGCTACGTGACACGCGGGGTCGTCTACGCGGAGCCCGACGCGGCCCCGGCGGTCGAGGGGCTGACCGTCGACCCGCCCGGCCCCCGCGAGGTCCTCGTCCGCGTCCTCGCCTGCGGCCTCTGCCACTCGGACCTCCACGTCGTCGAGACGAAGGGCCGCGGCGACCGGTTCCCGATCCTGCTCGGGCACGAGGGCGCCGGCGTGGTCGAGGCGGCCGGGAGCGACGTGACCACGGTGGCGCCGGGGGACCGAGTCGTCATCGCCTGGCGCGCCCCGTGCGGCGAGTGCCCGCAATGCGGGCGCGGCGATCCGCGTCGCTGCTCCAAGCAGCTGCGGGCGAAGCGCCGGCTCCACCGGGCTGTCGACGGAGCCCTACTGACACCGGTGTTGCGGTGCGGCACGTTCGCGGACCACGCCGTCGTGCACGAGGCGTGCGCCGTGAAGGTGCCCGAGGAGCTGCCGGTCGAGCAGGCAGCGCTGCTCGCCTGCGGGTTCTCAACGGGCGCGGGAGCTGCGCTGTGGACCACACCGGTGCAGGAGGGCTCCTCCGTGGCGGTGATCGGCTGCGGCGGCGTCGGGCTCGCCGTCGTCCAGGGTGCCGTGCTGCGCGGCGCGCAACAGATCGTCGCCGTCGACGTCGCCCCCGATAAGCTCGACCACGCGCGCGCTCTCGGAGCGACCGACGTCGTGGACGCCTCCGCGGTCGACCCAGTCGAGACGGTTCGCGACCTGACCAGCGGCCGGGGAGTCGAGTTCGCCTTCACAGCCATCGGAGCCTCGAGCGGGCTCGCGCAGGCGATCCGGATGTGCGCCTATGCGGGAACGGCGACCCTCGTCGGCTTGCCGTTCCCCGGCGCGAAGCTCGACGTGGACCTCGTGGCCGACGTCTTCGATCCGAAGGTCGCCGTCGCGGTCACCCACGGCGGCGACACGATCCCGCAGGAGGACTTCCCCTTCCTCGCGCAGGCGGCCCTCGACGGCCGGATCGACCTGGCCCGCTTCGTGACGAGCACGATCTCGCTCGACGAGGTACCCGAGCGTCTCCCGCGCATCGGGGAGCGCGGCGAGATCCGGACGGTTGCGGTTCTCTAGCTGAGGCCTTGCCGGCGCGGCAGGTCGATCTCCTCGTTCACGAGGTGACCGTCCCGCTCGACGTAGCCGTGCTTGCCGCCCACGACGAACACGATCGCGTCCTCCTCGCCCGCGTTGGAGATGCGCCGCGGCGTCGTCGAGCTCGCGTGGAAGAGGCCGCCTTCGCCGAGCTCCCGCGATTCGCCGTCGACGTCGACGCGGATGCGGCCCCTGTGCACGAAGTAGAGCTCGTCCTGCGTGTCGTGGAAGTGCTCGGGGCCCTCGTAGTGCGGCGGAAAGACGATCGCGTTGACGCCGAACGCCTCGACGCCGAGGGCCTTCCTGATCTTGCGGAAGCCGTAGCCGTCGCCGAGCTCGCCGAGGGAGGAGAACGCGTGCGTCACGTGGAGCACGGCTCCGCCGTGTGAGCCAGCGGGAGGCGCCCGAGGAGCTCGGCGAGCTGATCGCGCTCCTCCGGCGAGAACCGCGAGCCGAACAGCTCCTCGATGTCGCCGAGGTGCGACTCCCGCGCCTCCTCGATCTTCTTCACGCCGGCGACCGTCAGCACGGCATAGGTCACGCGCGCGTCGGAGTCGCAGCGCTCTTTGGCGACCAGACCCGAGGACTCGAGCCCGTCGAGCAGGCGGGTGATGCCGGAGGCCGTCAACAGCACCGAGCGCGCGAGGTCGATCCGGCGCATCCGGCGTCCCTCCGCGTAATAGAGCTGCACGAGCACGTCGAAGTCGCTCAGCGTGAGCTCGTGGACCGCCTCGAGGCGCGACGAGAGCTCCCGCGTCAGCGCCGCGTGCGCGCGTAGGAACCGGATCCACGCGGTATCCGGGAGGCCCGACTCCGGCGACGGCACTACTTGTGTCCTCAATACTTGACTAGACAATCTTTTCTCGCTATAGTCCTTGCGACCTCAAGTATAGAAGGAGCGTGCATCGATGTCCACCCTTACCACTCCGAAGTCCGCGCCCACTGGAAGTTGGAGCGCCGACCCGGTTCACTCCCACATCTCGTTCGAGGTCGCCTATGCCGGGACGAACACGTTCCGCGGCGGCTTCCATGACTACACGGTCACGCTCGAGAACGGCGCCCTCGAAGGCGCCGCCAAGGTCGCCAGCGTCGACGTCAAGGACGAGCAGCTCAACGGCCACCTCCAGTCCCCCGACTTCTTCGACGCCGAGCGGTTCCCGGAGATCTCGTTCCGGACAAGCGACTTCGAGCACGGTGAGCTGACGATCAAGGGCGTCACGCGCCCGGTCACAATCGCGGCGAGCATCTCGGAGCCGAATGTCGACCCCTTCGGACGCGAGCGCGTCGGTATCACCCTCGAGGCGACCGTCGACCGCAACGAGTTCGGCGTCAGCTGGAACGCTCCCAACCAGGGCGGTGGCGACTACCTCGGTGACGACGTCGCCATCAAGGCGGAACTCGCGCTCGTGAGGCAGGCGGGCTGACGATGCGGATCCTCGCCGTCTCCGGCAGCCTGCGGGAGAGCTCGTACAACACGAGCCTCCTGCGGGCTGCGATCGAGGCCGCGCCCGACGGCGTGGAGCTCGAGCTCTGGGAGGGTCTCGCCGACCTTCCGCTCTACGACGAGGAGCTCGAGCTGGACCCCCCCGAGTCGGTGCGCCGGCTGCGCGACGACTGGGACGCCGCCGACGCGATCCTCTTTGCGACGCCCGAGTACAACGGCTCGGTGCCGGGCGGCCTCAAAAATGCGATCGACTGGGCGTCTCGGCCGAATCTCGAAGGCGTGCTGCGGAACAAGACCGTCGCCGTCGTCGGCGCGAGCACCGGCCAGTTCGGCGCCCTCTGGGCCCAGCAGGACCTGAAGCGGATCCTCGGCATCGCCGGCGCCCGCGTCGTCGGGACCGAGATCCCGGTCGCACGCGCGCACGAGCGGTTCGGCCTCAAGGGACGGCTCCTCGACGGAGAAGTCTTCGAACAGCTCCGGCTGCACCTGACCACTCTCGCCTCGGAAGCCGTCGCGGTTCCCGAGCGAGTCGCTGCCTGAGCAAATGAGAAGGGGCCGCCGTCGGCGGCCCCTTCTCATTCAGTAACCAGCGCGTAGTGGCAGAGGCGCTTTCCAGCTCCGGTCTTGGTAGTGAGACCGGGCGGCGCGGAACGCGATGTCCCCCACGCTGGCTAGGCGGTTCCCCGTAGGTCCGGGGACGGCACCTCTACCCGCTGGTACCTCCACTGCCCGTACTGTCTGAAATCACTCTCGGACCACCTCCTTTCCGCGGTACCTGCAATGTAGCCGACGACGCGGCTACCGCAACACCACGCTCAACTCGAGCCCGCGGTCGAGCGGGACGGTGACGCTCAGGAGCGCGGGGTCGGCCTGCCGGGCGGCCGAGTACTGCGCGAGCGGATCCGGATGCGAGAGGACGTTGTCCGCGACGATGAGCGCGCCCGGCTCGACCCTCTCCCGCGCGAGCCGGAACAGCTCCTCGTAGTCGTCCTTCTCGGCGTCGAGGAACACGACGTCGAACACGTCGTCGATCCGGGGCAGCCGCTCGAAGGCGTCACCCTCGACAAGCTCGGCCCACTCCGTGAGTCCGGCCTCCTCGACGTTGCGGCGCCACGCCTCGATCTTCGCCGGATCGTGCTCGAGCGACAGGACTCGGCCGCCCAGGTGACGAACGCCCGCGGCGAGCCAGATCGAGGAGTAACCGCGCGAGCCGCCGAGCTCGAGCACCTCGCAGTCGGTCTGCGGCGCGACGAGGGAGAACAGAAAGCGGCCGGTCGTCGGTTCGACCTGGCGCGAGCGCTGCTCGGGCGGGAGACCGCGCTCCCGCTCGGCGGCGTCCTCGCGCTCGAGGCGCTCGAGGACGGCACGTATCCGGTCGTCGAGCATCGGCCGGAAACTATCGTGGACCTCGTGCGCGCCGAGCTGACCATCGAGATCGCGCGGGCGCCGGCAGACGTCTTCGCCTACCTCACCGACGTCTCGAACTTGCCCCACTGGCAGGCGGGAGTGAAGAGCGCGACGCTGCGCGACGGGCGGATCGAGGAGGCGCGCTCGCTGCTCGGGCGTGAGCTCAACACGAAGCTCGAGATCGTCGAGCGGGAGGAACCGCGCCTGTTCACACTGCACGCGCTGGACAGCCCGGTGCCGTTCACGGTCCGCCACGAGCTCGAGCCCGCCGACGGCGGAACACGGCTGACCGTCACCGCCGAGGGGGACGTCCCCGGGTTTGCCGCAGGGCTCCTCGCTCGTCGCGCCGAGAGGCAGTTCCGCAAGGACTTCGAGCGGCTGAAAGAGATCCTCGAGCGCTAGCGCTCGGCCTCGACCGCGTCGCGTACCCAGCAGTCCGGACGGTGACCGTTCACGATCCCGCAGGCCTCCAGGGACGAGTAAACGGTCGTCGGGCCGACGAAGCGAAACCCGGCAGCCTTCAACCTCCGCGAAAGCTCCTTCCCGTCCGGCGCGTCGCGGTACTCCCACATGAGCTCGTCGAGCGGCGTTCCGGCCTCGCGCAGCCCGAGCGTCGCGCGCGCGTTGGCGATCGTCGCCTCGATCTTGCCGCGGTGCCGGATGATCCCCGCGTCGCCGAGAAGCCGCTCGACGTCACGCTCGCCGAAGCGCGCAACCCGCTCGGGATCGAAGCCGACGAAGGCGCGCCGGAACGCCTCGCGCTTGCGGAGGACCGTGATCCAGGCGAGCCCCGCTTGAAAGCCCTCGAGGCACAGGCGCTCGTACAGGCCGCCCTCGTCGCGCACCGGCCGCCCCCACTCCTCATCGTGGTACGCGATGTACGCGGGGTCGGTCGTCGGCCAGCAGCGAATCGGTTCGGCCACCTCAGTGCGAATTGTCGCTAATGATTCCCGAGAGACAGCGAAGGTCACCCCGAACGCGGGTTGCCGAGCGAACCGATTTCTTGTATCTCTCAGCCCTAGGCGGTGAGGCCGTCCAGGAAGGGGAGGGAGAGGGCCGGTGTCGGCCGACGAACGCACGAAGTGGCTCGCGGCGTGGGGTGTCGCCCGACGAATGGCGGTGCCCGCGATTGCGCTGCTGCTCGCCGCGGCGGCGATGGCGCTGCTCCCCGACGGGACGGTGCAGCTGCCGTCGGTCGGCTCGGGATCTCACCTCAGCTCGCCGCCGCCCGAGAGTGTGGTGGTGACCGCTCCGGCGCGCACGACGCACCCGCACAACCACCCGGCCGCGCCGCCCGCGACGCGCAGCACGCCGCAGACGGCTGTTACTCCCGCGGCCGCGGCCGGTTCGGCGGCTCCGCTCACACCGGTTTCCCAACACCGCGCGGTCGTCCACAACCGACCGGCACCGAAGCCGGCACCGCGCGCCGCCCCCCGTGCGGGCGAGCCGACAGTGGCTCCTATTCCTGCGCCACATGCGGCGGCCAAGGCTCCTGCCTCCCCCGGACGCGCACTCGGGCACTTGAAGCCTCATCCGCCTGGCCTTGCGCTCGGGCATGAAGCGCACGGAAAGCTGCACGCGCTCCCGCCATCGCATCCGCAGCACGGCCCGCCCGCGCACGCCCGCGCTCTTGGACACATCCACCACGGCCCGCCTGCGCACGCTCGTGCGCTCGGACACATCCACCACGGCCCGCCCAGCACGCCGCCCGGCCACCGGCATCACACCCCTCCCGGACTGGCTCGCAAGGCTGAGGCTCCGCGGCCTCGCCACGGTCCACGGAATCGGCCGCCAGAGCGAGCCCACGGCCAGGAAGAACACGACTCGCACGGGGAGTCCCACGGCCAAGGCCACTCGCACGGACAGGGTCACGGCCACTGAGGCCCGTGCCGCGTCGCGCTGCCGCGGCCTCGCCGGCGCTGCAGTCGGCCATCGCCCGCGACGACCGGCGCAGCCTCGGGCGGTAACCGAACCGAGAGCGCGGTCCGCGGCCCTCATCCGGCCGCTGCCTGAGAAGCGTAGGTTCTGCAGGTCGTCGAACCAGAGGAGGTCGCCATGAGCGAAGCGAGGCGCGTGCTCGAGCAGGCAATCGAGTACTGGAACGCCGGCGATCGCGAGGCGTGGACCACGCTCTACACCGAGGATGTCGTCTACGAGGCGCCCGGAGGCCAGCGGCTAACGGGACTGGCAGACCTGAAGGAGAAGTACTTCGACGCTCTCCTGACGGCGGCTCCGGATCGCGTGAGCCGCGACGTCGTCCTCTTTGCGGACGGCGAGCATGTGGTGGAGCAAGCGCGTTACGTCGGCACGCACACGGGTCCGCTGCGCACTCCGGATGGAGCCGAGGTTCCCGCGACGGAGAAGCAGTTCGACTTTCCCTTCGTGGGGGTCTTTCACGTCCGGGGCGCCAAGATCGCCTCGATCCGAATCTACTACGACCAACTCGAACTCCTGATGCAGCTGGGGCTGGTTCCCGGAACGGGGGTCTACCTAGCGGCGGTGGCGACCCTCGACAGCGGCGCACGCCGGTTGTAGGGTCGCGCCATGGTGCGCCGCATGCGCACGCTCAGCACCGTCGTGGTCGCTGCCCTGGGCGCCGCAGGAATCGCTGCCGCCGCAGGTGACGCGCGCCCGTGCCATCCCGACCTCCCCGGCACGCACACCCTCGCGGTGACGGGCACCGTGACGAGTTACAGGTTCGCGGGTCGGGGCACGCTTGTCGCCTCGGTCCAGACCGGCCGGTGTGCCGGCGTCGCTCGCTGGAACTACGCGGCGAGCACGGGGGCGACCGCGTCGGTCTCCTGTCGTGGATCGAAGGCGCGCGGCTCCGCCGCCGCGCCCCAACACCTCGTCGCGGCGCACGGCGACCGCCTGGCGCGAGTCAAGCTCGCGCCCGTTGGGGCCGACCGGCCCGACCGCCTCGACGTTGTCGCCCGAGGGACGGGTCACCGGATCGCGTCGTGGCCGTTGATCGATCGGCCTGCACGCGTCGTCCTCTTCGGCAAGATCGCCATCCTCTCGGCGGCGAAGAGGGATGCGCTCTACGCGCTACGCATCTCGGACGGCCGCATCGCGATGCTCGGCGTCGCCCGCGCAGGTGACCGCCCGATCATCGGCCGGGACGGCATCGTCTACCAGGACGGTCTCTCGCTGAAGCAGGCCGCGGCGAGCCGCGTGACGCTGAAATTCGTCCCGCTCTCCGCCGTCGAGCGCCAACTGACCCTTGCCGATCGGGAGATCCGGACGCAGTGGAAGATCACGGCGATCGGCATGGACGGCAGGAGAGTCGCTTTCGCAGTCCACGATCCCTCGGACCGATGCGACATCGTCAAGTTCTGGACACCGCCGTGGCACTTCGTCGCGCGGGTGACCCATCCGAGTGCGGCGACCTGCGTGCCCAGCCACCGCGCCGGGGGTGTCACCAACGTCGCGACAGCCGGCAACCGGCTGGTCTGGACCACGCGCTACGGCGACAGGACGCGAGTCCTCGCCGCGTCGTCGATCGGCTGCAAGGAGTGGGTCGTCGCGCGGCCTGCTCGCGGCGTGGCCGTCCCGGTTCTCGCCGGGGACGGAGACGTGCTCGCCTATGCGTCGAGCGGTGCAGTGGGAGTGGTCGAAGCGGAGTCGGACGACTGGTACGGCGAGGTGCTCTCGCGATCCTCTGTTCCGGTGACCGCGATCTCTGTCGACAGCGACCGGGTCGCGGTGCTGTATCGCGACGGGACGGTGACGGTCCTGAGCGAGCGTGGGGCCCTTGTCAGCCGCCTTGCCGCCGGGCCGGCTCGCGCGATCGCGCTGCGCGGGGACACGGTCGCAGTCCTACGCAGCGGGCACCTCGACGTCTACAAGGCCGCGACGGGGCTCCGGACTCACTCATGGCGCGTTCCGGCCGATGCGCGCTCCGTCGATCTTCACTACGGGATCGCTGTGCTGGCCGCCGGCGACGATGTCTTCGCCCTGAACGTCGCCACCGGCCGCACCGGACGCGTGCTGCATGCTCCCGGCCGTGTGGCCGCCCAGCTCGATTCGCCCGGCGCCGTCGTCCAGTACAACGCCGGCGGGCACGGCTTTCTCCGCTTCGTCCCGATGAGCACGATCGAGGCGCGAACCCGCTAGGGAAGCTCGAGCACGATCGTGCCGTCGACCACCCGCACGGGATAGGTCTCGACGGGCTCGGTGGCGGGCAGCGAGATCGGCCGGCCGGTCGAGAGCTCGAACTGCGACCCGTGACGGGGACAGACGACGCAGCAGCGCTCCTCGTCCCAGTCGCCCTCGCAGAGCGGGCCGTCGTCGTGCGAGCACCGGTCCTCGATCGCGTACAGCTCGCCGCCGCAGTTGTAGACGCCGACGAACAGGTTCCCCTGGCGGACGATCTTCGACGAGCCGGGCGGGAACTCGTCGGCCGCAGCGACCTCGACTTCCGGCATCGTCTAGGTGAGATCGAGCTCGTCGAAGCCGGCGAGGCCCTCGGGGAGCGGCGTCCCCTTCGCCTTGTGGAGCGCGACCTTGAGCGTCGTCAGGCCGAGCATCGCGCACTTGAGGCGCACCGGCGTGAGCGGGACGCCGATCTCGGCGAGCAGCTCTTCCTTGTCGAGCGCGGCGACCTCGTCGGCCGTCCGACCCTTCGTCATCTCCATCAGCATCGAGGTGGCCGCCTGCGAGATCGCACAGCCGCGCCCCGAGAACTTGACGTCGTCGATCGTCTCGCCGTCCTCGCCGAACTCGACGTAGATCGAGACCTCGTCGCCGCAGAGCGGATTCTGGCCCTCGGCCTCGGCGTCGGCGTCCTCGATCACCCCGTGCCCGCGCGGGTTCTTGTAGTGGTCGAGGATGACCTCGCGGTACAGGCTCTCGAGCCCGGGATCCGTGCTCACGCGAACACCTTACGGACGGCGTGCAGCCCGTCGACGAGCTGGTCGATCTCCTCCGGGATGGTGTAGAGGTAGAAGCTCGCGCGGTTGGTGGCCGCCACGCCGAGCTTCTGCATCAGCGGCTGGCAGCAGTGATGCCCGGCCCGAATCGCGACGCCCTGCAGGTCGAGGATCTGCGCGACGTCGTGTGGATGGATGTCCTCGAGGTTGAACGAGACGATGCCTGCGCGGCGGTCGGCGGGCGGGCCGTAGAGCTTGATCCCGGGAACCTCCGCCAGCCGCCCGAGCGCATACGCGGCGAGCTCGTGCTCGTGCGCCTCGATCGCGGCGAGGCCGACCGCCTCGAGGTAGTCGATCGCCGCGCCGAGGCCGACGGCCTCCGCCATCGGCGCCGTGCCCGCCTCGAACTTGTGCGGCAGCTCGCCCCACGTCGTCTTCTCGAGGCGCACCGAGTTGATCATGTGACCGCCCGTGAGGAAGGGATCCATCGCGAGCAGCAGGTCGGTGCGCCCCCAGAGCGCGCTCGCGCCGCTCGGCCCGCACATCTTGTGGCCCGAGATCGCGAGAAAGTCGACCCCGAGCGCCTGCACGTCTACCTTCGTGTGCGGTGCTCCCTGCGCGGCGTCGCAGACGTAGATCGCGCCCTGCGCGTGCGCCCACTCGGTGAGCTTCGCGACCGGATTGATCGTGCCGAGCGAGTTCGAGATCAGGTTCGTCGCGACGACCTTGACCTGGCCGTCGCGCGTGATCTCGTCCAGAGCGGACAGGTCGAGCTCGCCCTGCTCGTCGAGCGGGATCATCCGCAGCTCGGCGCCGGTCTTGCCTGCGATGAACTGCCAGGGCACGAAGTTCGAGTGGTGCTCGAGTTCGGTGACGACGACGAGGTCGCCGGGGCCGAGGTTCGAGAGGCCCCACGCGTACGCGACGAGGTTGATCCCTTCGGTCGCGTTGCGGACGAAGATCACCTCGCGCGCGTCGGGTGCGTTGAGGAAGGCGCGCACCCGCTCCCGCGCGTGCTCGAGCGCCTCGGTCGCGCGCTCGGCGAGCACGTAGACGCCGCGGTGGACATTCGCGTACGAGGTCTCGTAGAACGTCGTCATCGCGCCGAGTACCTGCCGCGGCTTCTGCGAGCTGGCGGCCGAGTCGAGGAAGGCGAGCGGCTTGCCGTGGATCTCCTGCTCGAAGATCGGGAAGTCGCGCCGCAGCACGTGCGCGTCCAGCCTGGTCACGGCGCTCGTAGCCATCTCGATCATCGTAACGAGGCCGCTATCGTCCGCCGCCGATGTCCTCGGATTACGTCTACACGATGTACCGCGCCGACAAGTTCTACGGCCCCGCCCGGCAAGTGCTCGCGAACATCTCGCTCTCGTTCCTGCCCGGAGCGAAGATCGGCGTGCTCGGCCCGAACGGGGCCGGCAAGTCGACGCTTCTCCGGATCATGGCCGGCAAGGACGAGCCCTCTTCGGGCGTCGCAGAGCTCGCCCCGGGAGCGACGGTCGGGTTGCTCGAACAGGAACCGGAGCTCGATCCCGCCAAGGACGTACGCGGCAACGTCGAGGACGGCGTCCGCCCGCTGCGCGACCTGCTCGACCGCTTCAACGAGATCAGCGCGGCCTTCGCGGAGCCGGATGCGGACTACGACACACTGCTCGCCGAGCAGGCGAAGGTGCAGGACGCGATCGACCGCGGCGACCTCTGGCAGCTCGACGATCGGCTCGACCACGCGATGGACGCGCTCCGCCTGCCGGAGGGAGACCGCGACGTCGAGACTCTGTCGGGCGGCGAGCGGCGCCGCGTCGCGCTCTGCCGGCTGCTCCTCTCGGCGCCCGACCTGCTGTTGCTCGACGAGCCGACGAACCACCTCGACGCCGAGTCGGTGCTCTGGCTCGAGCGCTTCCTCGAGAGCTACAAGGGCACGGTCGTCGCCGTCACGCACGACCGCTACTTCCTCGACAACGTCGCCGGCTGGATCCTCGAGCTCGACCGCGGCCGCGGGATCCCGTTCCAGGGCAACTACTCCTCGTGGCTCGAGCAGAAGCAAGAGCGGCTCGCGCACGAGGAGAAGCAGGAGTCGGCGCGCCGCCGCACGCTCGCGCGGGAGCTCGAATGGGTGCGTGCGTCACCGCGCGCGCGGCACGCGAAGGCGAAAGCGCGGCTCGGCGCGTACGAGAAGCTGCTCGCCGAGGAGCAGAACGTGAAGCTCGACCGCGTCGAGATCCACATCCCGCCGGGCCCGCGGCTCGGCGACGTCGTGATCGAGGCCGACGGCGTGCGCAAGGGTTTCGGCGAGAGGCTCCTCGTGGACGACCTCACCTTCTCGCTGCCGCCCGCGGGAATCGTCGGCGTCGTCGGCCCGAACGGCGCCGGCAAGACGACGCTGTTCCGGATGATCGCCGGCGAGGAGCAGCCCGACGACGGGACGCTCCGCATCGGCGACACCGTCGAGCTCGCCTACGTCGACCAGGCGCGCGCCGACCTCGACCCGGCGAACAACGTCTGGAAGGAGATCTCGGGCGGCCACGACACGATCGAGCTCGGCAAGCGCGAGGTGAACTCGCGCCAGTACGTCTCGTGGTTCAACTTCAAGAGCAGCGATCAGCAGAAGCGCGTCTCGGATCTCTCGGGCGGCGAGCGGAACCGCGTCCACCTCGCGAAGCTCCTGCGCTCGGGGGGCAACGTCCTGCTCCTCGACGAGCCGACGAACGATCTCGACGTCGACACGCTGCGCGCCCTCGAGGAGGCGCTGCTCGAGTTCGCCGGGTGCGCGGTCGTGATCACGCACGACCGCTGGTTCCTCGACCGCGTCGCGACCCATATTCTCGCCTTCGAGGGGAACAGCGAGACGATCTGGTTCGAGGGCTCGTGGGGCGAGTACGTCGAGTGGATGAAGGAGACGCGCGGGCCGGACGCACTCGAACCGCACCGGATCAAGTACAAGCCCCTCGTCCGGGGCTGAGAGGGGAGAAGACCGGAGAGGCCGCAGCGCTACGGCCCGCCGGTCGAGGACGCTCTAGACGAGCGTCTTGACGAAGACCTCGACCTTCTCGATCGGGAACGTCTCGGTCTTGATCACCTCGAGCTTGCCGATCTTCGCCAGCGCGCGGAACGCGGCTGCGTTGTCGGGATACTTCGCGAGCGCGAAGAAGTCCCACGGCCCCATGATGGCGAACGTCTCCTCGAGAACGCCGCCCTCCTCCTCGATGATGAACTTGAACTTCTCGATGTAGTCGGGCGCCTTGTCGAGGGTCTCATGGCCCTCGGGCGTCAGGGTGAACAGATGGAAGTACGTGAACACTGCGTCACCTCCCTTCACGAGCAAGCTACGACTCGACCCACCGTCGGGCGTCAGGGAATTTGCGGATCTTGGGCGGCGCGCGACTAGGCTCCTACGGTGGACGAAGTCGTGGCCGGCCTGTGGCACTGGACGGCGCTCCGGGAGACGATCGGCAGCGAGGTCAGCTCCTATTACCTCGCCGCCGAGCGGGTGTGGATCGACCCGATGCTCCCGCCCGGGATGCCGGACTGGTTCCAGCCGGAGCATGCGATCCTCACCTGCCGGCATCACAGCCGGGACGCGTGGAAGCTCGACTGCCGGGTGTGGGTCGTCGAGCAGGGCGCGCACGAGCTCGAGGGTCGCGGCGAGTTCCGGACGTACGCCTGGGGCGACGCGCTACCGGGCGGGATCGTCGCCCACGAGGTCGATGTGCTCAGCCCCGACGAAACCGCCCTTCACATCCCGGCGCATCGCGCCCTCGCAGTCGGCGACGGCGTGATCCGCTGGGAGGCCGACGGACCGCTCGGCTTTGTCCCCGATCGTTTCATGGACAACCCCGAGCGGGACAAGGCCGGTCTCCGAGCGGCCTACGAGCGGCTCCTCGACCTCGACTTCGACGTGCTCCTGCTGGGGCACGGGAACCCCGTGCCGACCGACGCGAAGGCGCAGCTCCGCGCCTTTCTCAAGGTTTAGCCGGCCGCCACCATGTCGAACATCGCAGCAGCGTGCTGACGCTGTACCAAGCCGAGTGGTGCCCGTATTCGTCCGCCGTGCGCGAACGGCTGACCGAGCTCGGCATCGACTTCGTCGCCAAGCAGGTCGCGCCGCGGCGGGAGGATCGCAAGGACGAGCACGAGATCCCGCTGCTCGTGACGAACCGCGGCGAGCGGTTCGAGGGCACGGACGAGGTCTTCGCCTACCTGGCGACGTTGGAGCCGGGAGAGTCGGAGCGCGAGCACAGGGCGCAATATCGCGCCCACCGCGAGGACCGAGCGCAGGAGAAGACGGCCACGATCCTGGCCGAGAAGGCGCCGCTCGGCGGGGCTACGCCTGCGGGATCCGAGCCTCGAGCGCGGCGGTGACCGCGTCCCGCACGGGCTCCAGCTCGATTCGGTCGAGCACGTCCTGGAAGAAGCCGCGCACGATCAGCCGCTCCGCCTCCGGGCGCTTGAGGCCGCGGCTCATCAAATAGAACAGGTCCTCGCGGTTGACGCGGCCGACCGTGGCGCCGTGGGTGCAGCGGACGTCGTTGGCCAGGATCTCCAGGCCCGGGATCGGCACCGCGTGCGTCGTCGGCGACAGCATCAGGTTGCGGCACTCCTGGTACGCGTTCGTCTTCTGCGCGTCCTTCTCCACCCGGATCATCCCGCGCCACACCGCCGTCGCCTCGTCGCGCAGCGCGCCCTTGAAGGCGAAGTCGCTCTCGCAGTCGGGCGCGATGTGCTCCTGGAACGTGTCGTAGTCGAGGTGCTGCGTGCCGTCGGCGAAGTACGCGCCCGTCACGCGCGACGTCGCGCCGCGCCCCGAGAGGTCGTTCTGGATCCGCGTCTTGCCCTTCTTCGAGCCGAAGCCGCCCGCGACCCAGTCCAGCTCGGCGTCGCGCTCGACCCGGGCGTGATGGTTCGCGAAGTGCCACGTTTCACGCGAGAGGTTCTGCAGCGACACGTACTCGAGCTTCGCGGCCGGCTCGACGAAGAGCTCGGTGACCGCGTTCGAGTAGGCCTCGGTGTCGGGTGACGGCGACGCGTACTCCTCGATCAGCGACGCCCGCGCGCCCTCCTCGACGACGACCACCAGCCGCCAGAAGGTCTGTCCGGTCGCGGCGATGCGGACGTAGAGCGGCTTCTCGAGCTCAAGGCCTTTCGGGACGACGACGAGCAGTCCGTGCTTCCACAGCGCGGCATTGTGCGCCGCGAACTTCTCGTCCCAGCCCACCAGCGAGTAGAGCCGCTCGTGGTCCTCGGGCAGCGGCTCGAAGCGAACGCCCTGCGGCGCCTTCTCGATCTCGATCCCGTCGGCGGTGACGGTCGCGTAGCCGGCGACGTCGAGGTCGAGCATCGTCTCGATCTCCGCCGACGCGGCACCCGCGAACGTCTCCGGATCGAAGCCGCGCAGGTTGGTGAAGCGCCAGTGCTCCTCGGTCGTGTCCGGAAGCGGCAGCGCCTCGTAGGCGGCGAGGGCGTCAGCTCTCGTCATAGCCCTTGTACCTGTGGTGGAGAAGGATCCTGTTCCCGGCCGGGTCGCTGACGCCGGCACCGTTGCAGACACCTGAGTCCCACACCTCGCCGACCTCCAGCCCCTTCGCCTCGAGCTCGGCCTTCGCGGTCGCCACGTCCGGCACGCCGAGCGCGATGGTCGCCGGCGGGAGAGCGGCGAACTCGTACTCGTGCGTTTCCGGCGTCATCACGGCGAGGGTCACGTTCGAGGCTTCGTACTCGATCCAGTCGTCGTGGTCGAGGCGCTCGTTGCGCGGCAGGCCGAGGATCTCGCCGTAGAAGTGCGTCGCGGCCTCGATGTCGTCCACAGGGACGCGGATGTAGTCGACGCGTGTGATCTTCATCAGGGGGTACTCCCGTCTGGATAGGGCTCGTACCGGTGGTGGAGAGCCAGCCCGTTTCCGTCGGGATCGGTGAAGACGGCGCCGTGGCAGACACCGGAGTCCCAGGGCTCCCCGAGGAACTCGACGCCGGCGGCCTCGAGCTTCGCCTTGGCCTCGGCGACATCCGACACGCGGAAGACGATCGAGCCGACCGGCAGCGGCGCGAACGGGGCGCCGATGCTCTCGGGCGAGACGAGCGCGAGCGTGGTGTTGCCGGTCTCGAACTCGATCCACGAGTCCGTCGAGTTCGGGTTCTTCGTCAGGCCGAGCGTCTCGCCGTAGAACCGTGCGGCGCGCTCGCGGTCCTGCGTCGGCACGGCGACGAAGTCGGTGCGCTGCACGTCAATCACTCGGCGCGTACCTCCGGTGGAGCATGAGGCGGTTGCCGTCGGGGTCGTCGAACGGCGCCATGTGGCAGACGCCGGTGTCGTATGTCTCGTCGGCGAACTCGATCCCGCGAGCCTCAAGCTCCTTACGCGCCTCGGCGACGTCGGCGACGCGGAGCGCGACCGGCGAGCCGTGGGGCGCCTTGAACTCACCGCCGAGCGACTTCGGGTCGATCAGATACAGGAAGACGTTGTCCCCGAGCTTGAACTCGGGGAAGCCGCCCTCGCCCGTCTGCGGCAGGCCGAGCGTGTCGCGGTACCACGCGACGGAGCGCTCAATGTCCGTGACGGGCACGCTGACGAAGTCGACGTGCTCGACGTTCATGCGTCGAACCTCCGGTGGAGCAGAAGAGCGTTGCCGTCGGGATCCTGGAACGACGCCATGCGGCAGACGCCGGTCTCGATCGTGTCGCCGTCGAAGACGACGCCCTTCGCCTCGAGTTCGGCCCGGGCCGCGTCGACGTCTGGGACGCGCAGCGCGAGCCCGGCCGGAGAGACCGCGAACGGCTGGCCGATGCTCGACGGGTCGAAGACGTCGAGCGTCACCTGGCCGCAGCGGAACTCCATGTCGCTCTCGCCCTCCGACTCGATCTCGAGGCCGAGCGTGCCGGCGTAGAACTCCTTGGCCCGCTGGATGTCCTGCGTGAAGACGGAGACGAAGTCGGTGCGCTCGACGTTCATGCGTACGGCGCGAAGCGCTTGTGCAGAACCAGCGGGTTGCCGTCGGGGTCGAGAAACGTCGCCATGTGGCAGACCCGCGTCTCGACGGTCTCGCCGACGAACTCGACGCCCTTCGCCTCCAGCTCGCTCCGCGCTGCATCGACGTCGTCGACGTGGAGCAGCGCGATCGCCTGTGACTGCGGCTTGAACTCCTCGCCCCACTGCTCCGGCATCCAGATGCCGAAGCACGTGTCGCCGGCCCAGAACTCCGCCTGCGCGTTCTCGTCTGGCCGCAGGCCGAGCGTCTCGACGTAAAACCGCCGCGACCGCTCCCAATCTCTCGAAGGAATGCCGACTGCGTCGACCTTCGAGATGAGGCTCACCCGACCGACCCCTCCATCTGGAGCTGGATCAGGCGGTTCATCTCGACGGCGTACTCGAGCGGGAGCTCCTTCGTGATCGGCTCGACGAAGCCGCTCACGATCATGGCGCTCGCCTCGGCCTCGGTCAGCCCGCGCGACATGAGGTAGAAGAGC
>JBKPLL010000008.1:0-6759 GCA_046731605.1 Actinomycetota bacterium | reverse complement strand
AGGGTGACCTTGACCGCGTCGGCGAGGATGTTCACGCCGCGCTCGAGCGAGCGCCGCGCATCCTCGTTGAACTTCAGCTCCTTGTGAGCCATGTCTTCTTCTTACCTCCCGTTGTTCTCTAGGCGGTGGCGCCGGCCGGCTCGCGAGTGCCGGTGACCTTGGCGAGCACGTCCGACTCGCGCAGGATCAGGTAGTCCTCGGTGCCGACCTTGATCTCGGTTCCGCCGTACTTGGAGAAGACGATCTCGTCGCCCTCCGCCAGATCCATGGGAACGAACTGTCCGTTGTCGTCCCGGGAGCCCGGGCCGACGGCGAGGACGCGGCCGCGCTGCGGCTTCTCCTTCGCGGTATCCGGAAGCACGATGCCGCTCGTCGTCGTCTCCTCCTCTTCGAGGACCTCGACGATGAGGCGGTCACCAAGTGGCTTCAGGTTCATACAGAGCCTCCTGACTGCTCTCAGCGACTATTACTGGCACTCTCCCCTCGAGAGTGCCGGGGGCATTGTACGTTCGGCACTCGGGTCGTGCAAGTGCCAACCGTCTGCCGCTTGGTAGAACCGTAACCGTGGAGCGGGAGTTCTCGGCCGGAGGCGTGCTCGTGCGGACGATCCGCGGCCGGGCGATGGTCGCGGCGATCCGCCCCCGCGGCAAGGAGCGTGTCTGGGCGCTGCCGAAGGGCCACATCGACCCCGGCGAGTCGGCGGCCGAGACGGCGATGCGGGAGGTTCGCGAGGAGACCGGCGTCGATGGACGACTGGTCGAGAAGCTCGGCGACATCCGCTACGTCTACACCGCGAACTGGGAAGGCCGGAAGGGCGAAAGGATCTTCAAGGTCGTGAGCTTCTTCCTCCTGCGGGCAGGACACGGGCGGATCGGGGAGATCGACGAGGCGATGCGGGTCGAGGTGGCCGAGGCACGCTGGCTGCCGCTGGACGACGCGCCGGAGCTCCTGTCCTACGACGGCGAGCGCAAGATGGCCGCGAAGGCGCTGGAGCGATTGGAGGCATGAGCGCGGCGCTCTCCATCGCGGACTACGAGCGCCTCGCCGAAGAGCGGCTCGACCCGGGCCCGTGGGCCTACCTCGCGGGCGGCTCGGGCCACGAGTGGACGCTGCGCGAGAACCGCGCCGCCTTCGCGCGCTGGACTTTCCGGCCGCGCGTTCTCTGCGACGTGTCGGAGATCTCGACCGCCACGACCGTGCTCGGCACGCGGATCGAGCTGCCGGTGGTCGTCGCGCCGGTCGCCTACCAGCAGCTCTACCACCCGGACGGCGAATGCGCGACGGCGCGCGGAGCGGCGGCTGCGGGCACGGGCACGGTCGTGTCGACGTTCTCGACCCGTACGCACGAAGAGATCGCGGCTGCATCACCCGGGGCCCTGCAGTGGTGCCAGCTCTACGTCTTCCAGGACCGCGGTCCCACGCGCGAGCATCTCGCAGGCGCCGCGGCTGCCGGTTGCAGTGCGGTCGTCCTCACCGTCGACACGCCGCGGCTGGCACAGCGCGAGCGCGATCTGAGGGTCGGCTTCGAGATTCCCTCCGACCTACCGCTCCCGTACGCCCGCGCAGCGATCGGAAACGCACCGAAGAATCCGGCCGCTCAGTTCGCGCTGCTCGACGCCTCGGTCTCGTGGCGCGACCTCGAGTGGATCGCGAGCGAGGGGAACCTCCCCGTCGTCCTCAAGGGCGTCGTCACCGCCGAGGACGCAGAGCTGGCCGTCGAGCATGGCGCGGCGGCGGTGATCGTCTCGAACCACGGCGGCCGCCAGCTCGACGGCGTCCCGGCCACGCTCGACGTGCTGCCGGAGGTGGCCGAGGCGATTGCGGGACGTGTCGAGGTCTACGTCGACGGCGGCATCCGGCGCGGCACAGACGTCGCCAAGGCGCTCGCCCTCGGCGCGCGCGCGGTGCTCGCCGGCCGCGGGCCGGTCTTCGGCCTCGCGGCGGCGGGCGAGGACGGCGTGCGCCACGTCCTCGAACTCCTGCGCGACGAGCTGGCGCTGGCCCTGTGCCTGCTCGGCTGCACCTCGCCGGACGAGGTCACGCGCGAGCACGTTCAACGAGCGACCACATAGCTGGCAGACTCCACGGGCCACGATGTACGCCCTCAACTTCTATTCGCCGCTCGTCGCCGACCAGCTCCGGTCAGGCCGGAAGTCGGCCACGATCCGCCTCGGCGACAAGTCCGGGAAGTACAAGAAGGGCATGGTGGTGCGCGTGCTCTGCGGCGTCCGCTTCAGCCCGCGAGAACACGTCTTCGACGCCGTGATCGACAAGGTCGAGGTGAAGACGCTCGGCGAGTTGTCGCCGCGGGAGATCGAGCACGACAACCCGGAGATCCGTCGCACCGACGAGATGGCCAACTTCCTCGGCCAGCTCTACAACCGCGAGGTCGAGCCGGGCGATCTCGTCACGGTCATCCGCTTCTCGCAGATCATGAGCGGCCCGGTCGTGCCCGGGTTCCGCGAAGACGAGATCTTCTAGCGCCCGGCGCGGCGGATCTTCGAACCGAAGATCTCGTTCGGTCGAACGGGCTCGCCGCACGACTCGCAATCCACGACGGCGAGCGAAGAGAAGGGCGCGCCGCAGACGGGACAGCGCCTAAGCAGCTCGCCGCCGCACTGCGGGCAGGTGTCGGGCACCTCTGCCTCGAACTCCTCGAACCAGCGGCGCGCCGCGCCGCAGCCGAGACAGAATGCGACCCAGTCTCCGAGGACCTTCCGACGTTCTTCCCGCAGCCAATCCGCCGCTTTAGCCACGTGCTGACGATAGCCGTCGTCGTCGCCGCGATCGTCGGGTGCGGCGACGCCCCGGCCTACCACTCGACGCGCAGCAGCCGACTCGTCCGCTTCACGCTGCACAGCCGGCTGACGCAGCGCAACCTCCACGAGATCCTGGTCGTTCCGCCGCGCCACGGCCGGTGGCTGCTCGTCCTCCTCCACGGCTACCACGCGAGCCCCTCTCAGTTCCTCACCCAGCCGTTGTTCGACACGCTGGCCGCGCTCCGCACGCGTGCGCCGGAGGTCCTCCTCCTCGACGGCGGCGCGGACAGCTACTGGCACAACCGGGCCGATGGGCGGTGGGGCTCGATGGTCCTGCGTGAGGCGATCCCGGCGGGAATCGCGCGCACGCACGCTCGGCGGGTAGCGATCGGCGGGATCTCGATGGGCGGGTACGGCGCGCTGCTCCTCGGCTCGCGCAACGCCCGGCGGTTCTGTGGAGTGGGAGCGCAATCGCCGGCCCTGTGGCTCAGCGCAGGCGCCACTGCGCCGGGTTCCTTCGACGACCCGCAGGACTACGCGCGGAACAACGTCTTCCGGCTGCGGCCCCCGCACCCCCTCTGGATCGACCTCGGCGCGAGTGACCCGTTCCGCACCGCCACCCTCGCCTTCGCGCGGCGGGCGGGCGTCCGCGCTCACGTCAAGCCGGGCGGGCACGACGCCGCCCTCTGGAACGCGTTCACGCCGAAGTTCCTACGCTTCTTTGCGCGTGCCTGCGGCTGACCCGAAGATCGAGCTGCACGTCCACCTCGAGGGGACGGTGCGGCCCGACACCCTCCGTGCGATCGCGAAGCGCAACGACTACGCGCTTCCGGACGATCTCGAGTCGCTCTACCGCTTCCGGGACTTCGCCCACTTCATCGAGGTCTGGATCCTGACGACGAACGCGCTCCGCACGGCCGAGGACTTCTGCCAGGTCGTGACCGACTACGCCGGCGAGGCCGCGTCGCACGGCGCGGTCTACCTCGAGGGGATCTTCTCGCCGGCGGAGCGTGTCGTACGAGGCGTCGACTGGCACGACATCTTCAGCGGCTACTGCGACGGCGCGCAGCAGGCGCGCGAGCTACACGGGGTGGAGGTGCGGCTGACGCCGGACATCTACCGTGGCGCGACGCCCGAGCAGGCCGAACAGGTCGTCCGCCACGCTGCGAAGTACCGGGACCGGGGAGTCGTCGGCGTCGGGCTCGGCGGGCTCGAGGCGAAGTTTCCGCCCGAGGACTACGCGGAATCCTTCGCCCTCGCACGCTCGCTCGGGCTCGCCTCGGTACCGCACGCCGGGGAGGCGGCCGGTGCGCCCTCCGTCCGCGGCGCGCTCGACGCGCTCGCCGCCGACCGGATCCGGCACGGGATCCGCTCCGTCGAGGATCCGGGTCTCGTGGCCGAGCTCGCGGGCCGCGGCACAGTCCTCGACGTCTGCCCGCTCTCGAACCTGCGCACGGGCGTCGTCGGATCGCTCGAGGAGCACCCGCTACCGCAGCTCGTCGCCGCAGGCGTCCGCTGCTCGATCTCGACCGACGACCCCGCCATGTTCGACACCGACCTGAGCCGCGACTACGAGGCTGCCGCCTCGCTCGGCGTCTCCCCGCGGGCCGCCTACGAGGCGGGCCTCGCCGGGGCCCTCTGCGACGACGAGAGCCGAGCCCGCCTGCGACAGATCGGCGACTCTCACAGCTGGGACGATCGTTAGGGTTCGGCCCGATGGCGATCGCAAGAGAGGCAGGCCCGGTCGGGTCGCTCCACGAGGTGCGCGAGGCGGGCCTCGACCGCGAGGACCTGCTCGGCATCTACCGCACCATGCTCGTCACCCGCGGGGTCGAGGAGCGCGGCCACATTCTCTACCGCCAGGGCAAGATCCCCGGCTCGTTCTACACGGGGCGCGGCAACGAAGCCGCGTCCGTCGGTGTCGCCACCGCGATGGGCCCGGACGACGTCGGGACGCCGCTGCATCGCGACATGGGCGTGCACATCACGCGCGGTGTCGAGCCGTGGCGGATCTTCGCCCAGTACATGGGCCGTCAGGACGGTCCCACCCACGGCCGCGACGGAAACGTCCACATGGCGGACTCTCAGCTCGGGCTGATCGCGATGGTCAGCCACCTGCCCGCGATGCTCCCGGTCGCGACCGGCTGCGCGCTCGCCTTCCGGATCCGCGACGAGTCGCGGGTCGCGGTCGGGTGGTTCGGTGAGGGAGCGTCGGCGCGCGGCGACACGCACGAGTCCATGACCTTCGCCGGCACGCGCAAGCTGCCAGTCGTCTTCGTCTGCGACAACAACCAGTTCGCGTACTCGACGCCGTCCCATCTCGAATACGCGACCGAGCACGTCGCCGACCGAGCCGAGGCGTACGGCTTCGAGGGTGTCGTGGTCGACGGAACCGACGTCCTCGCCGTCTACCGGGAGGCGAAGCGCGCCATCGACAAGGCGCGCGCCGGCGGCGGTCCGACGCTGGTCGAGTGCCTGACCCTGCGCATGGAGGGGCACGCGGTCCACGACGACGCCTTCTACGTCCCGAAGCCGATGTTCGAGCGCTGGGCGGAGTCGGACCCGATCGAGCGCTTCCGCAGCTGGCTGCGCGGCAACGCCGACCTGACCGACGACGAGGAGGACGAGATCGCGGCCGGCGTCAAGAGGCTTCTCAACGACTCGCTGCAGCGCGCCGAGGAATCGCCGCAGCCCGATCCGTCGACCCTCACGCATGGCGTCTTCGCGTCGCCGGAGGATCTCGACACGCCGCACCACAAGTGAGAGCGACCGCCCCCGCAACAGTTGGCGCGCGGAACCGTCACGGGGCCGATCGCTAATGGCAGAACTCACGTACCTCCAGGCGATTTCGGACGGGCTCCGCACGGAGATGCGGCGCGACAAGCGCGTCTTCCTGATCGGCGAGGACGTCGGCGTCTACGGCGGCGCCTTCAAGGTCTCGCTCGGCTTCCAGGAGGAGTTCGGCCCGTGGCGCGTGATCGACGCGCCGCTCGCCGAGACCGCGATTGTCGGCGGCTGCACCGGCGCCGCGATCATGGGCATGCGTCCCGTCGCCGAGATGCAGTTCGCTGACTTCATCTCGTGCGCGTGGGATCAGCTCGTCACGGTTGCTGCGAAGCAGCGTTGGCGCGCCGGCACTCCGGTGCCGATGGTCGTGCGCCTGCCCTCGGGCGGCGGGTTCTCGGGCGGGCCGTTCCACTCCCAGAACCCGGAGTCGTCGTTCGCGCACATCCCCGGCCTCAAGTGCGTCTGCCCGGCGACGCCGGAGGATGCGAAGGGCTTGCTGATCAGCGCGATCGAGGATCCGAGCCCCGTCCTCTACTTCGAGCACAAGCACCTCTACCGGCGCATCAAGGGCGAGGTGCCGGAGGACCGCTACACGACGCCGCTCGGCAAGGCGCGCACTCATCGAGAAGGCGACGACGTCTCGGTGATCACGTGGGGCGCGATGGTCTACACCGCCGACGAAGCCGCGCAGCAGCTCTCCTCCGACGGCGTCTCGGTCGAGGTCGTCGACCTGCGCACCGTGATGCCATGGGACAAGTCCGCGGTGCTCGAGTCGGTGCGCAAGACGTCGAAGGTGCTGGTTTTGCACGAGGACACACGCACCGGCGGCTTCGGGGGCGAGATCGCCGCGACCATCGCCGAGGAGGCGTTCGAAGACCTCGACGCGCCCGTCAAGCGGCTCGCCGCTCCCGACACCCCCGTCCCGTTCTCGCCGGCGCTCGAGAAGGCATACATCCCGCAGGTCGAGGACGTCGCCGGCGCCCTCCGCGAGCTGGCGGAGTATTAGGAGGAACATGGCCACGGAGACCGCAGTCGACGTCGTAATGCCGCAGATGGGCGTGTCCGTCTCGGAGGGGACGATCACCCGCTGGCTGAAGCAGGAGGGCGAGCAGGTCGAGGCCGACGAGCCGCTGCTCGAGATCTCCACCGACAAGGTCGACACCGAGGTGCCGAGCCCGGCCTCCGGGACGCTGACGCAGATCCTCGTCCAGGA
>JBKPLL010000007.1:0-16502 GCA_046731605.1 Actinomycetota bacterium | reverse complement strand
ATCGATGACTGCGGGGGTCAAGCCTGCGGTCCTCACCTAAAACGCTCCCGGCAGGAGGGGCGGTCAGTGCGCCTTGCGGCGAACGACGACCTTGAACTTCGCACGGCTGAAGTTGGCGCTGAGGTCGCTGACCGAGCAGTGAACTGTTGTTCGCCGCCCCACGCGGAAGCGGCTGCCGGAGCGGGGGCGGCACGTTGGCCGCAGCGCGCCGTCGGCGTAGTCGAGGGCTGTCACCTTGTATCTGACGCGCAGACGCTTGACACCACGCGGAGCGTGCAGGAGCCGACTGTGGGCGCCCTTGATCGTCGGGGGCGTCAAGTCCGGCACGTAGTTCGGCGCGGCCAGAGTTCCGTCCCAGTGATCGACGCCAAACCCGTGGGCTGCGAAACCAGTGTCCGTTCGGGTCAGAGTTCCGCTCCCGGAGGCGCCCGCGAACACGCCGGATCCCCCGGTGACGGTGAACGTCTGCGTGACATCGAGAACCTCGGTCGTGTCGGTGCTGAGACACTTGTCGCTCCCGGCGACCGAGAGAAACAGCTCTCCTTTTCGCTCGACGGTGAGCGTCGCGGGATAGGACAGCGCCTTTTGCTGGGAGTCTGGACAGGCTGCAGTCTCGGCAGCGAAGACATATGACTGGGAGACAAAACCGAACCCCGGAACCGTGACGGGACCAGCGGCCCGCAGATGACACATCGTGGTCGCTGAGTAACCGGGAGGACAGGTTGCGTCCTGGCCGGTCCAGAGGATCGAAACATGCAACGACGCGCTGTCGGCTGGCGTGGCTGGGGCGAACGCGAGAAGCACAGCCGATGCGGTCACGGATAGCACCGCGATCGTCAGCGTTCGCCTGAACATAGCCCACGAGCTTAGTAGCGCGGCTCTGCTTTTTCGACCCCGCCTGCTTCACCGGATGCCGACGATGGTGCCGGTCGGTCGGCGAAGGATGGTGCCGCGAGGATGAACGATCTCGCCGCGGCTCGATCGCGCTGATCTGCTCGCCATCGCCGGCTCAGGTTCGTAGATGAGCATGAGGCAGGCGCGCGGTTCCGCCGGCTTCTCCCTGTCAAGGAGTGAGACCTCCTTGACGATGCCGCCGTAGATCAAGCCGGGGACGAAGCTCGACTCATTCAGGGTCACGGAATAGAGCCGCACTGTTGCGCAGAACGCCTAGAAGAGCTGGTTCTCGCCGCCGAAGATCGCCGACACGGAGTCGTCGGCGAAAACGTTCATGATCGTCTCGGCGAGGAGGCCCGCCACCGGCAGGACCGTGAGGTTCGGCGGCGCCTCGAGCCGGTTCACCGGCACCGTGTCCGTGATCACGATCCCCTCGATCGGCGCGTCGTGGAACTTCGCCAGCGCACCGCCGCAGAAGACGCCGTGCGTCGCATAGACGTATACCTCCTTCGCGCCCTGCGCAAGCAAGGCGTGCACGTTCGCGATCAGCGTTCCGCCGGTCATGATCACGTCGTCGCCGACGATCGCGATCTTGTCGCGGACCTTGCCGGTCACCTCCGTGATCTCCGCCTGGTCGCGGGCCGGCCGGGTCTTGTGCATGATCGCGAAGTCGCCCTCGATCATGTTCGCGAAGCGGACGGCGACCTTCGCGCGGCCCTCGTCCGGCGCGACCGAGACGACGCCGGGGCCGGTCAGTCCGAGGTCGCGGAAGTGGCGTGCGAAGAGCGGCTGTGCCGTCATGTGGTCGACCGGGATCGTGAAGAAGCCCTGGATCTGGCCGGCATGGAGGTCCATCGTGAGCACGCGGTCCGCGCCGGCGAGCTGGATCATGTCGGCGACGAGCCGGGCCGAGATCGGCTCGCGCGGCTTAGCCTTGCGGTCCTGGCGCGCGTAGGGGAAGAGCGGCACGACGGCCGTGATCCGCTTCGCCGAAGCGAGCTTTGCGGCCTGGATCATGAAGAGGAGCTCCATCAGGTACTCGTCGACGTCCCCGACGCCCGTCTGAACGATGAAGACGTCGGCGCCCCGGATCGACTCGAGGTAGCGGCAGTACGTCTCGCCGTTGGAGAACGTCTCGAGCTCCACGTCGCCGAGCTCCACGCCGAGCTTCTCCGCGATGTTCTGCGCGAGGTCGGGGTGCGAGCGGCCGGCGAAGACCATCAGCCGCTTCAGCGGGCCGCGCTCGATGAAGTGCTGCGGGGACGGATCCGTCACAACGCGCGCCTCCTCGAGCCCCGGCAGGGCCAGTTCAGTCGCTGTCGGGCTTTCCATGCTTCTCGTAGACCCACCCTTCCTTCGTTGTCTGCCGCGGGGCAAAGCCGGCCAGCGAACCGGGAGGGACATCATCCGTGATGACAGACCCGGCCGCAATCCAAACGTCGTCGCCAATCTCGACTGGCGCATCGAAGACAGTGTCCACGCCGGTCCTGACGTTGCGGCCGATCCTGGTACGCCCCTTTGGCTCGCCCGGCTCGTGCGGGAAGTTCGCGGTGATGTTGCCGGCCGCCACGTTCGACCCTTCCCCCACTTCGGCGTCGCCGACGTACGAGAGGTGCGGGATCTTCGCGCCCGCGCCGACCGCAGCATTCTTCACCTCGACGAAGGTGCCGATCTTCGCGCCCTCGCCGATCACACTCACCGCCCGGACGTAGGCGAACGGTCCGATCTCGGCGCCGCCTTCGATCCGAACGCCGCCGCGGATCACGGTAAAAGGCTGGACCACGACGTCGGGCTCGATCTCGACACCCGCCTCGATCCAGGTGGTGACCGGGTCGACAATTGTGACCCCGGCGAGCATGTGTGCCTCGTTGATCCGATCGCGGAGCGAGGCGGCGGCGAGCGCGAGCTCGGCTCGCGTGTTCACGCCCTCAGCCTCGAGCGGATCGTCCGCGAGCTGGACCGCGCACGGCTCGCCGTCGGCCACGAGCAGGCCGAGCGTGTCGGTGACGTACAGCTCGCCCTGCGCGTTCTGCGGGTCGAGCCGCTCGAGCGCCGGCCACAGCTGCTGGGCGCGGAAGACGTAGATGCCGGAGTTGACCTCTCCCAGCGCGAGCTCCTCGGGCGAGGCGTCGGCGGCTTCGACGATCCGCGCGAGACGGCCGTCGCCGTCGCGCACGATTCGCCCGTACGCTCCCGCGTCCTTCGGCTCGAAGGACAGGACGGTCGCGGCTGCGCCCGCCGCGCGGTGTGTGTCGACGAGCGCGCGGATCGTCTCCGGCCTGAGTGCCGGGACGTCACCGTTGAGGACGAGCACGTCGCCGTCGAAGCCCTCGAGCGCGGGGCGCGCACAACGAACGGCGTCGCCGGTCCCACGCGGCTCCTCCTGAACGGCGACCTCGACGTCGTCGAGCAGATCGCTCGTCTGGGGCGCAGCGACGACGACGAGCCGCTCGACCCCGGCTCCGCGCGCGGCATCGACGACCCAGTCGACCATCCGCCGACCGAGGATCGGGTGCAGGTGCTTTGGCGTCGCGCTCTTCATGCGCTTGCCGATCCCGGCGGCCATCACGACTGCTGCGAGCTCGTCTGTCATGTCAGGAAGAGTGGCTGGGGCGCCAGGATTCGAACCTGGGATCACGGGACCAAAACCCGTTGCCTTACCACTTGGCTACGCCCCAGGGGCACGGAAGTCTAGCGTCGGTCGAAATAGAGGATGGCGAGCCCGATGACCGCGAACGCGATGAGACCGAGGATCACCAGCCACTTGAAGAAGACGGCGAAGAGGACGAGGATCGCGGCGAGCAACTGCGAGACGACGAAGATCCAAAGGACGGAGCGCACCGTGCTCGAGCCGCTGTTTCGCCCGACCACCCACGCGAGCGCAGCCACCGCAGCGAGCGCGACGACCGTCCACTTCGTCAGGTCCGGGGAGACCGCGACGACGATCCCCTCGCCGGCCGCGATCCAGAACGCAAAGCGCTTCCGGCGTTGTCTCAGCCAGCTGTCACGACCGGGCTCCACCGCCTGCGACGACTGCTCGGTCAGCACGCGTCAACCGTACCACGCTGGTGCCGCGAGCCAGGTCCGGCCGACGTTGCGCAGCGCGCGTCTCGCGGCCTCGGCGTCGCGGCGGTGGTGAAAGAGCCCGTACAGCGCCGGGCCGGCGCCGGAGACGTCCGCGCGGAAGGCGCCGGCGTCGCGCATCCGCCCGGCCAGCGGCGAGCTCGCGAGGTCATTCGGCGGCAGGACAGCGAGATCGCGAGGACGCTGCACCCCGGCGAGGCCGTCGAGCAGCGCCTGCCGGCGCTCGGCGAACCCGGCCACGTCGCGGCGCGCGTCGAAGGCGGCGTAGACCTCGGCGGTCGAGCGCTTCGCCGTGTCGTGCGGGAGGAGGACGACGACCCAGAAGTCCTGCGGGAGGTCAAGGGACTCGAGCTCGCTCCCGTCGCCCGAGCCGAGCTGCGGGCCGTCCACGAGGAAGAACGGGACGTCGGCCCCGATGCCTGCCGCTAACCGGAGCAGCTCCTCGGCCGGCAGCGGCTCGGGCAGCGTCTCGTTCGCGAGCCGGAGCGCGGTCGCCGCGTCGGAGCTACCGCCGCCGAGGCCGGCGGCGACCGGGATCCGCTTCTCGATCCGCACGCGCCAGCGCGGCTCGACGCCCGCGGCCTGGGAGAGCCCGCGGAGCGCCGACTCGACGAGCGTGTCGTCGGCGAAGCCGTCGACCCGAAGGTCGGGCGCCTCTTGAAGAGCGATCCGGTCGACGAGGTCGATGCGCTGGAGGACGGTCAGGACCTCGTGCTTGCCGTCGTCGCGCAGCGGGCCGACGACAAGTGCGAGGTTGACCTTGGCCGGAGCCGGCGCCCGGCTCATCGCAAGGCCTCCGTGAGTGCGACGAACTCGGCCGGTGCAAGGGCCTCCGCTCGGGTCTCGGCGGCGTGGCCGATCGCCGCAAGTGACTCCGCACCCTTTGCGCGCGACGCAACTCCGGCGAGCGCGAGCGAGTTCGGAAGCGTCTTGCGCCGGTGGGCGAACGCCGCCGTCACGACCTCCTTCACGCAGCCGTAGTTCGCCGGCAGCTCGCTGCGTCGGAACGCGACGAGCGCCGAGTCGACGTTCGGCGGCGGCCGGAAGACGGTGCGCGAGACCGCGTGGAACCCGGTGCGCTCGGCCGCGAGCTGGACGAGCACCGAGACGGCGCCGTACTCCTTTGTCCCCCGCTGCGCGAAGAACCGGTCGGCGACCTCCCGCTGCACCATCACGCACCACAGCCCGACGGCCGGCAGCCCGTCGAGGCTCTCGACCACGAGCGGAGTCGCGACGTTGTACGGCAGGTTGGCCACGAGCTTCGTCGCGTCCTGCGGGAGCTCGAGCCGGAGCGCGTCCCCGAAGACGACCTCGACGTTCTCGCCGAGGTCGCTGAGCGCCGGCTCGAGCGCCCGGTCGATCTCGACCGCGTATACCCGGTGCACGCGCGCGGCGAGGTAGCGAGTGAGCACTCCCTGCCCCGGGCCGATCTCGAGCACGACGTCCTCCGGGCCGAGCTCGGCGAGGCGGCCGATCACCTCGAGGATGTTCGGGTCGCGCAGGAAGTGCTGGCCGTACTCCTTCTTGGGCCGCGCGCTCACGGCAGCGAGAAGCACTCGGCGGCGTTCCGCTCGATCTGCCCTTCGAGCTCGGCCGGCTCCTCCGCCCTCGCTCCCGCGAGGGCTGCGAGGGTGTGGACGACGTACGCCGGCTCGTTCCGTTTCCCTCGGACGGGTTGCGGCGCGAGGTAGGGCGAGTCGGTCTCGGCGAGGATGCGCTCCCGCAGAACCTCGGTCGCCGCCAGCCGGAGGTCGACGGCCTTCGGAAAGGTCGCGTTGCCCGCGAACGAGACGTACCAGCCCCGTTCCAGCGCCGTCGGCAGCATGTGCGGCGCGGAGAAGCAGTGAAGGACGACCGCGCCCGGGTGGCCGGCAAGCACGGCCAGCGTGTCTTCGTCCGCAGCCCGCGTGTGGATCACGACCGGCTTTCCAAGCTCCGCGGCGAGCTCGAGCTCCGCCGCGAAGAGCCGCCGCTGGTCGTCAGGCGGCGCGTAGTCGCGAAACCAGTCGAGCCCGGTCTCCCCCACCGCGACCGCTTTCGGGTGCGCGAGCAGCTCCCGCAGAGCAGCGAGGTCGTCCGCGGTCGCGGTCCCGGCGTCATGCGGGTGGATGCCGAGAATCGCGAAGACGCCGTCGTGCTGCTCGGCGAGCGAGAGGGCCCGGCGGCAGTCCTCCACGTTCGTCGCGACGGTGAGGATCCGGTCGACGCCGGCGTCGGCCGCACGCCGGATCGCCTCGTCGGGGTCCTCCAGCGAGGTGAGGTGCGCGTGCGTGTCGATCACGGGAGCTCGGCCGCGATGACTTCCTCCGCGTCCAGCTTGCGGAAAAGCGGCCGCGGCTCGCGCAACGTTTGGCCGGCCGGCAGCTCGCTCGGCGCCCATGAGCCGACCCAGCTCGCATAGTCGCCCGTGAGGATCTCGTGCGTGGCGCCGTCGTCTTCCTGGACGGTGCGGCGCTCGAGCGGGCCGGCGATCCAGCCCCCGTAGCCGAGCAGCTCGTGCAACGCCTGCGAGCTGAACGGAAGGAACGGAGTGAAGAGCGTTTTCAGTGAGTCGACCGCGCTGAGCGCGACGTACAGCACGGTCCCGGCCCGGTCTCGGTCGGTCTTCACGAGCGCCCACGGCGCCTGGTCGGAGAGGTACTGGTTCGCGAGCGCGCTCGTCGCCATGCACTCCCCCAGCGCGGCCCGGAAGCGGGCGTTCTCGATGTGCTCGCCGACGGTCTCGAATGCGCGCTCGACGGCGGCGAGGAGCGCTCGGTCACCCTCGGTGAGGGAGCCCGGCTCGGGCACCGCGCCGAAGTTTCGCTGCGCGTTCACGAGGGTCCGGTTGACGAGGTTGCCCCAGTTGGCGAGCAGCTCGTCGTTCGTGCGACGGACGAACTCCTCCCAGGTGAAGTCACTGTCCTGCGTCTCCGGCCCGGCGGCCGTGAGGTAGTAGCGGAGCGCGTCGGGCTCGTAGCGGTCGAGGAAGTCCTTGACCCAGATCGCATGACCACGACTCGTGCTCGCCTTGCTCCCGCTCATCGTCAGGTACTCGCTGGAGACGACGTTGTAGGGGAGTCGCAGGTCGTCGCCGTAGCCCATCAGCATCGAGGGCCAGATGACGGCGTGGAAGACGATGTTGTCCTTTCCCATGAAGTAGAAGCTGCGCGCGTCGCGGCTTTGCCACCACTCTTGCCACGCCTCCGGCCGGCCGACGTTGTGCGCCCACTCGACACTGGCGGACAGGTAGCCGATCACCGCGTCGAACCAGACGTAGATGCGCTTCGTGTCCTCGGGATAGCCCTCGACCGGTACCGGGACCCCCCAGTCGATGTCGCGGGTCATTGCGCGCGGCTTCACCTCCCGCGCGAGGTTGAGCGCGAAGTTGCGCACGTTCGGCCGCCAGTGCGTCTGCGCGTCGATCCACCCGACGAGCCGCTCGCGGAACGCCGGCAGGTCGAGGAACAGATGCGTCGTCTCGCGGAATTCAGGGGTCGAGCCGTCCACGACCGAGCGCGGGTCGATGAGGTCGACCGGATCGAGCTGGTTGCCGCAGTTGTCGCACTGGTCACCCCGGGCCTCGCCGTAGCCGCAGATCGGGCAGGTGCCCTCGATGTAGCGGTCGGGAAGCGTACGTCCGGTCGCGGGCGAGATCGCTCCGAGCGCCGTCTGCTCGAGGAGGAATCCCTTCTCGTACAGCGTCCGGAACATGTCCTGGACGACCGCGTAGTGGTTGCGGGTCGTCGTCCGCGTGAAGCAGTCGTACGTCATGCCGAGACGGACGTAGTCGTCGAGGATCAGCGCGTTGTTGCGATCGGCGAGCTCCCGAGGGGTGACGCCCTCGCGGTCGGCCGAGACCATGACCGGCGTGCCGTGCTCGTCCGTCCCGCTGACCATGAGGACGTTGTTGCCCTTGAGCCGGTGATAGCGCGCGAAGACGTCCGACGGCACACCGGGGCCGGCAACATGGCCGAGATGCCGCGGGCCGCTCGCATATGGCCATGCGACCGCGACGAGGATCTTCTGCGGCGTTTCCGCCACCGGCGACAGCTCCTTCCAGGGCTCGGGGAAGGCCCCAGATCATACGAACCGGGCCCCCGGTGACCTACGCGGCGCGGGAGACGCAGCGCGGCTCGGTCTCAGGCGCCGCCAGACGGAGCACCTGGACTCCTGCGGCCGGGATCGCTTGCCCGCGACGCCGTCTCCGACTCGCGGCGAGTGCCGCGCCGAGCGCGCACAGGGCTGCGACTCCGTTGCACACGAGCCCGACCACCGAGACGGTCGCGGCAGGGCGGGGCCGAGCGCTCGGGGCAGCCGTCGGCGATCCGAGAGCCATCGGCTCGACGAAGGGCCGCCGGATCGAGCCCGTGCGCACGCTCGGACGCGACCGAGGCGTCGCAACCTCGAGCGGCATACGAGTCTCGCGTGCCTTGGGCCGGTGGGGGATGTGACGTGGCTCGACCTCGGTCCTGGACTCCTGTGCGCGCTCGTGCTCGTGGCTCGAGACTCCCTGTGTGCTCGCGGCGTGGTCGGCTGCCACGTGCAATTTCGCGGGCACCGAGCGCGCCGGCTTCCTCGTCGTAGGCGGAGCCGATGCCGCGCCGGTCGAGCTCGGCTGTGCTGCCGTCGAACCACTCTGGTCGGCGCCACTCTCTGGAGCGGGCGGAAGCAGCCTCAGCGGGTCGACGTAGCCGTTCGGATCGGCCGTGACGCGAATCCCGAGGTGGACGTACGGCACGTCCACCTCGGGCGTGCCGCTCGGGCCGACCGCGCCGATTGCGTCTTGCTCGGCGACCGTCGCGCCCTTGACGACGGCGATCGAGCCGAGGTGCGTGAGCGTCACTGAGTAGCCGTCCGCGGTTTCGATCGTCACCGACTTGCCGTTCGTCGGCACTGTCCCCGCGAAGCTGACGGTGCCCCCTGCGGGCGCGACCACGGTCTCGCCGGCAGCGTCCGCTTCGAGATCGACCCCGCGGTGCTGGCCGGCGGCATAGGGATGTGCTTCGTCGTAGGCGAACGGCTGCAGGACCGACCCCTGCACGGGCCGGCTCCAGGCGTACGCGGCCGGCGTCCAGAGGAGGAAGACGAAGACGAGAAGCGCTAACCGCCCTGATGTTGTCAATGTGAGCAACGAGAGGAGCAGAATAGCGCCGTCGGGATGCGTTGTCAAATATGCTTACAACGACCGCTCGTAGAGCCGGTTCCGCGAGACGCCCACCAGGCGCGAGACGACCTCGGCCGCCTGCCGCCTCGGCACGCCGGCGGCCACGAGCTCGCCGACGGCCGCGAGGGCGCGGATCTCGCCGCCGTCGCCGGGAGCCGCCCCCGGCTCGAAAACCAGCGTGATCTCGCCCTTCGGGGGTACGCCGAAGCGGCCGGCGAGTTCCACAGCGGTCCCGCGGGCAACCTCCTCGAACCGCTTCGTGAGCTCGCGACAGACGGCGAGCTCGCGCGCCGGATCGACCGCCGCGAGCGAACGCAACGTCGCGGGCAGCCGCCGCGGCGACTCGAAGGCAACCGCCGGCCACGGCCAGCCGCCCAGCTCATCCCAGAGCTCCGCAAGCTTCTTCTCGCCGCGGGGGAGGAACCCGAGGAAGCGGTACTGCTCCGCCACGAGCCCGGAGCCGACGAGTGCCGTCTCGACGGCGGACGGCCCCGGCAGCACGGTCACGTCCACACCCGCCTCGACGGCCGCCCGCACGAGCCGCGCGCCGGGATCGGAGATGCCCGGCATCCCCGCGTCGGAGACGAGCGCGATCCGCTCCCCCGCCTCGAGCCGCGGCAGCAGCTCGGCCGTTCGCTGCGCCTCGTTGTGCTCGTGATACGAGAGAAGCTTCGCCTCGATTCCGTGGCGCTGAAGCAGGACGCGCGTGTGGCGCGTGTCCTCGCAGAGGACGACGTCGGCGGCGGCGAGCTCGGCGAGGACGCGCAGCGTGACGTCCTCGAGGTTCCCGATGGGCGTCGCGCAGACGGCGAGCATCAGCTCGCGTCCAGCGCCTCGAACCCCACGAAGGCGGCGCCGGTGAGGCCGGCCGCCGTGCCGAGCTCGGCCTGCGCCAACCGCACGTCGCCGCGCATCGGCTCGAGGGCCTCCCGCCGCGCGACCTCCTCGGCCGGCCCGCGCAGGTAGTCGAAGGCCGCGACGCCGAAGCCGCCGCCGAGGACGACGAGCTGCGGCGCGAAGACGTTGACGAAGGACCCGATGCCGGAGCCGAGGTAACGGGCGATCTCCTCCAGCAACTCCTTCGCCTTGGCGTCGCCCTCGTTCGCGAGCCGCACGAGGCGGTGCGCGTCGGCCGAGGGCCCGAACGTTTCTCGCGCGGCGGCCGTCGCGGCGCTGCCGCTCACGTACGTCTCGAGATGACCATGACCCGTGCACGCTCCCTGGCACGGCCGGCCGCCGTGGACGATGACGACGTGGCCGAGCTCCGCGCCGACACCGTTTCGCCCGCGGAAGGGGCTGCCGCCGGAGATGACGCCACCGCCGACGCCCGTCCCGAGCGTGAGCATGACGAGGTCGTCTTCGCCGCGGCCGGCGCCCGCGTGCCACTCGCCGATCGCGGCCGCGTTCGCGTCGTTGTCCAGCCCGACCGGCACGCCGAACCGCTCACGCATGTGGTCGCGCAGCGGCGTGTCCTCGAGCGGCAGGTTGACGCAGCGGACCACCACACCGCGGGCCTGGTCGATCGGCGACGGCGCCCCGAAGCCGACCGCGGCCACGGAATCGTCCAGCAGCTCGGCGACCGCGGCCACGAGCTCGGCGAGGACGTGCTCCTGCGAGTCCTGGGGCGTCGGGCGCTCGTGGCGCCGGACGATGCTCCCGTCGCGGGCCACCACCCCGGCGAGGATCTTCGTGCCTCCGAGGTCCACCCCGATCGCATGGCCGGCCTGCACAGTGGGTACCGTAATCCCCCGCATGGCCGCCTCCGGGGAGAAGCCGTACCGCGTCTATCGGGGCGGCCGGACGAAGGGCAAGGTGCCGCTGCAGCGGCGCGAGCGGGAGGCACGGAGGGCCGTACGGAGCGACGGTCGTGGCCCCGGCCGGATCGTCGAGCGGCCGCCGCGTCATCGCCGCCGCCTCTGGCTCGGCTGGACGGGGCGCCGCTGGACGCTCGTGACGATCCTGGGGCTCATCGTCCTGTTCGTGATCTGGGGAGCTCTCGGCTATCTCTCGGTCTCGAGCGGCGTCAGCGACGCGAACCAGCGCCTGCCGAAGAGCGTGCGGCCGGCGCTCACGCCGGACAGCGGCCTGGTGCTCTCCAGCCCGACCACGATCCTGCTGCTCGGCAGCGACCATGCGACCGGGAACGGCGGTGTCGGCCGGAGCGCGGACCAGCACGGAGACTCCCTGACGTTGCTCCACACGGATCCGGGTCACCACCGCCTCTACTACCTCTCGATCCCGCGCGATCTGCAGACGGAGGTGCCCGGCCACGGCCAGCAGAAGATCAACGCGGCGATGCAGTTCGGCGGGCCGGAGCTCGCGGTGCGGACGATCGACGCGCTCGTCGGCAAGTCGCTGCCGATCAACCACGTCGTGATCGTGGACTTCAACCAGTTCGAGAAGCTGATCGACGCGGTCGGCGGGATCACCGTGAACGTGCCGGAGAACATCCTCTCGAACCGCTTCGACTGCCCGTACTCGACGCAGTCGCGGTGCCTCAAGTGGCAGGGCTGGCGCTTCCACAAGGGGCCGACGCACATGGACGGGCACCAGGCGCTGATCTTCTCCCGCGTCCGGGAGAACCAGCTCGATCGGTCGTGGACGGACTTCGACCGCCAGCACAACCAGCAGCTCGTCCAGCAGGCGACGCTGGCCAAGCTGTCGAGCCCGAGTCGGTTCTTCTCCCTGCCGTTCAGCGGAAGCTCGCTGCTGAAGCCGATCGCGACCGACCTCTCGACCTGGAAGCTCATGCAGCTCGCCTGGGTGAAGTTCAGGGCGGGAAACGCGGTCCACTGCCGGCTCGGTGGGACGAGCCTCACGAACTCGCTCGGCGACGTGATCATCGGCAGCCCGGAGAACATCCGCGTGATCGACACGGTGCTGGGCCAGTCGGCGCCGCAGCGCCCGCCGAGAGGCAGCCCCTATGCGCCGGGCTGCATCGTCGGCAACGGCGGCTTCGGGAAGTAGCGGCGTGACGCCGGGATAGGCGGCGCCGTATCTACGCAGGGATGGCCACGCTCGCTCACTTGGTGCTGTCGCTGGCGGCCGCGCTCGCGCTCGTCGGCCATCCCGCCACCAGGATTCCGGCGGGCGTGCGGTCGATCGACGTCCACGTATCGCGCGGTCCCTCACGGGAGGTCACGGATCGGGCGAAGGTCGCGAAGATCGTGCGCTGGTTCGACGCGCTGCCGACCGCGCCGCGCGTCGGCATCTACCACTGCCCGCTGATCCGGTCCCGGCCGCCCGTGACGCTTCACTTCCGCGCCGCGAACGGAATCGTGCTCGCGCACGCGCGCACACCCGGCCACGCGGCCTGCGGGTTCTCGTTCGACTACAGCGTCCTCGGCAGCCGACAAAAGCCGGTGCTCGCGCGGCGCTTCCTCGTGCGGGTCGGACGCCTGCTCGGCATGCGCCTGGTTCCGCACCACCGCTAGCTCGGCGGCGACTCCGTCGCGGCCGGCGCCGCGCGGAGCCGAGCGAGCACCGGCAGCCGGATCGGGGCACCTGCCGGTGCGAAGCGCGCGACCGCCGCCGCACAGGCGATGCCGCCTACGAGCATGAATCCCGTCGCGTCGTTGACGAGCAGCGACGCAATCACGCCGGACGTCAGCGCGACCAGGAGGTCGCGCGCCGCCCGTGCCCGTGTCACCCGGAACGCCAGCGCGCCGCTCACAACGAGCAGGACGGTGAGCGGGAGCGTCAGCGGCCAGTCGTGCACGGCGGGCGCATACACGAGCGGCACCCGGTGCGCGGCCACGACGAGGAAACCCCCGATCCCGCTGCTGAACGCGCTGCGCAGGTGGTTCGGGCCCGGCGAGGCCAGGCCGTGCTGGGCGATCCCGAGCACGATCGCCGCGGAGGCGGTCACGGCCCCGACGAGCGCAAGGCGGCCGCGTCGCGAGAAGCGGGCGGCGAGCACGGCCAGTGCGATGCCCAGCCCGATCGCGCCACCGCCGTTCGCTCCGAGCCGGTTGTCGGTCATGACGAAGATGGCGAGGAGCGAGAAAGCCACGAAGCCGACCCAGCCGAGCCGCTGCCACGCGATCACCGCCCCTGTCAGAAGCGGTGCGAACAGAAGCGTCCCGATCTGGTCGCCGATCCCCCAGAAGCGCAGGTTCTGGTCGGGGCCGAGCGGCGTCACGGCAGCCAACTCGGGCCGCTCCACGAAGACGAGCAGATATGCGAGCAGGACGAGGACGATCAGCCCGACCAGGGCGAGGTCGCTCCGGCAGACCCGCGCAAGGCACAGCGCGCCGGCCACGCTCGCAGCCGTGAACAGCGCAACGATCCCGACCTCGTTCGACACGTGCAGCGCGCCGACCACGAGATTCGCGAGCAGGGCTGCGGGGATGGCCGTGCGCGCCGCGACGCTCCAGCCGAGCAGGGCGAGCAGGATCACGAGCCCGGCGGCGATGAAAATGCCCGCGTACTTCAGCCGCTCCTCGCCGTGAATCTGCGCGCGTAGACCGTCGAGACGGGTCAGCGAGGCGCGCGAGGGCGTCCACGACAGGCCGCCGCGCGCGTGGCCGAGCGCTGTCGGCGCGACCTCGACGATCGAGACGAGCCCCGGTATGCGGGTCGTCGGCGAGGTGAGCAGCCCGTGGAACCCGCGACCGATCACCGCAATCCGGTAGAGCCGGTGATTCGGCAGCGGGCGGCCGCGCGGCGGCAGCTTGACGACGATGCAGAGGTGGCAGTTCGGGAAGACATGAGCCTTGCTCGCGTTGATCAGCGGCTCGCCGCTCGGGACGCCGCCGAGTCGCGCGTTCACCTCGGCGCCGCGCACGAGCTCCGCCAGGGCACGCCGGCGATTCGCCGTCGGGCCGTAGCCCGGCCGGAAGAGCCCGACCGCTCCCCGATGCGCGAGCGCCTCGAACGTCGCGTGATCGATCTGGTCGAGGACGTAGAGGTGGAACGGCGCGCCGGGCGGCGTCTGGCGCGCCGCGGCAGGCCCTGGCGCAGCAAGCGCGATCGCGACGAGAACCGCTAGGAGGGGAACAAGGCAGACCCGCCGGACCATCGGGTCCGCATTCTCGACGAGCGACGTAAAGAAACGAGGTGGAGATCGGGCCTAGTCGCTGCCCGCGGCAGCTCTCTTCTCCACCGGCTTCGAGTCGGTCTTGCCGCTCTCGCCGCCCGACGAGCCGCCGTCGCCGTCCTTCTTCGCGGCTTTTCCCTTGCCGTAGTCGGTCGTGTAGAAGCCCGATCCCTTGTAGTGGATCGCGACCGGGTAGAGGACGAGTTCGACGGGTGAAGCGCCGCACTCGTCACACACCTCCGGCGCCGGGGCCGTCATCGCCTGGAACCGCTCGAAGTGATGTCCGTTCGGGCAGCGGTACTCGTAGATCGGCACGGCTGCGGACGGTACCAGCGGCGCAGGCCGGGTCAGCCTGGCGCAGACTTGCTCGGCACCGGCGCAGACAGAGGCACTTGCTCGGGCTCGAGCTTCGCCCGCGAGAAGAGCCGAGAGATCGCCGGCACGAGCACGGGCGCGCGGGCCGGTGCCGGAGCCGGCGCGAACCGGGCCAGGGCGCCGACCACGGCGATGCCTGCGGTGAGCTCGTACGCGGCGGAGTCGTTCACGAGCAGCGACGTCACGATGGCGACGCCGAACGCCAGGAGGAGGTCACGCGTCGACGGCTGACGCGCGAACCGCCACGCGAGCGCGAACGCGGCCGCCAGCACGAACAGGAGCGGAACGACCATCTGCCAGGCGTGCAGCGCGGGCAGGTATGAGAGCGGCACCCGGCTCTCGAGCGAGGAGAGCAGTCCGGCCCCGTCGTCCGAGAAGGCGCTGCGCAGGTGATTCGGGCCCGGCTGAGCGAGCCCGCGCGAGACGATCCAGAGCACCGCGAGCGCCGCCGACCCCAACAATCCGACGAAGCCCTTCGCGCCGAGCTTGAACAGGCGTGCCCCGAGCACGGCGAGGGCGAGCCCGAGCGCGATTGCACCGCCGCCGTCGGCCCCCAGCCGGTTGTCCGTCATCACGAAGAGGCCGAAGACCCCGAACAGGCCGAAACCGAGAACTCCGAAGCGGCGCCGGGCGAGGAACGCGCCCGCGAGCAGGGGCGCGAGCAGCAGCGTCTCGATCTGGTTCCCGATGCCCCAGAAGCGCGAATTCTGAGTCGGGCCGAACGGGTTCACCGCCTGCCACTCCGGCCGCGCGATCATGACGAAGGCATACAGCACGACCACCCCGCCGTACAGGGCGAGCAGGGCCGATTCGCTGCGACAGAGTCGGGACAGTCCGAATGCGACGAGTGCCGTCCCTGCCGAGATCGCGGCGCACAGGAGCACCTCGCTCGAGACCGGCCCCATCCCGAGGGCGAGGTTGACGAGTAGCGCGGCCGGGACGGCGGTCACCGCCGCGCGCAGCCCGAGCAGGGCGAGCGCGAGCAGGACTCCCGCGAGGATGAAGAGGGCCGCGAACTTGAGCCGGTTGTTCGACCCGATCGCGTGATCCAGACGGGTCAGCTGGCCGATCGCATTCTGCGAAGGCGTCCAGGAGAGGGTCGTCGAGGGATGTCCCGGTAGCGCGGTGGGCGCGATGTCCACGATCGACACGAGCCCCGGGATATGCGTCGTGGGCGATCTGAGCAAGCCGTGGAAGCCGCCCCCGATCACCGCGATCCGGTAGAGGCGGTTGTTCGCAGTCGGCACGCCCCGCGGCGGCAGCTGGACGACGATGCACGTGTGGCAGTTCGGGTAGACGCTGGCCTTGTTCGTGTTGAGCAGCGGCTTCCCGGCCGGGACGCCGCCGAGGCGTGCGTTCACCTCCGTGCCGCGCACGAGCTCGGCAAGGGCACGGCGGCGGTTCGTCGTCGGACCGTAGCCCGGCCGAAGCAGGCCGACCGCGCCTCGCTTGGCGAGCTTGGCAAACGTGGCATCGCTCATCCGGTCGACGATGACGACTCCGGATCCGACGACACCCCGCGGAGTCAGCCGCGCGGACGCGGAGCCGGGCGCGGCGAGCGCAACGCCCACGGCGACGAGAACCGCGAGCAGCGCGATGAGGCGGACCGGGCGGACCATCAGCTGAGCATTCTCACCGATGCGCGTAAGGAAACGGAGGGTTCAACTGTCGGTCCGCGCTGCGTGCTCCTCGACCAGCTCTTCGAAGCACGGGGCACCCTCGAACGCGGCAAGACCGGCCGGACGCTCGAGCCGCTGCTCGCGACGGCGTCGCACCATCCGGCGGCGCCGGGCCGCCGCGACCGCCGCCGCGCCGCCCACGAGCCCGCCCAGCAGAAAGTCGCGCGCTCTGGCGCTACTCCTCCCCGACTCCATGGGACGATTGTGCCTTGCGCATCGCAACTCTCGGTGACGTATTGCTCGACGTGATCGCTCTGCTCGCGGAACCGCTCGCGCCCGGGGGCGA
>JBKPLL010000006.1:0-69170 GCA_046731605.1 Actinomycetota bacterium | reverse complement strand
CGGGCAGCCCGGGCTCCGGCGCGCTTGGGCCACGGGATCACGGCACCGTACGGTTGGGCGGGGTCGGCAGCGGCGAGGACGAGCGGCTCGGGCTCGTCGTCCTCTCTCGGCCGCAGCTCCCGCAGCCGCTCGACGGCTCCGCCAAGCGCGAACTGGGCACCGCCGAGCCCCTCAACGAAGTAGCCTCGCCGGCACGAGCCGAGCGTCTCGAGCGCTCGCAGCTCCCCGTACACGGCGCCGTAGCCGCCGGGAATCCCCTCGGCCCGCACGGAGTCGCGGGTCACGATCCCGTGCCGCTCGAGCAGCAGCTCGGCGAGCGCGCGGCGGTCGGCGTCCCCGCCCGTGAAGAGCTCGGCAGCGAGCGCCCAGCGCCCCTGCGTCGCCGTCGGACGGTGCGCGCGGGCGCGGGAGAAGCGGCGGGCGCGGCGATCCGGGCGCGGGGGCTGGTAGCGCCGCTCGGCGCGGAGCGGCGCCCACGAGTCGTTCGTAACCTCGCCGCTCCAGACGAGATCCCAGAGCGCCGGCAGCGCGGTCTCGGCATCGAGCCCGGTGGCGCCGATCAGGCCGTCCCAGAAGAGCGCGCCTCCGGCGAGCGCCGCGCGGATCGAATCGTGAACCTCGCCTTCCGGCACAGGCGCGGCGGCAGGACGCCCCAGCAGCGGTGCGTCGTCGCGGAAGAACACGGCCACGCGGTCGAGGCCGGCTCCGACCCAGACGAGCTCGCCCGACGCGCAGAGCTGGTCGAGCTGTTCCGCCCGATAGTCGGGCACGCGCCGGGGCAGCACCTCCGCCTCCCAGAGCGCGACCGGCAGCGCGAGCGCCTGCAGCGGGATGAGCGCCTCCCGCAAGGACGCGCGGCGGTCGATCCCGTGCCAGCTCGGGAGGAAGCGGCCGAGCGCCGCCTGCTCCACCGGCTCGACCTCCCGCCTCAGGGCCGCGAGCGACGCGCGGCGCAGCCGCCGCAGGACGTCGGGGTCGCACCACTCGCGCTCGGTGCCGCCGGGACGGAGCTCGCCGCGGACGAGCTTCTCCTCGCGCTCGAGCTCGCGCAGCTCCTCCTCGACCTCCACGCCGAACCACGCCGACGCCTCCGCCGTCGTGAACGGGCCACGCCCGCGTGCCCAGCGCGCGACGAGCGAGCGCAACGCATCAGGCAGAGGCTCGAGGAAGACGCCAGGGAGGCCGGACGGCGGCACGATCCCGAGCGCGTCGCGGTAGCGGCCCGCGTCCTCCACCGCAGCGAGCCGCTCCTCGCCCGCGATGCGCACGCGGATCGCGCGACGTTCCGCCTCGAGGATCGCGGCATGCGCCTCGTCGAACTCGCCCGCGCGCAGGTCGCCCCGCAGGCGCAGCAGGTCATGGAGCCGTTCCGGATCCTTGGGGAACGGCCGCAGCGAACCCTCCACCTCGGCGAGCGCGGCGGGGTCGATCAGCTCGCGCAGCTCCTCCTGGCCGAGCAGCTCCCGCAGCAGGTCGCGGTCGAGCGACAGCGCCTGCGCACGCCGCTCCGCGGGCGGCGTGTCGTCCTCGTACATGTAGGTGGCGATGTAGTCGAAGAGGAGCGAGGACGCGAACGGGGAGGCGGTCGCGGTCTCGACGTCGACGAGGTCGAGCTCGCGCGCGCGCAGCCGGCCGAGCAGCCGCTCGAGCGCCGGCAGGTCGAACACGTCCTGCAGGCACTCCCGGTAGGTCTCGAGCACGATCGGGAAGCTCGCGTACTTGCGCGCGACCTGGAGCAGCCCCTGCGCCTTGAGCCGCTGCTGCCAGAGCGGCGTCCGCTCACCCGGCCGCCGGCGCGGGATGAGGAGCGCACGCGCGGCGTTCTCGCGGAAGCGGGCGCCGAAGAGCGCCGTCTGCCCCACCTCGGCGAGCACGAGGTCTTCGAGCTCGTCGGGATCGAGCACGAACAGGTCGGTCGCCGGGGGCGAGTCGGCATCGGGGAGGTGGAAGGCGATGCCGTCGTCCGACCAGATCGACTGCACCTCGAGACCGAGCGACTCGCGCAGCCGCGCACCGACCGCCATCGCCCACGGCGCGTGCACGCGCGCGCCGAAGGGCGTGAGGATGCAGACGCGCCAGTCGCCGATCTCGTCGCGGAACCGCTCGACCACCACCGTGCGGTCGGAGGGGAGCGCCCCGGTCGCGCGTTCCTGCTCGCGGAGGAAGGCGACGAGGTTCCGCTCGGCCCGCTCGTCGAGATCCGGCACCTTCGGGTCGCGCGCCGCGAGCAGCTCGCGGGCGAACTTGCCGATCGCCTCACCGAGCTCGTACGGCCGGCCGACGCCCTCGCCCTTCCAGAACGGGACCGCGCCCGGCACGCCGGGAGCCGGGGAGACGAGCACGCGGTCGCGGGTGATCTCCTCGATCCGCCACGACGACGCGCCGAGCACGATCACCTGGCCGGCGCGCGCCTCGTAGACCATCTCCTCGTCGAGTTCGCCCACGCGCCCTCCGGTCTCGCCGGCGATGAACACGCCGAAGAGGCCCCGGTCGGGGATCGTGCCCGCGTTGGTGACTGCCAGCCGCCTCGCGCCCGGGCGGCCGCGGAGCACGCCCGCCGTGCGGTCCCAGATGATGCGCGGCCGCAGCTCGGCGAACTCGTCGGACGGGTAGCGCCCCGCGAGCATGTCGAGGACGTTTTCGAGCTGGGCGCGCGAGAGGTCGGCGAACGGATAGGCACGGCGGACGAGCCGATGCAGCTCGGCCACCTCGATTTCTTCGTCGGCGCAGATCGCGACGACGTGCTGCGCGAGCACGTCGAGCGGGTTGCGTGGGATCTGCGTCTCCTCGATCGCTCCCTCCCGCATCCGCTGGGCGACCACCGCCGACTCGAGCAGGTCGGCGCGGAACTTCGGGAAGATCCGCCCGCGTGAGACCTCGCCCAGGGAGTGACCGGCGCGGCCGATCCGCTGCAGGCCTCGGGCCACCGACTTCGGCGACTCGACCTGGATCACGAGGTCGACGGCGCCCATGTCGATCCCGAGCTCCAGGGACGAGGTCGCGACGAGGCACGGGATGCGGCCCGCCTTCAGGTCTTCCTCGGTCTGGGTGCGCTGCTCCCGCGACAGCGAGCCGTGGTGCGCGCGCGCGATCTCCTCCTCCGCGAGCTCGTTCAGCCGCAACGCGAGCCGCTCGGCGAGCCGGCGGTTGTTGACGAAGACGATGGTGGAGCGGTGGGCGCGCACGAGCTCCACCAGCGCCGGGTAGATCGAGGGCCAGATCGAGCGCACGTCGTAGCCCTCCTCGCGCGACTCCCCCGGCTCGCGCATGTCCTCGACCGGGACGACGACCTCGAGATCGAGCTCCTTCGCGACGCCCGCGTCGACGAGCTCGATCGGCCGGCCGCCCGAGACGAAACGGCCGATCTCCTCGAGCGGGCGCTGCGTGGCCGAGAGGCCGATCCGCTGCACCGGCTGCGCGGCGAGCTCCTCGAGCCGTTCGACCGAGAGCGCGAGATGGGCGCCTCGCTTCGTGCCGGCGACTGCGTGAACCTCGTCGAGGATCAGCGTCTCGACGCTGCGCAGCAGCTCCCGCGCGCGCGACGTGAGCAGGAGGAAGAGCGACTCCGGCGTGGTGATCAGGATGTCCGGCGGCTCGCGGAGCATCGCCGCGCGTTCCTTCTGCGGCGTGTCGCCGGTACGCACCGCGACGCGAAGCTCCGACTGAAGGCCGGCGAGCGGGCCGCGCAGGTTCCGCTCGACGTCGTAGTTGAGCGCCTTCAGCGGGGAGACGTAGAGGACACGCAAGCGTTGTCCCGGCGACGCGGCCGGGGCGCCGCGGGAGGCGGCGCCGGTGTTCGGCCGCGCCGCGGCGGCTTTGCCGCCGCCGCTTACAACCGTGAGCCGGTCGATGGCGGAGAGGAACGCCGCAAGCGTCTTCCCCGAGCCGGTCGGCGCCTGAATGAGGACGTGGCTGCCGCCCGCGATCGCCGGCCAGCCCTGCTCCTGGGCGGGCGTCGGCGCGGCGAAGTTCCGCTCGAACCAGGCGCGCGTCTCGGGGCGGAAGACCTCCAGGGGATCCATGAGCGCAGGGTAACTTCCGGCCCGTGACCTACTCGATCATCGGACGAGACGAGACGACGGGCGAGCTCGGCGTCGCCGTGCAGTCGCGTGCGTTCGGCGTCGGGCTCTGCGCGTGGGCCCGGCCCGGTGTCGGCGCGATCGCGACCCAGGCCTTCACCGAGCGAAGCTACGGGCCACTCGGGCTCGACCTGCTCGCCGCCGGCGAGTCCCCGGCTGACGCGCTCGCGCAGCTCCTCAGGGCGGACGAGCAGCGCGACTTCCGCCAGATCGCCTTCCTCGCCGCCGACGGACGGACGGCCGCCCATACCGGTGCAGCCTGTGTCCCCGACTGCGGCCACACCGCCCGCGACGGCGTCGCGGCGCAGGGGAACATGCTCGCGTCCCCCGCGGTCTGGCACGCCGCCGCGGACACGTTCGCCGACACGGAGGGCTCGCTCGCCGAGCGGCTTCTGGCTGCGCTCGACGCCGCCGAGGAAGCCGGCGGCGACTTCCGCGGACGCGAGGCGGCAGTGCTGCTCGTCGTCTCGGGCGATCCGGAGCAGAAGCCGTGGGAGCCCGTCGTCGATCTCCGCGTCGACAATCACACGGAGCCGCTGCGCGAACTGCGCCGTCTCCATCGGATCGCCGCGGCGTATCGGCGCCGAGGCGACTTCGACCGGCAGACGAGCCTCGAGGAGGAGGTCGAGATCGCGCGCGCCGCAGGCCTGCCCGAGGACCAGGTCGCGGTCACGGCGGCCCTCGTCGCCGGGAAGCACGGCGACCTCGATGAGGCGGCTGCACGACTGCGGCCGCTCGCGGAGTCCGATCCACGGTGGCGCGAGGCGTTCGAGCGCAACGTGCGGCTGGGGCAAATGCCGCAGGCGGTTCTCGACCGCCTCGACTGAGAGGTCTACGGTACGGGCATGGTCACGTGTCCTGCCTGCGGCCAGGAGAACCCCGCCAGCTCCCGCTTCTGCGGCATGTGCGGGACCGCGCTCGTGCCGGCGGCCGCGCCTGCGCGCGAGGAGCGGAAGGTCGTGACGATCCTCTTCACCGACCTCGTCGGCTCGACCGCGCGCGCGGAAGGTCTGGACCCCGAGGACGTCCGCGCGGCGCTCTCCTCCTACTACTCGCAGTTGCGCGCCGAGCTCGAGCGGCACGGCGGCACGGTGGAGAAGTTCATCGGCGACGCGGTGATGGCCGTGTTCGGCGCGCCGGTCGCGCACGAGGACGATGCCGAGCGCGCGGTGCGGGCTGCGCTGGCGATCCGCGACTCGATCGGCGAGGAGCTGCAGATCCGCACGGCCGTTAACACCGGTGAGGCGCTCGTCGCGCTCGGAGCGAAGCCGGGCGAGGGCGACGCGATGGTGGCCGGCGACGTCGTCAACACCGCTGCGCGCCTGCAGGGGGCGGCGCCCGTCAACGGCATCCTCGTCGGCGAGGGCACGTACCGCGCGACACGGCACGTGATCGACTACCGCGAGGCGCCGGCCGTCGAGGCCAAAGGGAAGGCCGAGCCGGTCAAGGTGTGGGAGGCGGTGTGCGCCAAGTCGCGCTTCGGCAGCGACGTCGAGCAGAAGCTGCGCACGCCGCTCGTAGGCCGGGAGCGCGAGCGAGGCCTGCTCGCGGACGCGCTCGAGCACGCGCGCCGCGAGCAGTCCGCCCAGCTCGTCACGCTCGTGGGGGTCCCGGGAATCGGGAAGAGCCGGCTGGTCGCCGAGCTGTTCCAGATCACCGAAGCGGACGAGGAGATCATCTCCTGGCGGCAGGGCCGGTCTCTCCCCTACGGCGAGCGGGCGAGCTTCTGGGCGCTCGGCGAGATCGTCAAGGCCCACGCCGGAATCCTCGAGTCCGACGATACGGCGGCGGCCGAGGCGAAGCTCGTCGCGATGCTCGAGACGCTCGGGGAGGACGAGCGTGAGCGCGACTGGCTCGCCCGCCACACCCGTCCGCTGCTGGGCCTCGAGGCCGAGGGGCAGGCCGACCGCGACGAGGCGTTCGCCGCCTGGCGGCGGCTGATCGAGGCCGCGGCCGAGCAGCGCCCGCTCATCCTCGTGTTCGAGGATCTCCACTGGGCCGACGACGGACTGCTCGATTTCGTCGACCACCTCGCCGACTGGGCGACGACCGTCCCGCTTCTGATCGTCGCCACCGCGCGGCCCGAGCTGCTCGACCGTCGTCCCGGCTGGGGCGGCGGGAAGCGGAACGCATTCACGCTCTCCGTCGGCGCGTTGTCGAACGAGGAGACCGCCCAGCTCCTGCAGCGTCTGCTGGACCGCCCGGTGCTCGACGCCGAGGCCCAGCAAGCCGTGCTGCAGCGGGCCGAGGGCAACCCGCTCTACGCGGAGGAATACGCGCGGATGCTCGCCGAGCACGCCGACGGAGACCTGCCGTTGCCGGAGACGGTGCAGGGGCTGATCGCGGCGCGCATCGACGGCCTCTCCCCGACGGAGAAGTCACTCCTCCAGGACGCCTCGGTGATCGGCAAGGTGTTCTGGCCGGGGGCGCTCGCAAACAACGACGACCAGGTGCTGCACGCGCTCGAGCGGAAGGAGTTCGTCCGGAGGGATCGCCGCTCCGCGATCGCCGGCGAGACCCAGTACGCGTTCCTGCACGCGCTCGTGCGCGACGTCGGCTACGGGCAGATTCCCCGCTCGGAGCGCGCGGAAAAGCACCGGCGCGCGGCGGAATGGCTCGCTTCGCTCGCCGGTGACCGGGCAGAAGACCACGCCGAGATGCTCGCCAGCCACTACCGGGAGGCGCTCGTCCTGTCGGAGGCCGCGGGACTGGACGCAAGCGCTCTGCGCGAGCCCGCGCGACGCGCGTTCGCGGACGCCGCGCAGCGCGCTCTTTCGCTCGGGGCGAGCCGCAACGCATACGAGCTCGCGAACGAGGCGATCGCGCTGACGGCCGAGGGAGACGAGGAGTTGCCGGCCCTGCAGCTCCTCGCCGCCTACGGTGGCCGCGATTCCCTCGAGGCGGACGTGACCCGACTGCTCGCCGAGGCCGTGGACGGGTTCCTGGCCCTCGGAGACACGGCTCGCGCAGCCGAGACAGCCCAGGTCCTCGCATTCGAGTTCTTTCACCGAGGTGACGTCCCCGGCGCCGATGCCGCTACGCGGCAGGCGATCGAGCTCGCGCGTGCGGCCCCCATGTCGACGGCGACCGCTCGCGCGATCGCCGGCCACGCACGACACGTCGTGGTGGCCCATGCCGCGTATGCGGAGGGAGCCGATCTCGCGCGCGAGGCGCTCGCCTTCGCCGACGAGACGAGTGACGACCGCCTCGCGATGCACGCGCTCAACACCATCGGCATGGCCCGCGTCTTCTCTGGCGACGAAGCAGGGCTGGACGATCTCGCGGCCGCGGCTGAGCGTGGCCGCGACGCCGGGGCGGTCTACGAGCTGACAACTGCACTCAACAACTACGCGAATACGCTCGCCACGGTCGGCCGTCTCGACGAGAGCGATGCGCGCTTCGACGAGACCCGTGAGCTGTCCGAGCGCTACGGGCTCACTGCCGGGATCATCTGGCAAGAAGGCGAGCGCGTCTACCAGCGCGACCGGCGCGGCGATCTCGACGGGACGATCGAGGCGACGAAACGGTTCCTCGCTCATCCGTCTGCGGATGAGAGCTATCAGCGCCGACCCGTGCTCGCCTGTCGCGCACGCGCTCTGCTCGCCCGCGGCCAGACCGCCGACGCAGTCGCCGACGTCGAAGAAGCGCTGCGCGGCGGCACGGAGGCGAACACCGATGCGCAGACCCAGGCGTGGCTGCTCACCGTCGGCGCCCGGTCCCTGCGCGCTGCCGGCCGAGCAGCCGAGGCGGAGGAGCTTTTGCAGGGTGCGCTGGAGGCGACGTACGATCCGCTCGTCTTCGACCTCGTGCTCGAGCTCGTCGAGCTGGAGCGCGGCGCCGAGTTCCTCGCGCGAATGGATGCAAAGCGCGGGCATCTCTGGCACGAGGCGCATCGCGCCGCCGCCGCCGGCGATCTGGCGCGTGCCTCGGAGATCTACGGGACGATCGGCGCCCGGTTCGCCGAGGCCTGGGCCGGATTGCTCGCGGCCGAGCGGGGCGACACCTCGCTCCTCGACGGGGCGCTCGCCTACTTCGAGGAACAGCGCGCGACGCCGTACGTGCAGCGCTGCCGCGCTCTGCTGCAGGCGTCTGCATAGGATCAGGTAATGCCCGAGGCGCTGTGGTTCACCGAGGACGACGCGGCCTGCCGCCTGCTCGCGGAGGATCCGTTCGCACTCCTCGTCGGGTTCGCGCTCGACCAGCAGGTCACCGTCCAACAAGCGTTCCTCGGCCCACTGCGGCTGAAGGAGCGGCTGGGCACGCTCGAGCCACGCGCGGTCGCCGACGCCGAACTCGAGCCGCTTTTCCGCGAAAAGCCGGCGATCCACCGCTTTCCCGGCTCGATGGCGACGCGCGTGCGCGAGCTCGCGGCGGCGGTCGCGGAGGAGTACGACGGCGACGCGTCGCGTCTCTGGACCGAGGCCGCGGACGGCGCCGACCTCCGGCGCCGGATCGCCGCGTTGCCGGGCTTCGGCGAGATGAAGGTGAAGTCGCTCGGCGCGGTGCTCGCGAAGCGCTTCGACGTGGCCGTCGCTCAGGATCTCGTGCCGGGCCATCCCACGCTCGGGGACGTCGACTCGCCGCAGGCGCTCGCCGACTACCAGGCAGCGAAGAAGGCGCACAAGGCCGCTACCAGGGCGATAACGCGCTGATCGGGTGCGATGGGCGAGTGCGATGCAAGGAGGGAGCGGCGATAGCAGCGCTATCGCCGCGGCCGAGGACGAAGCAGCGTGCCGCCCAGCGCGGCCGGGCGGCCCGTGCATCAACCTGGTAGCGGCCAAGGCCGGGTGGCAGGCGTCGAAGTCCGCACGCTGACGGACGGCGGCCAGTCCGCCGAGCAGACTGCCCACGCGCTCGCCGAGTTCTGCGGCTCCGCGAAGCAGACGCTCGAGATCGCGATCTACGACTTCCAGCTGCCGGCCGAGCTCAACGCGATCGTGTGCGGCGCGCTCACCGACGCGCAGAAGCGCGGGGTCGCCGTTCGCCTCGCCTACAACCTCGATCACGCCAAGGCCGTCCCGGTGCCGCCGCCGCCGGAGGCAAACCCGGAAGCGATCGAGGCGCAGCCGTTCCCCACCGCCGCGATCCCGGGAGTCCCCGACCTGATGCACCACAAATACGTCGTGCGCGACGCCACCTCGGTCTGGACCGGCTCGACGAACTGGACCGCCGACTCGTGGACGCGGGAGGAGAACGTGATCCTCACCGTCGACTCGCCGGCAATCGCTGCGCGCTACCGCGATGACTTCGAGCAGCTCTGGACGACGCGCGAGGTCGACAGGAGCGGCAAGGTCGACACCGCTCCGGTGGACGGCATGCGCGCCTGGTTCTGCCCGGGCCGGGGCGAGAAGCTCGCGCACCGGATCGCGAAGGCGATCGGCTCCGCCCGGCGCCGCGTGCGCATCGCCTCGCCGGTCATCAGCTCGGCCCCGATCCTCGGGACGCTCGCGGAGGTCGCCTCCGACGGCAAGGTCGACCTCGCCGGCGTCGTCGACGCGACGCAGATCGCCGAGGTGCTGCAGCAGTGGCACGAGAACGGAAACGCGGAGTGGAAGGCGCCGCTGCTGCGGACGTCGCTCACCCGGGCCCCCTTTTCCGGAAAGATCACCACGCCCTACGCGCCCGGCTCGGTGCACGACTACATGCACGCGAAGGTGACCGTCGCCGACGACACCGTGTTCGTCGGCAGCTTCAACCTCTCCCATTCGGGTGAGCTGAACGCCGAGAACGTGCTCGAGCTCGAGGATCCGCAGGTCGCCGAGCGCCTGGCGGGGTTCGTGGACGAGGTGCGCGGGCGCTATCCCCCGGTCGCCGTTTAGCGGAGGCACGTCGCCGCCGATCACGTGGGTGTGAGGCGCCTCGTCCCCGCAGCCGCGCTCGCGGCGGCCCTGCTCTCGGGCGCGACCGCGCACGCGCTGCGGCCGCCCTGGGCGCGGCACTGCCCGGTCTTCCCGGCGAACAACGCGTGGAACCAGCGGGTCGACAGGCTGCCGGTGGCCGCTGACTCCGCCCACCTGATCGCCTCGATCGGGCTCGACGCTCCGGTGCACGCGGACTTCGGCTCCGGCAAGTGGGACGGCGGGCCGATCGGGATCCCGTTCGACGTCATCTCGCGAAAGACACCGCGCCGGCACGTCTCGTTCGCGTACGCCGACGAGTCCGACCGCGTCCGCTACCCCATCCCGCAGCACGTCCACATCGAGGGAGGCGCGCACTCGACCGGCGACCGGCACGCGATCCTCGTCGACAGGAGCTCATGCCGGCTCTACGAGCTGTACGACCTGCGCCGCACGAGCCACCGCTGGACGGCGGGCTCCGGCGCTACGTGGAGTCTCCGCTCGAATCACCTCCGGCCTGCGGGCTGGACCTCGGCCGACGCCGCGGGGCTACCGATCTTCGCCGGCCTCGCCCGCTGGGACGAGGTCTCGCGCGGCGTCATCGACCACGCGCTGCGCTTCACCGCGCGCGAGACGAAGCGCGCCTACGTCTATCCCGCGCGGCACTACGCCTCCAGCTCGAGCGACCCGTCGCTGCCGCCGATGGGACTGCGAGTGAGGCTGAAGGCGAGCGTGAACATCGCCTCGTTCCCGCGCCAGGCGCGCGTCGTGCTCCGGGCGCTGCAGCGATACGGGATGATCCTCGCCGACAACGGCTCGCCCTGGTACGTCTCGGGCGCGCCGAACCGGCACTGGTCGAACGACGCCCTCCACACGCTCGGCCGCCTCACAGGTGCCGATTTCGAGGTCGTCGACACGTCCTCGCTGCCCGAGCCCGGGAAGTAGCTAGCGCGCTGCCCAGTCCGCCCGCGGATCGGGCAGCGGCGTGAGCACCGGCTCGACGCGGTCGCGGAGATGCTCGAACGCCGGCGGCAGGATGAGCTTCTCGCCGAGATGCGCGGGATCCTCGTCCGTCGTGAACCCGGGGCCGAGCGTCGCGATCTCGAAGAGGACGCCGGCGGGCTCACGGAAGTAGATCGAGCGGAACCAGAAGCGGTCGATGATCTGCGTCGGGCGGCCACCTGCCTCCTCGACGAGGTCGTGCCAGGCCTGGTGGTCCTCCATCGTCGACGCCCAGGCGACGTGGTGCACGGTGCCCGCGCCGCCGACGCCCGGCACGTGCGGCGCCTCGGCGTACTCGATCCAGCCGCCGCGGGTCTCGGCGCGCGTCTCCCAGCGGCCGCCGTCCCGTTCGAAGCCGAGCTTCGTGAGGAAGTCGTCGCTCGGGCGCCCGTACGCGCGGACTCCCTCGAAGCCCTGCAGCGCGACCTCCCGCGGGATCTCCGGGTGGTGCGCGACGAGCGGCTCGTCGCTGACATGCGAGACGACGAGCTCGTGCGCGAGCCCCTCGGGATTGGCGAAGCGGAGCGACTCCCCGTCGGCCTCGACCTCGTGACCCTCCGCGCTCAGCCGGTTGCCCCAGAACTCGAGCGCCTCCGGCGAGCCCACGCGCCAGACGACGGTGTGGATCATCCCGTCCCCGGCCTGGCCGGGCCGCGCGTTCGGGTACTCGAAGAAGGTGATGTCCGACCCGGCGCGCCCCTCCTCGTCGGCGTAGAAGAGGTGGTAGACGGTCGGATCGTCCTGGTTGACCGACTTCTTCACCATCCGCAGCCCGAGGACACGGGTATAGAAGTCGACGTTCCCCGGCGCGTCGCCCGTAATGCAGGTCACGTGATGGATGCCGTCGAACCTCATTGCTCCGGGAGCAGCTCCTTCGCGGCGTCCAGATCGGACTCGTGCACGAGGATCTCTTGGGCTCCGGCCGCCATGAAGTCCTCGAGCGGCGAGTCGATCGCCTCGGTGTCGCGGGAGGCGCACTTGATGCCCGCCGACCGGAGCAGACCGCACAGCACCTCGGCCTCGGAGGTCCCGGAAACCACTGTCAACACGGCTGTCCCGTCCTCTTGCACGCCAGAGAGCGTACTCGCGATTACCGTTCTCGAAGCCGGGGGATCTGCAGGCAATGAAAAAGCTCCTCGAAATCCTCGTCTGCTTCATCCACCCGCTCGCGGTCGTGCTCGCGTGGCTGAACCTCCTCGGCCGGGATGACCTCTCCGGGATCCGGAAGCTCGTCTGGGCCGTCTTCATGATCGTGCCGATCGTGCCGTTCATCTACGTCCTGACCGGCGGCGACCTCTGGTGATCCGCTAGCCGCCGGCTCCGAAGCCGTCGACGCGCTCGGGCTCGATCTCGATGATCACGCGCTGCTCGCCCGGGCCGAGGTAGGGGTACTTGTCCTCGCCGAGATACTTCTTCGCGAGCATGTTGATGTGCTCGAGCGCGCCCTCGTCGACGATCCTGGCCGGTCCGCTCACCATCACGTAACCGCCCTGCTGGTTCTCGGCGGGCAGGACGGTGACGGTCGCCCGCGGATCGCGCTCGATGTTCGTCACCTTCGTCCTGCCGCGGGCGCTGTTGACGAGCACCTTTTCGCCGTCGTAATCCACCCAGACCGGTGTTGCCTGCGGCGACCCGTCCTCGCGGACGGTCGCGATCACGCCCCAGTTTCGGCCGGTGAAGAGCGCCGCCTGCTTCTCGTTGAGTGTCGCCATTCGATCGAGTCCCCCTTGGATCACGCGCCTTTCCACTGAAGGCTACGAATCGCCCTAAGCTCTGTGCGGCATGAAGCTCGGCGAGAGGATCAAGTCGGGCTGACGCGTCTCTACTGAGAGGGTCAGGCGAGATGGGCGCTGAGGCGCTCGATCTCGTCCTTGGTTCTCTCGATCATCGCCTCGAGGTCCGCGACGAGTTCCTCGTCCGCCGGGTTGTCCGCGGCGCGGAAGGCGTCGAGAGCGGCTGCGCAGGCCCCGTACAGAATCCGGAGCATGGCCAGGTGCTGGTGCGTGCCGGTCGCCATCGACTTCCGCCTGCCCACGAACCGGCTCACTGCAAACCTTCCTGCGGAACGGACTCACTCGGCTGCCGTGAGCTGCTTTGTGCTCGATTCGTTCGAGGCGTAGTGTTTTCGCTCCGGATGTCACCGCGCGAGAAACGGATCATTCGCAACGAGGCGCTTTTTCGGGAGGTGAATGCGCACATCGCGAACCTCGAGGAGCGCCTGGGGAGCGAAGGCGAGCTGATGCCGCTGCTCTGCGAGTGCGCGAACACCGGATGCACCACGGTGATCGAGGTCGACCGGAACACCTTTCAGACCGTCAGGCAAGGCCCCCGGCTCTTCTTCGTAGCGCCAGGCCACGGGCTCGAAGAAGAGACCGTGGTCGGCCGCGGTGCCGACTACTTGATCGTCCGGAAGGAAGACGGGAAGTAGGGAAGGTCCTCGGCCTTGGGCCAGGCGCGCAAGTGGGCAGGGCGGCCTTGCGGCCGCCCTGCCGAATCGATTCAGCGGTTGCCGCACCAAGACCGGGTGGCTCAGGCGGCCTAGGGTCTCGACGTGCGGCAGATTCTGGTCAAGGAGGGAGGAGCTATGGGCTGGGGTGTCATTCCTTCGATCCGGGTGCGCGACATGGCAGAGGCCCTGACCTTCTATACGGGCCAGCTGGAGTTCACGCTCGATAGCGGCGGTGAAGGCGCTACGAATTCTTCACTGACGCGGGGCGACGGCCATCTGATGATCGAAACTGCGTCCGATTTTTACGGCGACCAGTACAACGAGGCGATCAGACAACGACTCGGTACGCCATCGTCAAAGGCGCTCTATATCGCGGCCGAGGATCTCGCTGCGTTCTACTCCAGGCTGAAAGGCAATGGGGTTGTTCGGATCATCGACCCCCTTGGTTCACGACCCTGGGGTCAGGAGGAGTTCACGGTCGAGGACCCTGAGGGCAACTGGCTGACCTTCTGGAAAAAGCCGGATACGCCGTGGGCGGCAGCTCATGTGCCGGGACTCTCGGCTGGGCGAGCGTCCTCTCGCCTGAAGGCATCGCCTCAGCCCGAGTCGCCGAAGAATCGTGTCGCGGCGCCGGTCGGAGCGGCCCGCAGCGCGCAGGAGCGGCCGCGCACGCCGAGCCGGTACTCCCACGACCGGCTCGCTTTCTGCGCTTCGGGGAGCGGGCCGGCCTTGTCCCGCAACACGTCGCTCTGTTCCTCCACCTCCCAGCCCGCGAGCTCCGCTGCCTTGCGGAGCCCCCGCCGGTTGAAGACGAACCACTCGCGGCCGTCGTGGCGCGCATCGAGTCGCGCGAGCGGGGCCGGCAGCAGCTCGAGGGGATGCGAGACCGTTTCGAGCAGGAGCAGGTGCCCGCTGCAGATGCTCCGGATGTGCTCGAGCGCGCCGACCGGATCGCGCAACATCTGCAGGACGTAGCCCATTACGACGACGTCCCACTCGCCTTCGAGCTCGAAGAGGTCCCGCGCCTCGTAGCGGACGTTCGAGCCGAGCAGCTCACGCGCGTGCTCGAAACGCTCCCGTGCCCGAGCCTGGAACTCCGACGGTGCGTCGGTGGCGAGGATGTCGGCCGCGCCGCGCTTCTCGAGCTCGAATGCCCAGAAACCGTCGGCGGTGCCGATGTCGAGACAATGCTTCCCCGCGACCTCGGGCCACGGCATCCGCTGCGAGACCTCGCGCAGGTCCCACCCGCCCGGCGTGACCGACCCGTCCGGCAGCTCGATCGCGTGCCACCAGTCCATCAGAACGGCCCCAGCAGCGGGAAGCGGTGCTCGCCGTCGAGCAGGTGGCGGAGATAGAGCGCGACGCCGATGTCGCCGGTGAAGAGCGAATAGCGGCCGCGGCCGAGCGTGGCGCGCTCGCGCTCGACCTGCCCGATCGCGTGCAGTGCGAAGGCGCGCGCCCGCTCGAGCCAGAGATCTTCGCCCGTCCGACGCTGGAGGACGAGAAACGCATAGGCGTTACCGGCCGTCCCGTGGCAGAGATTCGACCCCTTGGCGAGCGGCCCGGCTCGCCAGGTGAGCTCCCCACCCGCAAGCGCGAGCTCCTCGTCCATCACGCCACCGAGCGCGGCGACGATCCCAGGCGCGCCGTGGCACCACTGGACCCGGATTTGCTCCGGCGGCGCTCCTTCGGTGGGCGGCCAGTTGGCAAGCGTGCCCTCGCGGAGCGCATGACGCGCGAGCACCGCGTCCACGTCGACGGGACGCCGGTTCGCGAGCGCCCGCTGGTTCCCGGCGAAGCCGTGCCCGACGCCGACGTAGCGCGCGTCGAGCCGGTCCTGCGTCCAGAGGCCGTCCGCGTCACGAGCCGCCTCCAGCCCATCGGCCAGCGCGTCCCAGGCTTCTTCCCACCTCCGCTCACCCGTCCACGCGAGCATCGCCTCGGCGGCGAGCAGCGAGCCCGCGGCGCCCCACAGCAGCTCATGCCACTCGTCCTCGAGATTGGCGAGGACGAGCTCGTGCAGCCGGTCGGCGAGCCCCGCGTCGCCCGTGAGGCGGTAGCCGATGAGCGCGAGTCCGCACTCCCCGCCGAGGTAGCTGGGCGCGTACGCCCACTGCTCGCCTCCGTCGGGCTGGCGGTGGTACCGCTCGACGGCGCCGAGCACCGCGCCTCCCCAGCCCGAGCTGCCGAGCTCTTCCAGTGCCCAGGCCATCCCGGCCACACCGAGGTAGACCGTGTTCGGGCCGTCGTCGACCTCGTCCGCAGGATGGAAAGGCCAGCGCTCGCCGTCGAAGGCGGACTCGGCGTCCGCGACGATCGTCCGGATCGCCCCCTCGACGCGCGCCTCGTCCCATTCCGCCGCGACCAGCGGCTCGTGCTCGGCGGCGCGGACGAGCTCAGCCAACGCCACGCGCGTAGTCTCGACGGAGCGCGCCAAGAGTGACGTGCCGGCTTCGCCGGCGCGTCACGGGGAAACGAGGAGGAACGCGCGTGACTCGCGCAGCATCTCGCGGGCGATCACGAGGCGCTGCACCTCCTGCGTTCCCTCGTAGATCTGCGTGATTTTCGCATCGCGCATGAAGCGCTCGACCGGGTACTCCTTGATGTAGCCGTAGCCGCCGAGGATCTGCACCGCCTCGGTCGTGACCGCCATCGCGACGTCGCCGCACTTGAGCTTCGCCATCGCGGAGGCCTTCGTCAGCTCGGCTCCCTCGACACCCTCGTCGGCCATGCGCCCGAAGCGGTAGAGGAGCCCGCGCGCCGCCTCGCACTCCGTCTCCATGTCGGCGAGCTTGCCCTGGATCAGCTGGTGCTGGCCGATGGGCTTCCCCATCGTCTCGCGCGTCTTCGCGTACTCGAGCGCGTAGTCGGTCGCGCCCTGGGCGATGCCGAGGGCCTGCGCCGCGACTCCGGGCCGGGAGCGGTCGAGGATGCGCATGGCGATCCGGAACCCCTCGCCCTCCTCCCCCAGCAGGTTCTCGGCCGGGATACGGCAGCCGTCGAACGTGAGCTCGCCCGTGGTGGAGCCGGAGATGCCCATCTTCGGCTCGAGCCGCGCCACCGCGAAGCCGGGCGCGTCGGACTCCACCACGAAGGCGGAGATGCCGCTGTGCCCCGCCTCCGGATCCGTCTTCGCGAAGACGGTGTAGAGGTTCGCGACGCCGGCGTTGGTGATGAAGCGCTTCGAGCCGTCGAGGACGTACCCGTCGCCCTCGCGCCGGGCAGTCGTCCGCATCGCCGCCGAGTCGGAGCCGGAGCCGGACTCGGTCAACGCGTACGCCGGCAGCCACTCGCCCGAGGCGAACCTCGGGAGGTAGCGCTCCTTCTGCTCGCCGCTGCCGGCGAGCTTGAGACCGAGCGAGCCGAGTTCCTGCACCGCGAGGATCAGCGCCGAGGTGGCGCAGACCTTGCCGACCTCCTCGATCACGATCAGCGAGAGGAGCGTGCCGGTGCCGAGCCCGCCGTACTCCTCCGCGAAGAAGAGGCCGAAGATGTCGTTCTCGCGGAACAGCTCGACGACGTCCCAGGGGAACTCATGTGAGGCGTCGATCTCGGCCGCTCGCGGCGCGATCCGCTCGCGCGCAAGCTGCCGGACGAGGTCGCGCAGCTCCCGCTGCTCGTCGCTCAGCACGTCCCAGGCCACGGCGCGGAGTCTAGATCCCGAGCGACCGCTCGAGCTCCGCCGCCTCCTCGAGCGCGTCGTCCGAAGCAGCGCCGGCAGCCTCGAGTGCGCGCAGCGCGCGGACCCGCCACCACGGCGAACTCGACTCGAGCGCCGACTCCGCTTCGACCGCAGCCCGAGCGGGATCCCCTTCGGCGAGGAGAAGCCACGCACGGAGGAGCGCCTCGGAAGCGAACGCGAGCCGGGCCATGTTTCTGTTCTCGGCCGCTGCGCGGAACCGATCGAGGGCCGTTCGCGCCTCGACGAGCGCGCCGGTGTCGAGCCACGAGCCGACGACCGCTTCGACGGCCGCGAGCCAGCTCGGGTCGTCGTAGGCGAGGTCGAAGGACGGGAGACGCGGCTCGAGCTCCGGGACGAACGGGGGCAGGAGCCCCGCCTCCGCGAAGGCGAGATCCATCGCCGTGGAGATGACCCGTGCATACGGCGAGTCGCTCCTGCCGCGGGTCGCCTCGAACAGCGGGAACGCCCGCTCGATCAGGTCGGTGCGCCCTCGTGCCAGCGCGATCGGCCGCAGCGCGAACCAGCTGCGCACGGCCACCCGGAAGAGGTTCCGCGCTTCCCCGGCCTCGATCGCGCGCAGCCCGTCGGCGATCGCCTCGTCCCAGGTCCCGGCGACGAGATGCGCCTCCGTGCGCGCAAAGTCGTTCCAGGCCGCGTCTTCGACGAGCCCACGGGCTTCCGCGAGCTCGGCGGCTGCGTCGAGCTCGACGAGCGTTCGTTCGGGCTCGTCGTAGACGTGGATCAGCGCGCGGGAGCGCATCGCCCCCGTCGCGAGCTCCCACCGGCCACGTTCGCGCGCGAGCGACTCGAGCTCCGCCCAGCGCTTCTCCTCCAGCTCGTCCCCCTCGATGGAAGCCGTCAGCAGCTGGAGGGCCTCGAGCTCGGCGTCGGCGTCGCCGCTGCCGCGCGCGAGCGCGAGGGCGTGCTCGGCATCCGCGCGGGCGCGCGGAAAGTCGTCCCACGCGCTGAGAGCGCCGAAGCCGCGAAGAGCGAGGAGGCGCGCTGTCGCCGCGTCGTCCTCCTCGCCGAGCTCCTCCAGGAGACCGTCGGCGAGCTCTTCGGTGACCGAGAACCTCGCTTGCGCGCGCAGGAGGCGTCCGAGGGCGCAGGCCGCGTCGGCGACCCGGGAGCGCGGCGCGTCGGCCCCGAAGCTGCGATACGTCTCGACGGATTCCTCGAGCAGCGGCAGCGCCTCATCCACGCCCACCGCGCTGGCTGTCGCCTCGCCCAGCAGCTGGAGGCGGCGCGCACGCTCGACCCCCTCGGCGGCGGTGAGCTCGAGCGCGCGGCCGGCGAGCTCGCGGGCGCTTGCCCAGGCCGCGAAGCCGATCGCGACGCGTGCAGCCGTCTCGAACCACTCGGCCGCCCGCACGGTGAGCTCGCCACGCTCCATCCCACCGACGTCGCGTGCCAGTGCAGGAGCGGCAGCGAGCGCTGCGGCGTAGTGCCGGCCGATCACCTCGGCGAGGGCCGGCCGAGACTGCTCGGGCCGCTCGGCCAGCCAGTCCGCGAGCCGCACGTGCAGCCGTGTCCGCTCCGCGCGCGCGAGGCTCGCGTAGCCGGCGTCGCGCAGGAGTGCGTGCCGGTACGAGTGACTCGGTCCCAGCAGTACGTCCTCGGCGGCTTCGGAGACGAGCGCGCGGCGGACGAGCGTGTCGAGCGCGGTCTCGGGCTCCTCCACCTCGAGCACGGCGAGCGCGGTTCGCGGGAAGCGGCGGCCCGCGACAGCCGCGCGCCGGGCCGCGGCGCGGGCCGGCGGCGGGAGGTCGTCGAGCTGTGCGGCGTAGATCGCCTGCACCGTCAGCGGCAGCTCCACCTCGTCAGCGGGTGCCGCGAGCCGCCAGCCGCTGTCGCCTGCGACGAGGATCCCCACGCCGGCCCACGTCCGCAGCAGCTCCTCCACGAAGAGAGGATTGCCGGCCGACCGCTCGGCGACGCGCTCGACGAGCTCCACTGGAAGGGCGTCGCCGACGAGCTCGCGCACGAGCTCCTCCGTCTCTCGCGGCGGGAGCAGCGGGAGGTCGAGCCGCTCTCCCGCTCCCACCCACTCCGGCCGCTCGTCGAGCAGCACCGGCCGCGCGCTCGCCACCACGAGGCGTCCCGCAGCCCTCGGTGAGGATCCGGCGAGCTCGAGGAAGGCGAGGAGGTCGGGAGAGGCCCAGTGCACGTCCTCGACCAGCCACAACGCCCGACGCTCGCCGGCGATGGCGTCGAGCCCCTCGAGCCACGCAGCGAAGAGTTGTTCGCGCTCGGCCGCGGCATGTGTTTCGGCCGAGCCCACAGCATCGAGGAGCTCCGCGATCACGGCCGCGCGCGCGGCGGAGGCGCCGGACTTGCGCGCAAGCTCGTCGAGCTCGCCTGCGCTGCGCTCAGCCCCGACGAGCTGGCCGACCGGCTCGAACGGCGAGAGCAGGTCCGGCCATAGGCGCGCGCGGAGGACACAAGCACCGGACGCCGCGACGGCGAGCTCGTCCAGGAGGCGCGTCTTGCCGACGCCCGGCGGTGCGATCACCGTGATGCGGCCGGTCGAGCCGACGAGCGAGCACAGGCGCAGGATCTCGTCCTCGCGTCCGAGGGTCGGCGCCCGAAGCGCGCCGAGCGCCCGTTCCCTCGACCGCTCGGCATGGATGCCTACTGCGCGCCAGGCCGGAACGGGGTCGGCCTTTCCCTTGAGCTCGAGCGGCGCCAGGCGCTCGAGCTCGATCGCGTCCGCGACCGCGAGCGCCGTCGCTTCCCCGATCGTCACCGCCTCGGGCTCCCCCGCCGCCTGCAGCCGGGCCGCGGTGTTCACCACGTCACCGGTGACGGGCCCGCGCTCCGCGCTCGCCTCCCCGTACACGGTCTCGCCGCTCGCAATTCCCACGCGGAGCCGGAGCGCGCCCGGCGCGAGCCCGAGACCTGCGCCGACGCGCTGCACCGCGGCCACGAGCGCGAGTCCGGCGCGAACGGCTCGCTCCGCGTCGTCGTCGTGGACGCGCGGCGCGCCGAACACGGCCATGGCCGCGTCCCCCACGAACTTCTCGAGCTGGCCGCCGTGGCGCGCGACCGTCTCCCGTACTACGTCGAAGTACGCGTCCTGGACGAGCGTGACGTCCTCGGCGTCGAGCGCTTCCGAGAGCGACGTGAACCCGACGAGGTCCGCGAAGAGGACGCTGACGACCCTCCGCTCGACCGCCCGCTCGGCGGCCATTACTCGGCCTGGTGACAGACGGCCTCGACGTTGTTGCCGTCAGGGTCGAGCACGAAGGCGCCGTAGTAGTTCTCGTGGTACCAGCGCGGGCCGGGCGGGCCGTTGTCGGTGCCCCCGGCCGCGAGGGCCGCGGCGTGGAATGCGTCCACCGTCGCCCGGTCGTCGCACGTGAACGCGACGTGCATCCCCGTCGTGTACGGCTCGCGCTGGTGGACCCAGAAAACCGGCTTCCCTCGGTCGCCGAAGCCGACCACGCCATGATCGGGCCACTCCGCCAGGACGCTCCAGCCGAGCGGCGCCAGAGCCCGCTCGTAGAAGGCGCGGCTTCGCTCGTAGTCGCGCACGTTGGGACCGACATGGTCGAACATGGGGCACATGATCCTCCGCAACGGGACGATTTGCACGCTCGACCCGTCGCTGCCGACGGTCTCCTCGCTCTGGATCGCCGGAGAGCGGATCGCGGGCGGCGTGGGCGTGCACGAGACGTCGCTGCCGAGCCCGGAGACGGTCGACCTCGGCGGGCGCTGCGTCCTCCCCGGCTTCACCGACTCACATGTCCACTTCCCCACCTGGGCGCTCACGCAGAACGATGTCCGGCTGCACGACTGCGAGTCGCTCGCCGAGGCCCTCGACCGGGTTCGCACCGCCCCACGCACCGGGAGCTGGCTGCGGGGGCAGGGCTGGCGCGACGCCGACTGGCCCGACGGCCCACCGACCCGGGAGGCGCTCGACGAGATCGAGCGGGAACGGCCGGCGATGCTGATCTCGAAGGACTACCACGCGCTCTGGCTCAACTCCGCGGCCCTCGCGCTCGCGGGAGGCGACCTCGAGGTCGAGGGCGGCGGCGTGGTCGTGCGCGACGAGCGCGGGGAGCCGACCGGGGTGCTCTACGAGGAGGCGGCGTGGCGCTTCAAGGAGCGGTTCGCCCAGGTGCCGGCCCAGGAGTACGTCGACGCGATGCGCGACGGGGTGAAGATCGCGGCTGCGCGCGGGGTGACCGCGCTCCACGACAAGGACGGATGGCTCGGCGCGATCGGCCTCTGGCAGCGGCTCGAGCAGCAGGGCGGCCTGTTGCAGCGCGTATGGCAGTCGACGCCGGCAGAGCGGATCTCCGACCTCCGTGACATCGGCCTGCGCAGCGGCGCCGGCTCCGCGCTGCTGCGGCTCGGCTACCTCAAGACGTTCATGGACGGCACGCTCGGCTCGCAGACGGCCTGGATGTCGGACGGGAGCGGCGTCGTGATCACGTCGGGCGAGGAGCTGGAGGAGATCGTCCGGCGCGGCGCGGAGGCGGGTTGGCCGGTCGGCGTGCACGCGATCGGCGACGCCGCGAACCGGGCGGCGCTGGATGCGTTCGAGCGCTCGCGCGACGCGTGGCAGCCGCTCGGGCTGCGCCAGCGGATCGAGCATGGGCAGTGCCTTGCTTCCGACGACGTGGTGCGTTTCGCCGAGCTCGGGATCGCGGTCTCCGTCCAGTTCACGCACGCACCCTCCGACGAGCAGCTGGCGAAGCGCTTCTGGGCCGACCGCCTGGAGGGCACGTATTCGTTCCGGTCGCTGCTCGAATCCGGCGCGCTGCTCGCGAACGGCTCCGACGCCCCGGTCGAGGAGCTCGAGCCATGGGCCGGCGTCGTCGCGGCTGTTCTCGACCACTGGCGCGAAGACCAGCGGCTCACACTCGAGCAAGCGCTGCATGCCGTGTGTGTCGCGCCGGCCTGGCTGTCGCACGACGAGCGCGTCCGGGGAACGCTCGTCCCCGGTCGCTACGCCGACCTCGTCGTGCTCGACCGCGACCCGTTCGCCTGCGACCCTGAGGAGCTGCGCGAGGTTCAGGTCGTCGCCACCATGCTCGGCGGCCGGTGGACGCACAATCCGCCGCCCTGGGATTGATCAGACAGGTCCGGGTAGGAGAAGATCGCGTGACCGGGGTCACAACCCAGGGGAGGAATAGATGGAGGCTGCACCCGCGAGCGGTAGCCGATTCGAGCATCTGCGCGAGCACTCGATCGGGCTGCCGCAGGTCCTGTTCCAGTCGATCACGCACATGGCGCCGGCGGCTGCCGTCGCCTACTCGATCTTCATCTCGGTGCCGTACTCGCAGCAGGCGTTGCCGCTGTCGGTCGGGCTCGCCCTGATCGCGTGCATCTGCGCCGCCACTGCGATCGGACAGCTCGCAAAGCGATTCCCGTCGGCAGGAGGGATGTACACGTACGCCGCGCGCTCGCTCGGGCCGTGGGCCGGCTTTCTCGTCGCGTGGCTCTTCATCCTGTTCGAGCCGCTCGTCGCGCCGTTCCTCTATCTCGAGTTCGGCTGGGCGATGAGCGACGTCTTCGAGAACGAGGTCGGCTGGCACTACTCCGGCCAGTGGTGGATCTGGGTGGTGGTCATGACGGTGTTCGTCTTCCTGCTCACGTACCGCGACATCCGGCTCTCGACGACCGCCGGCGTCATCCTGGGCACGTTCGAGATCGCGATCTTCGGCGCGCTCGCCCTCTGGATGATCTTCTCCAACGCCGGCGACCTGAACGTCCAGACGTTCAACCCGCACCACGCCGCGGGCGACTGGAGCGGCGTCTTCAAGGGGATGGTGTTCGCGATCCTTGCCTTCATCGGCTTCGAGGCTGCGGCACCACTCGGCGAGGAGGCGAAGCACCCCCGTAGGACGGTGCCGATCGCCGTGGTCGGATCCGCTGTCCTGATCGGGCTCTTCTACGTCCTCTGCTCGTACGCCTGGGTCTTCGGAGCAGGCTTCGACAACTTCGTCAACCAGGCGACGACGAACCCCGACCCGTGGCGCGCCCTCGGGAAGGTGTTCTGGGCCGGCGGCTGGGTCCTCGTCTTCATCGCGATCGTCAACTCGATCGCCGCGAACTCGAACGCCGGGATGAACGCGGCGACGCGCGTCTTCTATGCGCTCTCCAGGAACAAGCTCGCGCCGCGGCCGCTCGGCCACGTCCACCCGAGGTTCAAGACGCCGACGAACGCGATCATCGGCATGAGCGTGTTCGCGTTGGCGATTGCCCTGCTGTTCGGATGGAAGTGGGGCCCGCTGGACGGCTTCTTCACGATCGCCACCATGGCGGTGCCGCCCGTGATCCTCGTCTACATGCTCGTCTCGGTGGGCGCGCTGGTCTACTACCTCGGGCCGCTGCGGCAGCAGTTCAACGTCCTGCTGCACGTGATCCTGCCCCTCGCCGGCATCGTCCTCTTCTTCTTCCCGCTCTACTACCAGTTCTGGAAGTACCCGCCCATCTACCCCGAGAAGTACGGCAACTGGGTGGACATCTCGTGGGTCGGGCTCGGGATCGTGCTCACGATCTTCCTGGCCCTGGCGCGGCCTGACAAGATCGAGGACATGAGCCACGTGTACGTCGAGGACGAGACGGTGACGCCCGGTGACGCAGCACCGAGTCCCACGTAGCGACGTCATCTGGTCGTTCGGGCCCGACCTCCAGCCGGTGCTGGAGGTCGAGCCCGGCGACGTCGTCACCTTCGAGACGAACGACTGCTTCACAGGCCAGATCCGGAGCGAGGACGACCTCGTCACGGAGATCGACCTCTCGCGGATCAACGGCGCGACCGGCCCGGTCGCGGTGAAGGGAGCCGAACCGGGCGACTCGCTCGTCGCAGAGATCCTCGACGTGCGGCCGATCGAGTGGGGCGTCGCGACCCTCATCCCGGGCTTCGGACAGCTCATCGACCAGGTCCAGTCGCCGCTGACGCGGCTCTTCGAGGTGCGCGACGGCGTCGTGAAGATGAACGACCGCGTCTCGTTCCCCGCCATGCCGATGGTCGGCGTCGTCGGCGTTGCGACCGACGGCGAGGAGATCTCGAACGGCCTGGCCGGACGCCACGGCGGGAACCTCGACGACCACTGGCACGGCGCGGGCGCGCGGATCTTCTTCCCGGTGCGGCAGCCCGGCGGCATGTTCGCGGTCGGCGACATGCACGCGGCGATGGGCGACGGCGAGATCTGCTTCACCGGCGTCGAGATCGCAGGAGAGGTGGATGTCCGCTTCGACGTTTTCAAGCGCAAGCAGGCGACGTGGCCCGTGACGGAGCTGGCCGATCGCTGGCTCCCGCACGCGACGGCGCCCGAGTTTCCCGAGGCGCTCGCGCTCGTGTCCGAGGAAGCCGCGCGCCTCCTCGTCGACGAGCACGGCTTCACGATGGAGGATGCGTTCATCTTCCTCTCGGTCGCGTGCGACGCCGGGGTGGCTCAGGCCTGCAAGCCGTGTGAGGGCTTCGGCACGATCGCGCGCTTCTCGATCCCGAAGATCGATGCCTGCCCCGCGCCGTTCCGGTCCTAGAAGGCGCGGCGTACAATCTGGGCGATGGCCGTTCGCACGATGAACCCTGTCCACGTCGCCGGCACCTGTGCGGTCGCGGCGACGGCCGAGATCATCGGCGCGAAGTGGACGGCGCTGCTCGTCCACGATCTCTCGGAGGGACCGCGGCGGTTCTCCGAGCTCGAGCGGTCGTGCCAGGGCATCAGCCCGCGCACGCTTGCCGAGCGACTGCGCGCCCTCGAGGCCGACGGAATTCTCGAGCGACAGAGCTATCCCGAGACGCCGCCGCGCGTCGAGTACTCGCTCACCGCGAAGGGCCAGTCCCTCCTGCCGATCATCGACGCCATGCGCGAGTTCGGCCACACCTGGCTCCCCTGCGGGCGTCAGCACCCGCACGCGCTCTAGGGTCTGGTGCAGGAGCGGTTCGTCCCGTCCGGATTCGTCGCGCCGTTGGCTCTCGCGACCGAGCAGTTCAGGCTCGAACCCCTCGGGCCGCAGCACAACGAGCCCGACTATGAGGCATGGTCGTCGTCCGTTGAGCACATCCACGCGACGCCCGGCTGGGAGACGAGCAACTGGCCCGACGATCGCGACCTGGCAAAGAACCTGCGTGATCTACACCGGCACGCCGACGACTTCGAGAATGGTGCGGGCTTCACCTACACCGTCCTCGATTCCGGGACCGGCAACGTGATCGGCTGCGTTTACATCTACCCGGACAAGAGCGGAGAGCACGATGCAGAGGTGCTCTCGTGGGTGCGGGCGAGCCGCGCGGAGCTCGACGTACCGCTATGGCAGGCGGTCAGCGCCTGGCTTGCCGAAGAGTGGCCGTTCGAGCGTGTGGCCTACGCCGAGCGCCCTAGCCGTTCAAGCGTCCCAGCGCCGTGAAGAGCGCGGCGACCGTGTCGATCCCGGCGCCGAAGTACGGGACGAGGAAGCGCTCGTTCGGCGAGTGGACGTTCGACTCCGGCAGCGCGAAGCCGCTCAGAATCGTGTCGATGCCCTTCTCGGTCAGGGCGGGCATGAGGGGGATCGAGCCGCCGACGCGGGTGAGCAGCGGTCGCTTCCCGAGCGCCTGCTCGAACGCGTCGACCGCCAGCTGGATTGCGGGCGCGTCGGCGCGGACGAGGCCCGGGTTCGAGCCTTTCACAACGATGTCGAGCTCGGCGCCTTCCGGCGCGGCATCGCGCAGCAGCCGCTCGGCGGCGGCGCCGACCGTCTCGGCGTCCTGGCCCGGCGCGAGGCGGATCGAGAACTCGGCGGAGGCCTCGACGCTCAGCGTCGTGTTGCGGATGCCGGGCTTGCCGCCGATGATGCCGTTCACGTCCGTGGACGGCTCGGCCCACGTGCGGACGTAGAACTCTTCACCGGCCTTCGCGTCCAGCGGCTGGGCGCCGGACTCCGAGATCGCCTCGGCACCCGGCGGCAGCTGCGACCACGCCTCGAGCTCCTCGGCCGTCGGCGGAGCGATTCCCGCGCGCAAAGGCTCGGGCAGCCGTCCGTCCGGCCCGGCCAGCACCGCCTCGAGACAGCGCGTGAGCACGTGGATCGCGTTGAGCGCCGCGCCGCCGTACATCCCGGAGTGCAGGTCGCGCTCCCCGGTCCGCACCTTGACGTCGACGCCTACGAGACCGCGGGTCGCGAGCTCGATCGTCGGGACGTCGCGTCGCAGCATGCCCCCGTCGAAGATCACGCACGCATCGGCGCCGCGCTCGTCCTGCGCGATCCAGTCGGCGATCGTGTGGCCACCGATCTCCTCCTCGCCGTCGTACGCGATGCGAAGATTGACCGGCAGCGCCCCGGCCTCGACGAGCCTCTGCGCCGCCTTGAGGACGAGCCAGAGCTGGCCCTTGTCGTCCGCGACGCCGCGGCCGTACGCCCACTCGCCGCGGATATCGAGCTCGAACGGGTCGGACTCCCAAAGCTCGAGCGGGGCGGGCGGCTGGACGTCGAAATGGTTGTAGACGAGCACGGTCGGCGCACTCCCATCGCCGTTCGACGCCGAGATCTCCCCGAGCACGAGCTCGCGCTCGCCGAACGGCGTCAGCTCGGCGTCGCCGCCGATGCGGCGGATGAGGTCGCAGACCCACTCCCCGGCGCGCTTCACGTCCTCCCGGTGGACCGGGTCGGCGCTCACGCTCGGGATCGCGATCAGCTCCGCCAGCTCGGCGCGCCAGGCCTCATCCACGAGGAGAGACTCTACGGAGATAGTGCGCGCCCCCGCCGAGCGAACCCGCCTCGTCCTCGGGGTTGAGCAGCACGCACGTGCGCAGCGAGAGGCAGCCGCAGCCGATGCACGTCGTCAGCCTGCCGCGGATCGCCTCGAGCGTCGCGATGCGCTCGTCGAGCTCCCACCGCCAGTTGCGCGAGAGCCGCTCCCAGTCGCGCTTCGTCGGCGTCTTGCCGGTGGGCAGCTCGTCCAGTGCGGCCCGAATCCGCTCGAGCGGGACGCCGGCGGCCTTCCCCGCCTGTACGAGCGCGACGCGCCGCAGGGTCACCGCGGGGTAGCGCCGCTGGTTGCCGTCCGTGCGCCGGGCCGAGATGAGGCCTTCGCGCTCGTAGAAGCGAAGTGCCGACTGGGAAACCCCGCTCCGCTCGGAGAGCTCACCGATGCTGAGTTCTCGCACCACTTGACTTGAACTTTAGTTGAGGTTCTACGGTGTGCGCATGGCCGCGACAACGACACTCGGTTACGAAGATCTTCCAGAACTGCTCACCCGGCTGACCGGCGACGAGAAGCACGACCGCAGCTCGTTCTCGACCCTCGACGTGCTGTGGGTCCTGTACGACCGCGTGCTCGGCGACGACGATCGCTTCCTCCTGTCGAAGGGGCACGGCCCGGCGGCGTTCTACGCCGTGCTCGCCGCCAAGGGCCTCGTCCCGGTCGAAGCCCTCGACGACTTCGGCTCGTTCGACTCGGTGCTCGGCTACCACCCGGATCGCAAGCTCGCGCCCGGGATCGAGCTCTCGAGCGGCTCGCTCGGACACGGGCTCGGAGTCGCGGTCGGCTCGGCCCTGACGGGTCGCCGCGTCTGGTGCCTCGTCGGCGACGGCGAGCTCGACGAGGGCTCGAACTGGGAGGCGGTCCAGTACGCCGGCCGGGGCGGGCTCGGGACGCTGACCGCGATCGTGGTCGACAACGACTCCGCACATCACGGCTGGCCTGGCGGGGTCGAGCGTCGCTTCATGCTCGAGGGCTGGATCGCGCTGAGGGTGGACGGACGCGACCACGAGGCGCTCGAGGCAGGGCTGCGACCCGACCTCGAGGGACGACGCCCGCGCTGCATCATCGCGGAGGTGGGCGCGAGATGACCGGCATGCGCGAGCGCTTCTACGACCTGGCCCGCGAGGCGCTCGACGAGGACGACCGGGTCGCGGTCGTCACCGCGCAGATCGGGAACGACACGATCGGCGAGCATCCGCGCCACTTCGACGTCGGCATCCGCGAGCAGCTGATGATCGGCGTCGCCGCCGGGCTCGCGCTCGAGGGCTACCGGCCAGTTGCGCACTCCTACACGCCGTTCCTCGTCGAGCGTCCCTGGGAGTTCCTCAAGCTCGACCTCGGCCACAACGACCTCGGAGCCGTGCTCGTCTCGACCGGCGCGTCCTACGACGCTGCCCGCAGCGGCCGCACGCACCAGGCGCCGGAGGACGTCGCCCTCGTCGCGGCGCTCCCCGGCTGGACGGTCCACGTGCCCGGCCACCCCGAGGAGCTCGAGTCGCTGTTCCGGCGGTCCCTCGCCGGCGACGGCCGCGTCTACATCCGCATGAGCGAGGAGGAGAACCACGCGCGCGTCGACGGCGGCGGCTTCACCGTGCTGCGCCGCGGCTCGCGGGGCGCGCCGCTCGTCGTGGCGGTCGGCCCGACGCTGAAGCCGGTGCTGGAGGCGACCGTAGACCGCGACGTGAGCCTCGCGTACCTCGCAACGGTGCGCCCGTTCCCGCAGGACGGGGTGCGGGACGCGCTCGCGGACGGCACCGAGGTCGTCCTCGTCGAGCCGTACCAGGCCGGCACCTCCGCTGCCGAGATCGCCTCCGCGCTGCGCGAGCGGCCGCACCGGCTGCTGGCCCTCGGCGTCCCGAACGCCGAGTTCCGCCACTACGGCACGGGATCGGAGCACCGCGCCGCGCACGGCCTCGACGCCGCAGGAATTACCCGCTCGCTGGACAGCTTCCTCGGACGCTGACCTTGTAACAGACTGTTACTTGCTCGATCCTCGAGCCGAGGGACGCAGCCACGCGGCCCGGACGCAGCCACGCGGCCCCGGACGCACCTAGTAACAGTCTGTTACTAGGTTGGACAGGTCTGGTCGAGACTCAAGCGACGTCTCTGAGCGAGTCCGTGACCGCGAGTGCCCGCAGCTTCTTCAGGCTCTGGTTCTCGATCTGGCGGATTCGCTCGCGCGTCACGTTGAACGTGCGCCCGACCTCGTCGAGTGTGCGCGGCTGCTCGCCGTCGAGCCCGTAGCGGAGCTCGAGCACGCGCCGCTCCCGGTGCGAGAGCGTGCCGAGGATGTTGCGCAGCAGCTCCTGGCGCAGCGTCGTGTCGGCGGCCTCGTCGGGCAGCGGGGCGTTCTCGTCGGTGAGGAAGTGGCCGAACTCCGACTCCTCCTCGTCGCCGACCGGCTTCTCGAGGGAGACCGGAGCTTGCGAGGTGCGCAGGATCTGCTCGACCTCGTCGAGAGGGAGGTCGACGTCGCTCGCGATCTCGAACGCCAGCGGCTCGCGGCAGAGCTCGCCGCGCAGCTTGCGCTCGGAGCGGACGATCTTGTTCAGCTTCTCGACGACGTGGACGGGCATGCGGATCGTGCGCCCCTTGTCGGCGAGCGCGCGCGCCACGGCCTGCCGGATCCACCAGGTCGCGTAGGTCGAGAACTTGTAGCCCTTGCGCCAGTCGAACTTCTCGGCGGCGCGCACCAGGCCGATCGTGCCCTCCTGAATCAGATCGAGGAAGGGGAGCCCCTGGTTGCGGTAGCGCTTGGCAATCGAGACGACGAGGCGGAGATTCGCCTCGACCATCTCCTGCTTCGCGCGATGGTCGCCGCGCTCGATCCGCTTCGCAAGCTCGACCTCCTCGGCGGCGGTCAGCAGCTCGACCTTGCCGATGTCCTTCAGAAAGAGCTGGAGCGCGTCGGTGGAGACCTCGCGGATGCTCTGGTCGATCCGCGCCGTCTCCTTCGTCTCCGCCTGCGGCGCCTGAGCGTCGACGATCTCGACCTGCAGCTCCTCGAGCGCTCGATAGACGTCCTCGATCTGAGCCGGCTCGAGCTCGAGCTCGTCGAGTGCCAATGCAATCTCCTCGGCGCTGACCCGCCCGGCGGCCTGGGCCGCCTCCAGCAGGTTCCGCGCCTCCTCCGCCTCGAAAACCTCGGCGGAAGGTCCTACCTCCGTTGCTGTTGCGGCCATCTCCCCATCCCCCTCGCTGGCGATGCCGCAATGTGCCATGCGGGTCCACGCAACCGCCATAGGCCGTTCGGCTCATATTTTCTTTACTTAGACCTAGTACCAGGCAAACGCGAAAGAAGCCTTTTGGCGTCTTCTGCGTAGGAGGAGTGCGGCTGCTCGGCCGCGGCGAGCTCGAGCTGTTCGACCGCCTTCCTCCGCTCGCCGCTCCAGAGCAGCAGCAGACCGAGATGGAAACGGACGACCGCGGCGCTCGGGAAGACGCCCGTCAGCGGGCCGAGGCGCGAGAACGCCTTCACGGGGTTTGCCTTCGTGAACGCACCCACGGCCGCAGCCGTGCGGGCCACCGGGTCGTGCGACGCGAGCTTCGCCGCGGCCTCGAACTGCCGCTCGGCCGAGACCGGGTGCTCGAGGCTCCAGAGCGCGGAGCCGTACAGGAGTTTGGCGCGCGCGTCAGGCTTCGCTGCTGCGCGGGCGAGGGCAGCGAGCTGTTTCGCCCCCGAGAGCTCGGCGATCCTGCGCGGTGCGCTGAAGTCGAGCACGACATACGGCAGGCCTGGGATGTTCAGGTTCGGGTGGAGCAGGTCCTCGGCTCTGACTCCACTCGGCGAGTCTGCGCCGACCTTCGCGGCCTTCTCCCAGGCCGAGACCGCGTCGGCGTTCCGGCCCGCCCAGTAGTCGGCGATGCCGAGATGGAGCAGCGCGACGCTGCTCGCGGGATGAGCGGCCGCGAGGCTCTGCATCCGCTCCAGGCCGTTCTGATCCCACGCGGCGAAGGCCGAGCCGATCTGCGCCTCGAGCGAGTGGTGACGGGCGAAGATCGCCGCTGCCTGCGCGACCTTGTTCGCGTTATAGAGTGACTGCGCGCGGGCCAGCGCTCGCGCCTCGGCGCTCGTGTCGAGCCCGAAGTCGAGCCTGAGCGGAGGATCGCCGGGCTGCGGCGTAGTCACGGCGCCGGGAATCGTCGTGTGCTCCCCTCGGGTCTGGAACAGCGTCGCTCCCACGACGCCCGCCGCGGCGATCAGCGCAGCCAGCGCGACGATGACGACGACGCGCCGGTTCCGGAACCCCACGAGAGGGCGAGCTTCGGTCGCCACGACTTCGAGCGTAGCCAGGAACAGGGTCGCTACATTTCCGAAAGCGATGCCGAGTTATCGGGAACTGCTGCAGCAGGTCAAGTCGGAGATCGACGAGGTCGACGTCACGCAGGCGCGTGGGGTGCTCGACGCCCCCGACCGTCCGCTCGTGGTCGACGTGCGCGAGCTCGACGAATGGACCGAAGGACGCATTCCGGGCGCGATTCACATCCCGCGCGGCAACCTCGAGTCGCGCATCGAGCAGGCGGCCCCCGATCGCGCCCAACCGATTCTCCTCTACTGCGCTGCGGGCAACCGCTCGGCGTTCGCCGCCAAGTCGCTCGAGGAGCTCGGCTACGAGAACGTCGTCTCGCTCGCGGGCGGCTACACCGACTGGAAGCGCAGCGGGCTGCCGACCGAGCTGCCCCGCACGCTCGACGGCGAGAAGCGGCAGCGCTACAGCCGGCACGTCCTCATCCCCGAGGTCGGCGAGGAGGGACAGCTCAAGCTGCTCGACTCGCGCGTGCTGCTGCTCGGCGCGGGCGGGCTCGGCTCGCCGGCGGCGCTCTACCTCGCCGCAGCCGGCGTCGGGCGGATCGGGATCGTCGACGACGACCGCGTCGACGCCTCGAACCTCCAGCGGCAGGTGATGCACTCCACCGCGCGCCTCGGCGAGTGGAAGGCGGAATCCGCGAAGCGCACGCTCGAGGAGCTCAACCCCGACATCGAGGTCGTGCCCTACATCGAGCGGCTCACGTCCGAGAACGTCGAGCGGATCCTCGCCGACGGCTGGGACGTGATCGTCGACGGCGCCGACAACTTCCCGACGCGCTACCTGATCAACGACGCGGCGGTCTGGCACGACATCCCCCTCGTGCACGGCTCGATTTACCGCTTCGAGGGCCAGGCCACGGTCTTCAAGCCCGACGACGGCCCGTGCTACCGCTGCCTCTTCCCGCAGCCGCCGCCGCCGGAGCTCGCTCCGAGCTGCGCCGAGGGCGGTGTGCTCGGCGTCCTACCGGGCATCGTCGGCTCGCTGCAGGCGAGCGAGGCGCTCAAGCTCTGCCTCGGCATCGGCGAGCCGCTCGTCGGGCGGCTGTTGCTGTTCGACGCGCTCGCGACCGAATTCAGCGAGGTCAAGCTTCGCCGCGACCCGAACTGTCCAGTCTGCGGCGACTCCCCCACCATCACCGAGTACGTGGATTACGTCGAGTTCTGTAGCGGGAAACCGACACACGCATGAGCCGGGTTCGCATCCCACCCCAGCTGCGCGGCGAGGTCGGCGGCGTCCGCGAGTTGCCGGCCGAGGGCGGCACCGTACGCGAGCTCCTCGACGACCTCATGGCCCGCTTTCCCTCGCTGCGACCGCAGCTGGTCGAGGACGACGAGATCGCGCCGTTCGTCAACGTCTACGTCGAGGGCGAAGACGTGCGGACGCTCGACGGGCTCGACACACCGGTTGAGCACGGGGGCACGGTGATCCTGCTCCCGGCGATGGCCGGTGGCTGCTAGAGCCGGCACCGCGGGCTCCCTCCTCGAGCTCGTCGGCAACACTCCGCTGGTCGAGCTGAGGCGGCTCGCGCCGAACCCGTCGGTGCGCCTGTACGCGAAGCTCGAAGGGCAGAACCCGACCGGCTCGATCAAGGACCGCGTGGCGGTCGCGATGATCGAGGCCGCCGAGGCGGCGGGCGAGCTCGAGCCCGGGCGCGAGCTGCTCGAGCCGACCTCCGGCAACACCGGCATCTCCCTCGCGCTGGTGGCCAGGCTCAAGGGCTACTCGCTCACGTGCGTGCTGCCGGAGAACGCGACCGAGGAGCGACGCCGCCTCCTCCGTCTGTACGGCGCGACGATCGTCGAGTCCCCCGGCGAGCAGGGCTCGAACGGCGCGGTTCGCCTGGCGCTCGAGCTCGCCGGGCGGGAGCCGCGCTACTTCATGCCGTTCCAGTACGCGAACGAGGCGAACCCGCGCGCCCACTACGCCGGCACGGGCGCGGAGATCGCGGACGCGCTCGACCGCGTCGACGTCTTCGTCGCCGGCCTCGGCACGGGCGGGACGCTGATGGGGGCCGGTGAGCGGCTGCGCGAAAGCTTTCCCGACGTCGTCGTTGCCGCGGCCGAGCCGCTGCCTGGCGATCCCGTGATGGGCCTGCGCTCGCTCGACGACGGCTACGTCCCGCCGATCCTCGACGTGGCGAAGCTCGACCGGAAGCTGCTCGTCTCGAACGAGGACGCGGTCGCCGGCGTGCACGCCCTCCTCGAGAGCGAGGGAATCTTCGCCGGCGTCTCGAGCGGCGCCGTCCTCCACATCGCGCGGCGGCTCGCCGGCGAGCTCGAGGAAGGGATCGTGGTGTGCGTGCTCGCCGACGGCGGCTGGAAATACCTCTCCGCCGGGTTCTGGCAAGGCGAGGAGATCGACGAGAGCAAGCTGTGGTGGTAGTCCCGGCGCCCGTGCGCGAGGCGCTGGCCGAGCACGCGCAGCACGAGCTGCCCAACGAGAGCTGTGGCCTGCTGGTGCTCCGCGACCGCGTGGCCGAGCGCTACGAGCCGGGCCGGAACGGCGCCGAGTCCCCGTACCGCTTCGAGCTCGAGGTCGATCCCGAGCTGTGGTTCCTCGAGGACGAGGGCTACGAGCTGGCCGTCGTCCACTCCCACGTCTCCGCCCCGCCACGCCCGTCCCGCACCGATGTCGAGAACGTGGGGCTCTGGCAGGGCCGTCCCTACCTCATCTATTGCGTCGCGCGTGACGAGCTCGCTGCGTGGACGATCGCAGACGGCTCGATCGAGTCTCTCGAGGTAGCCGAGGCCGATGGGCGCCCATGATCGGGGTCTGTCCACCGCCGCAGGATCAGACGGCTCGACGGCCCGGGAACGCGAAACCATCGCCTGGGTGCGCACGCTCCTTCAGCTCTCCGCAACCCGCCGCGATCCCACCGCTGCGCGACAAGCTTGCCGAGCGGCGCGAGGATCGCTTCCTACCGCGCGGAACTCAGGGAGACTCTTTGGTTGCCTGAAGGGCGTCGAGAACGGCCGCGCGGTCCACGGCAGGGGCCTTCGGACCGAGCCAGACCGCGACTCCGCACTGCTCGCCCCCGACCTCTCCACCGCCGCTCCAGTACGGAAGGCCGCCGCTTCCCTGTGCAAGCTCGTCCAGCGTTATGGGCAACTGGAGCCTGGTCGGCGATGCAGCGAGGCCGCCAGGGTTTCGACCGCTGTTCCCGCCCACCGCAAGGGCGACCCGGTCCGGGTCATCGGACCACTTGACTGGGTTTCCCGTCCCGGGGCCGATCCTGCCGTCCTCGATCGTGACTCCTCCGCGCCCGGCGTCGTTCCAGAAGGTGCGGTGGAATCCTGACGGTGTTGGTACCGAGAGCCCGCACACGTCGGAGAACGTCGAGAACGAGGTGTGACGCCCGCTTCCGCACGCAGATGCAGCGAGTACTACAGCCACCAGGATCCCGACCGTGACGCGGCTCATGCAACGAAGTTACGACAGGAAGGCATCGGGCCGTGGATCGGTGAGTCGGAGGGCACGGCTAGCGGCGTCGTAGGACGAGAGCGCCGAGTACAAGCGCCGCCGCCGCAAACCGCAGGCGGGGAAGCGGCGGCACGAGCTCAACACGGCGTCCCCCGAACTCCGTCATCTCGTCGCCTTGTACGGCATCAAACGTCGATCCGCCACAGCTCACGAGTGCCGCTGAGCGACGAGCAAGAAGCTGGATCTCGATCCGATGCTTTAGTGCGAACTCGCACAAGAGGGAATAGGGTTCCCCACCTCCGCGATAACTCGGAAAGGGGGAGACATGAGCAGAGCGGTCTCGGTCGTTGCGGCCCTCCTTGCCCTCGTTTTGATTGGTGCCGGTGCGGCCTCGGCGCAAGGCGGCCGGCCAACGATCGAGCAGTTCCGCTTCACGGGCGTCGATACCGAAGCGACTGACGAGATCAGTGCGTTCTGCGGCTTCGAGGTCACGCTCAACGTCGCCGCCCACGAGACGCACATCTTCTACCCCGACGGCACCGAGCATGATCTCATCCACTACTTCGCGACCTACGTGGTGGGCGGACAGACACGCCTCATCGAGGACGACAACTTTCGCGTCCGCTCCTCGAGCACCGACGTCAGCGTCTCAGGGCAGGACTTCCGGCTGATCGCACCCGACGGCGGCACGATCCTGAAGAACACCGGCAACCTGCACTTCGAGTTCGACACCCAGACGCTGACCGTCCATGGCCCGCACCCGTCGATCACCGAGGGTGTCGACATCTGCGGCCTGCTGACTGCATAGACAGAAGCATCCCGTGAGGCATGCCTGCTGGCTGGGCGCGCCTCACACGACCCAGCTAGCGATCGTCGCCTACTCGTCCTCGTCCTCGTCGTCGAGCTCGGGGTCACCGGGCTCCCGGCGGGGTTGCGGCCGCTCCTCGAAGGTGACCGCGATCCGCTCGATCCGGTTGCCCTCCACCTCGAGGACGTCGAAGCGCATGCCGTCGTAGGAGACGTCGTCGCCCGGCTCCGGCGCGCGACCGAGCTGGCCGAAGACGAAGCCGGCGACGGTGTGGAAGTCCTCGTCCGGCAGCTCGGTCCCGAATCGCTCGTTGAACTCGTCGATCGCGAACATCCCGTCGACACGGTACGAGTCCTCACCGATCTGCTCGACCGGCTCCTCCGGGACGTCGAACTCGTCCTCGATCTCGCCGACGATCTCCTCGAGCAGATCCTCGAGCGTCGCGATGCCGACCATCGCGCCGTATTCGTCGACGACCACCGCGAAGTGGCTGTTCGTGTGCCGGAACTCCTGTAGGAGCGAGGCGAGGTCCTTCGTCTCGGGCACGACGTACGCGGGTCGCAGCAACGACTCGAGATCGAGGCTGCCAAGCCCGCGGTCGTGAATCGCCTTGAAGAGGTCCCGCACGTGAAGGACGCCGACGATGTCGTCGAGCGACTCCCGGAACACCGGGTAGCGCGTGTACGGAGAATCGAGGACGACGGCGAGGGCTTCCTCGGGCGGCATGTCGACGGAGACGGCCGCGACGTCGGGCTTGGCGACCATCACGTCTGCGACGTCCTTGTCCCCGAAGACGAAGACCTTGTCGATCATCTCCCTCTCGCCCTCCTCGATCTGCCCCTGCTGGGTGGAGCGGGAGACGAGCATCCGCAGCTCGGCCTCGGAGTGCACCTCGCGCTCTGCCCCCGGAGGCTCCAGCCCGAACGAGTGGAGGAATACTTCGGTCGCCGCCTGCAGGCCCCAGATCGCCGGCCGGAAGACGCCGATGAACGCGCGCACGGGGATCGCGACCCCGAGAGCCGTCCCCTCGGCGTGACCGAGCGCTGCGCCCTTCGGCACGAGCTCGCCGAAGACGACATGGAAAAAGCTGAGCAGCGCGTAGGCGAGGAGGATCGCGAGCACCGTCGACATCCACTTGTCGAATTCGCGGGACAGCGTCGCCTCGCCGAGCGCGCCTATGCCCAGGGATGTGAGCGTCACGCCGAGCTGCATCGCGGCGATGAAGCGGCCGGGGTCGCCGGTGATGCGCAGCACATCGCGCGCGCGTCGGTTCCCCTGGTGCTGGAGCTCGATGATCCGCGTCCGGCGCGCCGTGACGAGGCCGTACTCCGCGGCCACAAAGAACGCGTTGAGCAGGATCAGGAGCGCGACCCCGATCAACTCGAAGAGGAGTGTCACGCCCTCGTCACCTCGAGGGCGTAGGTACTGGGAGGTTTCTCGTCCAACTCTCCGGCCGGAGTATAAGGACGGCGTCGGAGGCGTCCCCGCAACTACGAACGTATGTTCGATATCCTCAGGTGATGCGTGCCGAGTACCGCGAGGAGCCGTGCCGCAGCGCTCTCAACCGCGTCCGCGGCATGCCGTTCGCGTGGTCGCTCAACCCGTACATGGGTTGCGCGCACCGGTGCACGTTCTGTTACGTCCGCGCCTTCGAGGCGCGAGCTGACCGGCCGTGGGACGACCGGTACGGAGCGAGCATCCGCGTCAAGACGAACGTCGTGGAGGTCCTGCGGCGGGAGCTCGCCCGCGCGTCGTGGCAGTACGAGCCCGTCGCGATCGGCGCGGCCACCGATCCGTACCAGCCGGCGGAGGGCCGCTACCGCCTCACGCGTGCTTGCATCGAGGCGTTCGCGGCTGCCTCGAGCCCGTTCTCGATCATTACGCGCGGGCCGCTCATCGTGCGCGACGTCGACGTGCTCGTGGAGGCATCGCGCCGCGCTGCCGTGTCCGTCACCTTCTCCGTCCCGACGCTCGACCACGAGATCTGGCGCCGCACCGAGCCGGGCACCCCGCCGCCGCGCCAGCGGCTCCGTGCACTCTCGCGGCTGGTGGACGCGGGGATCGATGCGCGCGTGGGGATGGCGCCGATCCTGCCGGGTATTTCCTCTTCGCCATCCCAATTGGCCGCAGTCGTGCGTGCAGCCCGCGAGGCCGGTGCTTGCGGCGTTTGGGCGAACCTTCTTTACCTGCGCCCCGGCACTCGGGAGCATTTCCTCGAAGCGCTGGCACGCGACTTTCCGGAGCAGCTGCCCGAGTACGAGCGCCTCTACGCTGGACGCGCCTACCTGCCGCGAGAAGAAACCGAGCCGGTGCGGGAGAGCGTGCGCAGGCTCGCACGTAAGCACGGCATTCGGGACCGACGCCGCGTCCGACTTGAGCCTGAGCCGCCAATCATCGCCGAACAGTTGATGTTGGCCGTTTAGTGGGCTCTCGATGATCGGTCTGTAGTGGCGCATCGAGCCCCGCAGGCGGAGATGATTGAAGTTCCGCGGGTGAGCCGGCCGGTCGCCCATAACCCCGGGACTAAGCGACCGGCCCGAGCTGCTAGCCGAGGTCGTGCGCGAGGCCCGCGCGGCCGGAGCCACCGGGATCTGGGCAAATTTCCTCTACCCCCGAGCCGGGACGCGCGAGCACTTCCTGGCCGCGCTCGAGCGCGACTGGCCCGAGCTGCTCCCGGAGTACGAGCGGCTGTACAGCCGCGGCGCCTATCTGCCGCGCCGCGAGACCGATCCGGTGCGCGACCGCGTGCGGAAGCTCGCGCGCGGCCACGGCGTCCGCGACCGGCGCCGCATCCGGCTCGAGCCCACTCCTGAAGCCGAGCAGCTCCAGATCGCAGCTATGTGATATCGGACGGCCGATCTATGATCTGCCGGCTGTGGCCGCCGCCTCCGAGATCACCTGCCTGATCGTCGACGACCACGAGGTCGTGCGGGAGGGGCTTCGCCTCTCGCTCAGCCGGGCGCCGCACATCCGCGTCATCGGCGAGGCAGCCGATGGCGAGGCGGCGGTCGCGCTGGCCGAGCGGCGCCGCCCGAACGTCGTGATCATGGACGTCCGCATGCCCGGCATGGACGGGCTCGAGGCGACCCAGGCACTCATGGCCAAGGTGCCCGACAGCTCCGTGCTCATCTTCACCGCCTACAGCGAGCGCAGCCTGCTCAGCCGGGGCCTGGAGTCAGGCGCAAAAGGCTACGTCCTGAAAGAGGCGCCGCACGAGACACTGTTGCGCGCCATCGAGAAGGTCGCGAGCGGCGAGGGCTACGTCGACCCTGCGCTCATGCCCGCGTTCCTCACAGGCCGTGACAAGGACGACATGCTCACCGGCCGGGAGCGGGAGATCCTCCAGCTCCTCGCCGACGGGATGTCCAACGCCGACGTCGCCACGCAGCTCTTCATCAGCCAGGAGACGGTGAAGAGCCACGTCCGCCACATCCTCGCCAAGCTCGAGGCCGACACACGCACGCAGGCGGTCGCGATCGCGCTTCGCGAGGCGATCATCGACTAGTGAAGCCCTCCACACCCAGCCCGACCACCGACGGCGAGACCCTCGCCGAGGGCGTCGGCGCGCCGGCCGATCAGGTGCTCGCCGCGGAACAGGACGAACGCCGGCGCATCGCGCTCTTCCTCCACGACGGCCCGGTGCAGTCGCTCGCAGGGGTCGCGCTCATGCTCGACGCCTCGCTCGACCTGATCAGCCGCGGCGAGCACGAGCAGGCGCGCGAGATCATGGACCGGGCGCTCAGCCGGACGAGGACGACGGTCGGCGAGCTCCGCGACCTCTCCTTCAACCTCGAACCGGTGGCGTTGCGCGACCACGGCTTCGTCGCCGCGGTCGACGCGCTCGCCCAGTCACGCGGCCGCGAGCACCGCATTCAGGTCTCGCTCGACGTCACGCTGATCGACTCGCTCGGCGAGCGGACGCAGGCGGCGCTGTACCAGATCGTGCGCGAGGCCCTCGAGGAGGCGATCCGGCGCGGGCCTCCATCTCGCTTCGAGGTCGCGGCCACCGCCGACGTGCCGGGAACGCTGCGGCTCGTGATCAGGGACGACGCGCCGACCGAGCGACGACGGCGGGCGCTCGAGGTCCTGGGTGAGCGGGCCCGCACCCTCGGGGCAAACCTCACGCTCGACCACGACGTCAGTGGCACGACGATGAGCCTCGAACTGCGCGGACAGCCGACCGGCGACGACTAATCTTCGCCGCTGTGGACGGCGACGGCGCGCAGCAGCATCTCCTCTTCGTCTGGAAGCCTTCGGGCTATGAGCTGGTGGAGCAGGAAGGCGAGGCTCCCTCGGTCGGTTCCAGCGTGGAGGTCGAGGGCAAGCAGCTGCGCGTGACGAAGCTCGCACCTTCGCCGCTCCCCGGCGACCGCCGCGTCTGCGCGTATCTCGCCGGCTAGAGAATCGTCAAGCGATAGAGCGAACCCGCCGATGTAGAGGCGGTGGCCTCGGCAGTTCAGTCTGTTGCAACCTGGATGGACGGCCTCAGTCCATTCATGGCGGGGCTCTACGTCGCGCTGGCCTTCGTCGCGTGTTGGGTCGTGTTGCTGGCGCACGAGCTCGGCCATGCAGCCGTGGGGCTCACCAGCATCGAGGGCCTGGTTCGGGTCAGGGTCGGACGGTCACCAGGGATCTGGCGAGCTCGCCTGGGCAGGCTTCAGCTCGAGCTACACCCGCTTCCAGCCCGGAACGAACCCGACGGGCTTGCGACGACGTACGCCCCGCTCGACCAAACGTCGGCGGTTCTCCATGCGCTCGCCGGGCCCGGCGCAGGCTGCCTGGCGGCCGTGATTCTTCTCCTGTTCGGCCTCCACTCGGGCTACGAGCCGCTTGCAGTCGTGGGCAGCCTCATCGCCTTCTCACAGCTCTTGAACCTCTTGCCGTCGACGATCCACGGGCAGAGAAGCGACGGCGCGGTTGTACGCGAGTTGTTTCCTACGCGGCGTCCGCCGCGTCCATCCGACCCGGCCGCTGGAGTGTTCGCGCGCTGGCTCGTGCTATTCACGGATGCACGGGGAGCGACGGCCGACGCTCGTGGCGTCGCCGGCCTCTTCGTGGGCGTGCTGGGAGCGCTCGACCGAGCGAGGGAGGATCGCAGCGCGGAGGCGCGGGCGCTTGTCCAGCTGGTCTTCGCGGGCTGGTGCTGGCGCGAGGTGGAGAGGGGCGACACGGCTCCGATTCGAAACTGCGTCCTCGACACCCGCATGCGTGCGACGGTCGAAGGGCGGACGCGAGCCGACATCGCGACATCCGCTGCTGCTGAGCTCGTGCACGACCGAGCGGATCTGGCGGCTGCCTCTCCGACGTCGGACTCGCTCGAGAAGGGATTCGGCTGCGCGTCCGCTCGCGTCCGGACGGGCTCATTGCCGGCGGAGCACGCAGAGTTTGCCTTCCGCTACGGCGTGGCGCTGCACGACGTGGTGACGCTGGCCTTCTGAGGGCTAGCCGCTCGCGGCGATCGACTCCGCCGCCGCGAGCCCCAGCACGAGCGCCTGAGCGAGGCCGCTCGCGTAACCGCCGGTCGCGACGCCGCCTGCGTCGACGCCCGCCGCCCAGATTCCGTCGGAGCCGATCACGCGGGCTGCCGAGTCGACTCGCAACCCGCCGATCGTATGCGTCACCGCGGCGGCGACGTGAACCGCGATGCCTTCCTCGCGCCCGACGACGGTGGCACCCGCGCCGCGCGCGGCCTCGATCCGGTCGTTCGTCTCCTCGACGACATACCACGCGCGCTTGCCGATCAGCTGGGCGAGGTCGTTCTCGTGCCATGCGATCCGCTGCGGCGTGATCTCGCGCCAGTCGTCGGTGAAGACGCGCGCCTCGCGGCCGTACAGCTGGGCGAGCGGGACGAAGTCCTCCTCACGGACCCGTGCCGGGGGTGCAGGCATGACCCGGCCGTAGAACTCGTCCATGCCGGCCGTGGTTGCAGCGCCCCTGTCCACCGCGAAGTCGAGACCGTCGCCCTCGCTCCACGGATTTGCCCGGAGAAGCAGCCCGCGCTCGCGGGCGAGCCGGCCCGGGAAGCCGCCGGTCGCGAGCAACAATGGCGGCTCGGCGACCTCCGGTAGCGGCGTCTCGAGCTCGACCTCACCGGCCGCCTCCAGGAGCAGCCGGGTCAGCGCGCGCGGGTCGTAGCGCCTTCCCGTGGTGAGCGAATTCTCGGTGTCGCGCCAGATCGGCGCCACCCCGAGCGACTCGAGCCAGCCGAGCGCGTCGTCGAGCCGCCCCCAGATCAGCCGCTGCAGCGACTCGTCCCCGCCCGGGCATTCCTCGCGAAAGCGCTCCCACTCGAGGTGCCGCCACACCACGCAGGAGGAGAGGAGCATCGAGCCTCCCGCGCGCGTGCCTTTCTCCAGCACGCGCGGGTCGTGGCCCAGCTCGCGCAGGCGCGCGGCCGCGACGAGGCCCGCCATCCCCGCTCCGGCGACCGTTACGAGCAAGTCAGGTCAGCGAGAACGTCGGCTTGTGCTCGACGTACTCGATCCGCACACGCTCCGGGCCCCAGACGAAGACGGCGAGCGTGTTCGCGGCGTCGACGACGCTGTCGATCTCGACGCCGAGGTCCCGGGCCGCGGCCTCGTGCTCGTCCGCGGAGTCGACGAGGACGGCGAGATGGTTGAGGAGCGGCTGGTCCGGCGCGCCCGGTGCTCCCGGCTGAAACTCGATCCAGGCGCCGCCCACCTCCACGCGCGGGCAGTTGGAACGCCCCGGGGCCGCGGCGCGAAAGCCCAGCGAGGCGTACTCCGACGCGGTCGCCTGCGGATCCGCCGAGCGCAGCGCGACGTGGTCGAGGTCGTAGTCGAGGTCCGTGTCCGCCTCGACGAGGCCGAGCGCGACGCCTTCGCCGAGCTCGAAGTACGCCTCGCCGTCGCGTCGCCGATCGACCTGGAGGCCATCGGGCAGCTCGATGAGCGCGCGCTCGAGGTCCCGCACGCGCAACGCGACGTGCTCGAGCGCGCCCCGCTCCCGCGGGCCGTCGGCCGCAAAGAGCGTCAGCTTTCCCCGCCGCGCGTCGGCACCGACGAGCGTGAACGCGTCCGTCCGGTCGATGACGTGCATCCCGAGATGGCGGACGACGAAGTCGGCGACGGCGTCGCGATCCGCCAGCCAGTAGGCAACGTGGTCGAGGGTCTTCGGGTTCATGACGGGCGCTATTCCCCGACGCGCCGCGGTTAGTCGATCGGTTCGTTCTGGACGTTGTTCTCGTCCGCGTACTTCTGCGTGAGCTGGTTCACGACGTCCATCCCCTTGTCGTACGCATAGTTGATCTCGACAAACGCGTTCCACTTGTCCGGCAACGCATCCTCGGGGAAGATCGCCTCGACCGGGCACTCCGGCTCGCAGGCCCCGCAATCGATGCACTCCTCGGGATCGATGACGAGGATCCGGTCGGCCTGATGGATGCAGTCGACGGGGCAGACGTCCACGCAGGACAGGTCTTTGATGTCGATGCAGGGCTCGGCGATGATGTAGGTCACTGCGCCTACTGTAGATAGCCGTCGTGAGGGGCCGCGCAGCTAACCGTCAGGCCTCCGTCGGGCCCGCAAGCTCCGCGACGACTGCGCCGAGCTGGTCTCCGAGCGCCGACTTGGCGAGCACCTGGTCGAACCCGGCGGCGTGCGCGGCGCGGAGCCCGGACGTGTCCGTGTGGTTCGTGAAGCCGACGATCGGAATGTCCGGATATGCGTCCGCGACCTCGTCGGGATCGATGCGCGACACGTCCGCGAGGACGAGCTCCGGATCGGCCGTGTGGTCGACCGTGATGAGACGATGGCCGGGCAGGAGCGCCTCCAGCTTCCCCCGCATGAAGAGTTCGACCCCACAGAGCAGGATCGTCGCCACGGCGGAAATGTAGAACGTGATGGAGGTTGCGTTCAAGCGTGGGCTCGAAGAGATTCGCGCCGGCCGTTACTTCGAGGCGCACGAGGAGCTCGAGGAGGCGTGGCGGCGGGCCCCTGCCGAGGAGCGGGACTTCTTCCAGGGGCTAGTCCATGTGGCCGTGGCGTGGTACCAGGCCGGACGCGGCCGCCCGGTCGCGACGGGGCGGCAGCTCGAGAAGGCTGCGCGTCGGCTCGCACCGTTCGCGCCGACACACCGCGGAGTCGACGTGGAGGACGTGCTCGGGCAGGTGGACGTGGCACGGCAACGAGTCGCCGAGGGCTCGCTCGACCTCGAGCCGCCGAACCTCACCTTGTAACAGTCTGTTACTTGCTTGGACAGTGGCCCATCCGGCCACGGTTTCCGGCGGGTCAAAAGGCTGGCCGTGCACCTAGTAACAGTCTGTTACGAGGAAAGACAGGTCCGAACGAGACGGACTAGGGCTTCGCCAGGCCGAGGTCGATCAGGAGGCGGTTGACTGCAACCTGGAGCCACCACTCGCGGTGGAAGAAAAGGAGCAGGCCGAGCGCGACGAGCATGATCCCGCTCGCGACCTGGATCAGCGTGTAGCGGTCGCGGAGCCAGCGGAACGCCCCCATCGCGCGGGCGAAGGCGAGCCCTGCGACGAGGAACGCCGCACCGAGGCCGAGTGCGTACGCGGCGAGAAGGACGGTTCCCTTCAGCACCGTCCCGCTCGTGCTGGCGAGGACGAGAACGGCGCCGAGGACGCTGCCGATGCACGGCGCCGCGCAGACGGCGAACGCCCCGCCGAGCAGCGCGCCTGATCCACGCCGACGCGCGCCGACGAGCAGCCCCGGAGCCAGCACGCGCTCCGGCACCGGCAGCAGGCCCATGAACGCGAGTCCCAGCACGACGAGGATGAAGCCCGCGAGCTGCGTTCGAGCCGACGCCGAGAGGACACTGCCGACGGCCGCCGCCCCGGCGCCCAGCACGACGAAGACGACGGTGAAGCCGAGGATGAACGGGATGCTCGAGACGACCACCCGGCGAGCAGTGCCGCGCTCACCGAGCCGGCCGGCCTCGACGTTCGAGAGCGCCGCGAGATAGCCGGGGACGAGCGGCAGCACGCACGGCAGGACAACCGAGACAAACCCCGCTGCGAACGAGATGCCGAGCCGTCCGCCCATCAGTCGAAGCGTGCCAGCAGATCGTCGAGGCGACGTTCCGTCTCCTCGTCGAGGCCGGAGCCAGCCGGGCCGTCCGGCTCCTCGGGCTCCTTGCGCCGGCTCCACCGCCAGACGCCGAACGCGAGCACGAGCGCTCCCGCGAGCACGCCGACGATCGGCAGCCACCACGCGAGCAGGTCGAAGCCCTTGTGGGACGGCGCCGCAAGGATCTGCTGGCCGTAGTGCGCGACGAGGGCCGACTCGATCTGCTTCGCCGTCCAGCACGCGGCGACCTTCTTCGCGATGAATCCCTTGATCTGCTGCGCCGCCTGCGAGTCGGACATGTCGAGCGTCGTATGGCAGGTCGGGCACATCACCTGCCCCTGGAGGTAGCCGAGCGACGTGCGCGGATGCGCGCAGGCCGCCGTCGCGGGAGCCGCCAGGACGAGCGCAGCCGCGACCACCGCGAGGCAGCGCATGATCACGCCGCCGCCTTCGCGATTGCGGCCCGGAACTCGTCGGCGAAGCCGGGATCGGTGAGCGGACCGCGCAGGTGCGCGACGACCTTCCCCTGGCGGTCGAGGACGTACGTCTCCGGCACCTGGGAGATCCCGTAGCGATTGGTCACGTTGCCCGAGCCGTCCTGGAGCATCGGGAACGTCAGTGCGTGCACATTCACGAAGCGCCGCGCGTCGGAGTTGAGGTCGTGGTAGTCGACGCCGAGGAAGACGACGCCACGGCGGCGGTAGCTCGTCCAGTCGTGCTGGAGCACGGCGGCCTCGCTCTTGCACGGTTCGCACCACGACGCCCAGAAGTTCAGCACGACCGGCTTCCCTCGGTAGGAGGCGAGCGAAACGTTGCCGGGCCCATCGAGCCTCCGCAGCGTGAAACCTGGGGCCGTCGCGCCCACCCCCGGCGCGTGCTCCTGGTGAACGACGGACCAGACGAGGAGCGCGAGCAGACCGGCGACGAGCGCGAACGCGATCAGCTGGGCCGTGGTCTTGAGCCGGCCCGTCACGACTTCATCGCCGCCTCGAGGTTGCGGTGGAACGTCGCCGAGTAGCCGTCGTCGCTCACCGCACCGAGCACACGGTCGCCCACGACGCGGCCGGCCGGATCGATCACGTACGTCGCCGGAAGCCCCGGCACCGCGTACCTCCCCAGGGCCAGCGTCTGGTCCGGATCGAAGGCGACGGGATACGTGACACCGTGTGCGCACAGAAAACGACGCGCGCTTCCTCTGGTGTCACCACTGTCGACGCCGAGCACCACGACGCCGTCCGAGCGGTTGTGCCGCCAGAGCGACTCGAGGTCCGGCGCCTCGCGCTTGCACGGCTGGCACCAGGAGGCGAAGAAATTGAGGACGACCGTCTTGCCGCGGAAGGACGCAAGCGAGACGTCGCCCGTGCCGTCGAGACGGGGCAACGAGAAGGCCGGCGCCCGCGCCCCGGCCCTCGGCGGCGGCGTCTGGTGCGTCAGCTTCCACACGAGCAGCGAGGCGAGGATTCCCACTCCCATCATCGCGAGCGCCTGCGCCGCGAGCTTGAGAGGACTTGCCACGGCCGCCGCCCCTAGGACGGGATGATGAAGACCGGCGTCCCGATCTGCACGCGCTTGAACAGCCATTCCGCGGATGGAATCTGCATCCGGATGCAGCCGTGCGACTCCGAGTGGCCGATCGACCACGGCTCACTCGTGCCGTGAATCCCTACGCCCGGTGCGCTGAGTCCCATCCAGCGCGTGCCGAGCGGGTTGCCGGGCCCGGGCGGGATCGGCTCGGCACCTGCCGCCCACGAGTCCTGCGTCGGCGGGTACCACCACGGATTCACCTGCTTCACGACGATCTCGAACCGGCCCAGAGGCGTTGGCCACGCCGGCTGCCCGGTGGCCACCGGGAAGACACGCACGAGACGCGTCCCGTTGTAGAGGTAGAGGCGGTTGATCCCCCGGTGGATCACGATGACCGGCTCGGACTTGGCCGACGCGGCTTCGAGCTTCCGCACCGGCGCGACGATCAGCGTGCGCGTACCGGCCACGATGGTGTTGCGGATCATCATCCGGGTCGTGAACGGCCGCAGGGCGCGCCCCGCATGGGCATGGGTGAAGAACGGGCGGCTGTGGCGAAGGACGACCTGGCCGGCGACCGGAGCTCGATACGTCTTCTTTGCCAGGGTCTTCACCCACTTGACCAGGCGCTTTGTGTCGAGTGTCGGCTCGAGCGCGACGGGCGTGGCCGCCGGAGCGGCGAGCGCCGTCTGCACGGCCGCGTCGAGCCCGCGGAGCGCCGTGCCGAAGTGATGCGGCGAGACCGAGTAGCCGTGATGCCCGACGCGCAGCGCGACGCGCGCGAAGTAGACCTTCTCCACCGCGGCGGTCGCCTGGTCGGCGGTCAGCCCGCTGACGTCGACGGAGCCGATCTGGACGCCGTCCGCGACCACCGCAGGCGGCGGCGGGGTGTCGGCCCGGGCGCGGCTCGTCCCGACGCCGAGGGCGCAGACGATGAGGCAGAGGATGAAGCCGGCGCGCTTGGCCACGGACCGCTGGATTCTAGCTTTCGGCGGGGAACCCTCCGGTCAGGGAGCTGTCGGCAGCAGGCGTTCGTGGAGGTTTCCGCCGCGCGCCGCGTACTCGATGATCATCCGGTCGATCACCCATTCGACCGGCGCACGATCGTCGGTCCACGGCTGCCCGCTCGGGGCGGCGTCCCGCGCGTGCTCCGCGAGCAGGCGGGTCAGCACGCGGACCCGCTCCGGCGTGCGAGCGACGGCTGCGCGCAGGCGTGCGCGCGAGATCGGGCGGTCAAAGCCGAGCACGAGCTGGTTCAGCTTCAGCGCCTGCCACGTGAGCACCTGCGGGAACTCCGTCCGGAGCGTCCCCGCGATGCCGCGGGCCAGGCGCCGGTCACCGGGCACCGTCGCGACGTTCAGCGCCACGATCCCACCCGGACGCAGGCGCGAGCGAACGAGCCGGAAGAACTGCTGCGTCGCGAGATAGAAGGGCACGTACGGCTGGCGGTACGCGTCCACGAGGATGAGGTCGAAGCGGTCGTGCGTGTGCTGGAGGAACGGCCGGGCGTCGGCCGTGATCACGCGCAAGCGCCGGATCCGGCCGAGCCCCATGTACCGGCGGGCCGCGGTCGTGACAGTCGGGTCGAGCTCCACCCCGTCGATCTGCGCCGAGGGATAGAAGACGCCGTACGCGCGCGCGGTCGTGCCGCCGGCGTTACCGAGGATCGCGACGCGGCGCACCGGGCGCCCCAGCAGCGGCGGCACGGTGAGGAACATGTCCCACTCGTCACCGGTGAGGACGGTGCGCGGGCGCCACTCGGAGTGCACCGCGATGCCCTCGTTGAGATAGAGGTCGCGAACCAGGCCCTTCTGCACGACCTGGACGAACTGGTACTGCGAATCCTTCTCGTACAGGAGGCCGGCCACCGGCTTCACGACCCCCACCGGCACCGCGAGCACTGCGGCGAGGGCGACCGGCGCAGCCGCCCAGCGGCGGCGCAGGAGCAGGGAACCGCCGAGCGCGACGACGACCGCGGTGCCGACGAGCGTGCGCTGCACGCCGAAGAGCTCGATCGTGATGATCGCGGGCACGAAGACGCCTGCGATGCTTCCCACCGTCGAAAGGGCGTAGAGCCGTCCCGCGACCGTGCCCGCGAACGCGACCTCCGAGACCGCGAGCCGGATCGCGAAGGGCGCCGCCGTCCCGAGCAGCACGACGGGCGGGGCGAACAGCACGAGCGAACCGAGGAACGAACCAACGACCGCTCCGGCCGAGACGGTGTCGAGGCCACGGACGGTCAGGTCGAGCAGCGGTCGGGCCGCAAAGGGAATGAACGCGATGAGGGCCGCGCCCGCCACGACAAGGCCTCCCAGCACGTGCGGCTGCGGACGGCGGTCGGCGATGCGGCCGCCGAGCCAGTAGCCGAGGGAGAGCGCAGCGAGGATCAGACCGATCACGTTTGCCCACACGACGGTCGAGGCGCCGAAGTACGGCGCGAGCAGGCGCGAGGCGCAGATCTCGGTGGAGGTGGCGCCGGCGCCGGCTGCGAGCACCAACCACTGCAGCCTGGCCGACAACAGGCTCACGTCTTCCGGATCACCACGACTGCGAGGTCGTCGGAGAGGTCGCCTTCGGCGAACTCGCGCGCGTCCTCGGCGACCGCCGTGGCGAGCGCGAGGGCGGGCAGCTCCCGCCGTTCGGCGAGGAGCGCGTCGAGGCGGTCGTCCCCGTACAGCTCGCCGGCCCGGCGCGCCTCGATGACGCCGTCGGTGTAGAGGACCAGCGAGGCGCCCGGCGGCAGGTCTGCCTCGGACTCGGCGTACTCCTGGCCGCTGTCGATGCCGAGCACGAGGCCGTGCGCCTCGAGCGGCCGCGTCGACCCGTCGGGAAGGACGATCCGCGGCGCGGGATGCCCAGCGCTCGCGCCTGCCACCGAGCCATCGGCACCGTCGACGACGACGTAGGTCATGCTGATGAACTTCCCGGGGTCGATCTCGCTGCAGATCACGTCGTTCGCCGAGGCGAGGAACTCGGCCGGCTCCGAGTGCTCGCGCGCGAGCGAGCGAAAGACGAACTTCGCCATCGCCATGTCCGCGGTCGCGTCGACACCGTGCCCCGTCACGTCCCCGAGGACGACGGCGAGGCGGCCGTCGTCCAGCTCGAGGAAGTCGTAGACGTCGCCGCCGACGTCCACCCGTGCGGAGGGCTCGTACACCTCGCCGACCTCGAGTCCCTCGATCACGGGCCGCGAACGCGGCAGCAACGAGCGTTGCATCGTGTCGGCGAACTGCTTCTGCTGCTGGTACAGCCGCGCGTTGTCGATCGCGAGGGCGGCCTGGCCCGCGAGAGCGGTCGCCGCCTCGACCGTCTCCTGCGAGAGCGGGTTGCCGGGGCGGAAGGAGAAGACGCCGAGGGAGGCGACGACCTCGGTAGAGAGGGCAACGGGAACGACGGCCGCCGTCCAGCCCTTCTCCAGGAACGGAGCGAGCGCCGGTAGGAACTGCTCGCCGCGGTCGCGACCGGGGCCGAGCCGGAATGCCCGTCGCTCCCGGAAGAGCCGCTGGACGTTCCGCTGGCCGAACGGGACAGGCTGGGTGAGGATCATGCGCACCGGCTCCGCGAAGGGGGCTTCTCGGACATGGGCGGCCCGCAGCACGAGCTGCTCGCGCCTCTCATCGGGCATGCGCACGACCGCCGCGTCGAGGTCGAGCACCTCGACGACGGTGCGGGCCAGCGCCTCGAGCGTGTCGTCGAGCCGGAGGCTCTGCGCGAAAGATCGCGACACCTCGTACAGCGCGCGGATCCGGCGCGCCGCGGCCCGCTCGGCGGCAAGCGCGGCCTCCCGCTCCTCGCCGAGACGGGTCGCCTGCTCATGCAGCTGTGCGTTCTGGACGGCGACCGCGAGCTGTCCCGCGAGCGCGGCCAGCAGCGCCGTCTCGTGCTCGCCCGCTGCCGGCCGGCCTACCGGATACGCCGCGAGTAACCCGACGACGTCGCCGCGCGCCATCAGCGGAACCGCGAGCGCCGAGCCGATCCCTGTCTCCCGCGCTGCCGCCGCGACGTCCGCCAGCCGCGGATCTCGCCCGATCTCTGCAATCTCGAGCACGGCGCGCTCGCGCGTTGGCCCGAGCGCGACGTCGAGCAGCCGGTCGGCCACGCGGGCGTGCGGGCCGGCAAGGCCCCGGCTCGCCGCCGCCTCTAGCTCCTCCTCCCCCGCGGCGCGGAGGTAGACGGCCACGCGCTCCACGTCGAGCAGCTCTGCGACGCGCTCGACAGCGGTCTCGAGCGTGTGTGACACGGAGAGCTCGGCGGTGGCCTGGACGATCACCTCGAGCAGGGCGCGGGTGCGCTCGAGCTCGAGCGCCAGGAGCCGTGCCCGCTCGTTCGTGCGGAGCGCATGCGCGGCACGGACGCCGAACGTCGCGAGCCTCGTGAGCTGCTCCGCCTCCGGCTCCTCGCCGGCGGGATGGAACAGCTGCAGAACACCCAACGGCGGCCGGCCGAGAGACAACGTGGTCGAGACGGCGCAATCCTGCGGCAGGCCGGCGGCGTGGGCGCTGACCGGCCCCGGCTCGGCGAGCGCCCGTCCGGCTACCTCCCGCGCCGCCCCGAGATCGGCGCCGGCGTCGACGCCCCACGACGCGGCGGGACCGAGCCCCTCTTCGCTGCGCTCCCAGAGGACGGCAGCCGTGGCCCCGGCCACGCCGGCCGCGAGCCGGACGACCTCGACCGCGGCGTCCTCCTCCTCCAGCGCGACCGCAAGCGCCTCACCGGCCAGCTCGAGCGCGGGTCGCGCGAGCGAGGCCACGTCCCCACCTGCCGTGAACGCACGGAGGATCAGAGCAGCCTGTGCGGCGCACAACTCGGCGGCGAGCCGCTGCTCGGTGCCGAACGGCTCGCCGGAACGGAACAGCTCGAGCGACACTGCGCAGCCGTTCGCGCGCGCCGGCGCCATGAAGAGGTGCGTGGCTCCGGTGTGCTCAGCGATCCGGCGAACCGGGGCGGGCGCCTGGGCGACGTCATCGACGGGCGCTTCCGGGAGCTCCGCCTCGGGCAGCACTGTTCCGTAGAGCTCGGCCGCGAGGGCTCGGGGCGCTGCGACCGCAATCGTCTCCAGCCGCTCTCCGGCGTCGTCGCTCGCCCGGACGAGCGCGATCTCCGCGGCGGCAACCGCCCGGGCGGCCTCCGCCAGGTCGCGCAGCGCGTCGGCGGCGTTCGTCGACCCCGCTGCGGCTGTGACGGCGCGCACGAGCGCCGCAAGCGAAGGAGCTCCGAGGCGCGCAGGGTCGACATCGAGCAGATCGGTCACCCCGGAAGTATTCCGGCCGGAGCGCGCAGGTGACCGGAGCGGGTCAGCCCGGGAAGCGCGGAGGCCGGCTTTCCCAGACGTTGCCGCCGCACATCGGGCACAGGGGGAGCGCTCGGTGGACGACCGCCCCGTAGCCGCAGTCGCTGCACCGGAACTCTCCGGAAACCTCGGTTCCGGCGACCTTGAAGTCGACGAAGCCCGAGTCGTCGAGTGAGAGCGGGGTCGGCGCGCGGGTCGCCTCGGCGGTCCTCTCGACCTGAACCTCTACGTCCTGCACCGCCTCGTCGTCCTCGGAGAAGGCGCGACCCCGTGCGCGCCGGTGTGCTTTTGTGCCCATACTGCTCCTGTGCAAACGCCGGAGCCAGCCCGTCCCTTCCGGCCGCGAGCCGAGCGTCCGCCCCAGCCTGACCGCGCGACGCCGGACTCCGCCAGCTGGGGAGTGCGGCTTGCGTGGGTCTCCGGCCTCGTACTCACGATCTCCGCGTTCACCGACTGGTACACGGGGACGCTGCCGAACGGCCAGACGCTGGCAGTGACCGGCTGGCACACGGGAGCCCTCGGCAAGCTCGTCTTCTTCATCGGGCTCGCCACGCTGATTCTCGAGGCATCGCGCAGCGCCGGGATCGAGCTTCCGGCCGCCGTGCCGGATCGGCTGATCCTGATCGCGCTCGGCTCGCTCGCCGTGATCTTCGTCCTGATCCGGCTGATCTCCGTCCCGGACACGTACTTCCTCTCGACGGCGCGCGGGATCGGGCTCTACGTCAGCCTGCTCGGCGCGCTCGGCCTGCTCGGCGCGGGCCTGCTCCGCACCGCGGAAGATTTGCCCTAGCTAGACCGGAACGATCGCCTTGGCCTGATCGACGAGCTCGCCGAGGTCGAAGCCCTTGCCGACGAAGCCGCTCGCGCCGCTCGAGGCCGCCTGCCGCCGCGCGGCGTCGTCCACCTGGCCGCTGAACATGAGGACGGGTATCGCCCCGGCGCCGTGGCGTTCCTGGATCCGTCGCAGCATCTCCCAGCCGTCGACGTGGGGCATCATCACGTCGAGAAGGACGAGCTCGGGCTTGTGGGTCTCGATCGAGCTGAGGCCCTCGTCGGCACTCGCGGCCTCCTGCACGTCGTAGCCCTCGCGCTCGAGCTCGATCCGGACGAGCTCGCGCATCCGCTCGTCGTCGTCGACGAGCAGGACGGTCGGGCCAGTCTGCTGGCGGCCCGGGCCTGAGCGGGCGAGAAACGACTCGAGGTCCCCGCGGCGGAACCGCCGGTGCCCGCCCGGCGTGTAGAAGGCCGGGACGCGGCCCTGATCCGACCACTTGCGGATGGTGCTCTGGGCGACGCCGAGGAAGCGCGCGGCCTGCCCGAGGGTCATCCACTCCGGTTCGCGGTGCGCAACGTCCTCCTTATAGGCCATCGGATGGAATTTGACCAAAACTCACACTTATTACACCTGGGATGTGGGTCTAGGCGCACATCCTCATGGTTCGTAATCGATAGCGCCGCGCTGGTATGCGTCGAACGCGGCGGCCACGACGACACTGAGATCGCGCGGCCAAGACGCTGCCGCGGCACGCTCTTCGAGCACTTCGCGAGCCCAGCGCTCCGACTCGCCGTAGGCCGCCACGAGCTCCGCGACCGTGTACGTCTGCCCCACTCGCTTGCGCAGCTCGTCGAGCACCAGCTCGAGCCACTCGACGAGCTGCCCGTAGCGGCGCCGGTCTTCGCGGGCTGCCTCGAGCCGACGCGTCCCCTCCTCCCATTCCTGGCGCGCGACCTCGACCTGGCTCATCGGGAGCAGCACTGCGCCGGCCAGCGCGGCTCGAGCTCGGCGAGGATCCGCTCGCCCAGCTCGTAGCCGGGTCGCGCGAGCGCGAAGGCGACGTGGGCATGGAGGCACTTGAGGCTGCCGCCCCGGCGCGAGCCGCCGATGCCGTAGTCGAGCGAGGCGCCGCCGTCGTTGCCGCCCGCGCCGCCGGCGAGCTCCCTCCGTAGCCGCCGCTGCTCCTGGTCGCCCGCGGCGAGGCTCGCGCCGAGCGCGGGCTCGGTGCGTGCCGCCTCGCTCCAGCACTCCACACCTCCCGCAGCCTCGAGCCGCGAGACCGCCGCGACGAGATGCCGACAGGTGAGGTAGTAGGTCGTGGGGAACGGCTCACCGTCGGCGGCGTAGGGGCTTTGCTCGGTCACTGCGGGAGCGCCGAAGGGACAGCGGACCGCGACGCGCCGCAGCGTGCGCGGCTCGCGCCCGAGCTGGCGGGCTACGACCGCTCGATCAGCGTCGGTGACCACGGCGGGCAGCATGACGTGCTCCATGCTGCCTGCGCAGCCACTGCGGGATGTTCTTGACGATGAAGAGGTGCTCGCCCTGGCGCACGTAACCGAGCGTGCGCGCCTCGGCCGCGAGGGCGGCGTCCGAGGAGGCGTGGCGGAGGCGCTTCTGCAGCGCGGCCTGCTCCCGCTGCAGCTTTCGCACGACCGCCTGCTGCGCCGCGCGCTGCGAGCGGGCATCGAAGTAGTCGTGCAGCGGCCGGTAATAGAGGAGACCCACGAGCACGAGCGCGGCCACCGCGAACCAGCGACGCGCGATCGGACTCCCGACGTGCGCGCGCCGGCGACGCTTCTTCTTCACCGCAGCCATCCAGCCGAAGTTCTGCGGCGGGTGTCGCGGTCCTGCGGCTACGCCGTCGCGGCGAGCTGCGCCTCGGCCCGCGTCAAATAGCGGGTCGCACCGACAGAGGCGTAGAAGGCGATTGCCTTCTCGAGATCAGCGTCCGTCTGCGTGCGAAGCCGAACCTCTGCCGCGAGGGACACGTGGCCGGCGTCGTCGAGACGACGCGCAGCTTCCCCCAGCTCGCCGGCCACGACGAGCCCCGCGACATCGACCCACGCCCCGGGCCCGGCCCGATCGAACACCTCGTCGAGCCGATCCGCAAGCCCAAGGGGCTCCGCCAGCATGGCCACGGCGACCGAGTCGTGCGGAAAGATCCGGCCGTCCCCGGCGAGCGCGGTCGAAAGTGCGCCGTGCGCCTCGTCGAGCCGACCGAGATCGTTGAAGAGCCGCGCGACGACGAGGCGGGCACGAAAGACGATCCGCCCGCCCTCGAGCTCTACGGCCAGTTGCGTCCCCCGCGACGACGCCCGCATCGCCTCATCGAGATCGTCGCGCCCGAGCAGGATCTGTGCACGCGTGGAGTGCGCGACGCTCTCTGCGCCGTGCTCCGAGCCGGCCTCGCACTCGGCGATGAACGCGCCGCAGCGCCGGAGCGATTCGTCCCAGTCGCCCACGGCGTAGAAACTCCAGGTCAGGGTCCCCTCGGAGAAGCGCGCGAAGTTGTCGCTCCCGATCCGCTTGGCCGCCGCACAGGCCTCGAGCAGCTGCCGGTGCTGGCGACCGATGTTGCCCTGGGTGTAGACGGAGACGGCGAGATTGTTGAGAGCGCGTGGAGCTTCGACACTGTTGAGCGCCGTCCCGATTGCGATCGCCTCTCGAAGCATATCGTCGCCTGCGCCCGGTTCCGAGTTCGAAAGAGCGGTGCCGATCGTCGTGAGGGCGTTCGCCCGTAGCTCGTCGAGCCCCAGCCGCTCGGCCATGTCGAGGGCCTCGCGGCCGAGACGAACCGCCTCCTCAAACTCGTCGTCGAGCATCGCGTAGCGCGCCCTCTCCGCGCGGACGCGGGCGACGGCGGGACTCAGCTCGTGCCCCTCGACGAGCTCCTGGGCCCGGGTAAGGGCCGCCATGTGCGCGTCCAGGCGTCCCGAGTACCAAAGAGCCTCGGCCAGCGTCGAGCTCGCCTCGGCCGCCGCCTCGTCCTCGCCGGCGGCCTGGAACAGCGCGCGCGCCTCCTCGAGGACCCCGATGCGAGCCGGGTCGTCGAGGAAGTTCAGCGCGACCCCGCGGCGGAAAACTGCGCGACGCCGGTCCTCGTCCGCAAGTCCGAGTGCGAGCGCCTCCTCGTACATGCGCGAGGCGGCGGCGAACGCGTTGAGCGCGAACGAACGGTCGGCCGCCCGCAGCAACGCAGCGGCCGCGGGCGCCGCGAAGGCGCTCGCGTCGACTCCGGCTGCGCGTGCGAGCTCGGCCGCCGCCAGGTAGTGGTACGCCAGCAGGTCGGCCTGGTCGTCCGGACGGCCGAGCGACTCGATCCACTCGGCCGCCAGGCGATGCCGCTCGACGCGCGCGGCACGCGGGATCGAGCCATAGGCGACATCACGGAGGAGGACGTGCCGGAACACGTACTCCTGCTCACCCGCTACCGAGCTGCGCCGCTCGCGACGGACGAGCTCGCGCCGCTCGAGCTCGTGCAGCCGTTCCTCGAGCTCGAAGCGGTCGCGGCCGGTGATCGCTTCGAGCGCACCCGACCAGAAGACCTTTCCGACCACGGCGGCGTCCTGGAGCAGCTCCTTATCGGCCGGTTCGAGCGCGTCCACACGGGCGGCGATGATTCCTTGCACCGATTCGGGAAGCTCGAAGTCCTTCGACCCGCGCTCCCCGGCCATGCGGACGAACTCCTCCGCGTAGAGCGGGTTGCCGCCGGCGCGCTCGAGCAGTGCGGTCTGGAGCTCCCCAGGGAGGACCGAGCGCTCGAGCAGGGCGCGCACGAGCCGGGCAGTCTCGTCGTCGGAGAGTGGAGCGAGCGAGAGCGTGACCGCATTCGCCTTGCCGCCTCCCCAGGACGGCCGGCGGGCGAGGAGCTCCGGCCGGGCGGTGCCGACGAGGAGGACGGGAATCTCGGCGAGACGGTCGGCCAGCTGGTCGACGAAGTCGAGGAGGCCGTCGTCCGCCCAGTGCAGGTCCTCGAACACGAGCACGAGCGGACGCTGGTCGGCCAGCGCCTCGAAGAACCGACGCCACGCCGCGAATGCCTCTCCTCGCCGGTCGGCCGCACTTCCGCCCTCGCCGTCGCCGACCAGTCCGAGGAGCGGACGCAGATGCGACGCGGCCCAGCGCGCGTCCGCCTCGTCCGGAAGCAATCGTGCGACCTCGGCAGCGAGCTTTTCGCCGGCCTCCTCCTCGGAGTCCGTTTCGAGCACGCCGGACTGCGCCTTCACCATCTCGCCCACCGCCCAGAAGCTCACGCCCTCGCCGTATGGGAGCGAGCGGCCCTGCCTCCAGGTGACGAGGCGATCGCCACCCTCGATCGCGTGGAACAGCTCCGCCAGCAGCCGGCTCTTGCCGATCCCGGGGACACCGACGAGCGTCACGAGCTGTGGCGTCCGTTCGCCGGCCGCGCGGTCGAGAGCGGCAACGAGCAGCTCGACCTCGCGGTCACGGCCCACGAGCGGCGCAGCCGAACGTCGGACGACATCGACACCGAACCGAGCCCGCGCCTCCAGCGCCTCCCAGGCGGCTACCGGCTCCGCCTTCCCTTTCGCCACCACCGCCTCGGCGGGCCGATACGCAATCGTCCGTTCCGTGGAGCGGAACGTCTGCTCGCCGACCAGAATGCCGTCGATCGGTGCCGCCGACTGCAGCCGCGCCGCGGTGTTGACGACGTCGCCGGACGCCATCCCCTCCCCCTCGTGCGGTCGTGCACCGACCGCGACCAGAGCTTCGCCGGTGTTGACACCTATGCGGACACGGAGATCGGGCTCGTCCCGCGCCCAGTCGCGGATCGCGAGAGCCGCCCGAACGGCCCGCTCCGGGTCGTCCTCATGTGCCAACGGCGCGCCGAACAAGGCAACGACGGCGTCGCCGATGAACTTCTCGACCGTTCCGCCGAAACGCTCGAGCTGCTCACGAACCCGCGCGTGATAGTTCGAGAGGAGCGCGCGAACGTCTTCGGGGTCGAGCTGTTCCGCTCGGGCCGTCGAGTCTGCGAGATCGCAGAACAGGACGGTGACGATCTTCCGCTCCTCCCGTGCCGGCGCCTCGGCGGTGAGCCCGGCGCCGCAGAACGGGCAGAACGGGAACTCGCCCGGAAGCTCGCGGCTACAGCTCGGACAGGCCCCCATGCGCCGAAGCGTACGACCACATCGGCGCGGATTCCAGCTACGCCACGTCGACCTTGATCACGTTGGTCGTGCCGGGGATGTTGACGACGGTTCCCGCCGTGATCACGACCCCGTCGCCGGTCTCGACGATGCCGGCCTCACGCGCCGCCTCGACGGCGAGGCGCCAGAGCTCCTCGACGTCGCTCGTCTCGGAGATCAGGAGCGGCGTCACGCCCCATTCGAGCGCGAGCTGGCGCATGGCCCAGTCGACGTGAGTCAGCGCGACGATCGGCCGCCGCGGCCGCAGCCGCGCGACGGCGTTCGCCGTGCGGCCGGTGAAGGTGGTCACGAGGATCGCCTTCGACTGCAGCGCCTCTGCGAGGTCGCAGACTGCGTTCGACATCGCCTGGCCGATCGTTGGGTTCTCGTGCGCCTCGGGCAGCTCGTGGCGGTAGTCGAGGCTCGGTTCGACCGCCCGGGCGATCCGGTCCATGTATGCGACCGCCTCGACCGGGTACTCGCCGACGGCCGTCTCGCCCGAGAGCATGACGGCGGATGTGCCGTCGAGGATGGCGTTCGCGACGTCGCTCGCCTCGGCGCGCGTCGGCTCGGGCGAATGCACCATCGTTTCGAGCATCTGGGTCGCCGTGATCACGGGCTTCCCACGCTCGAGCGCCTTGTGGATGATCCGCTTCTGGACCAGCGGCACGAGCGCCGGCCCGATCTCGACGCCGAGGTCGCCGCGCGCGACCATCACGGCGTCGGTCTCGGCCAGCACCTCGTCGAGGACGTTGACCGCCTCGGACTTCTCGATCTTGGCGATCACATGTGCGTGGGAGCCAGCCTGCGTGAGCAGCGCACGCAGGTCGCGTACGTCTGCCGGAGAGCGGACGAAGGAGAGGGCGACGAAGTCCACGCCGGTCTCCACCGCCCAGTCCAGGTCGGCGAGGTCCTTGCGCGTGAGCGACGGGATGGGCACGGGCACGCCGGGGAGGTTCACGCCCTTGTGCGAGCTGACCAGACCGCCGACTACCACGGCGCACGACGCCCGGCCGGCTTCTACCTCGTCGACGCGCAGGCGGACGAGGCCATCGTCGATCAGCACCTCGTGACCGGGCTCGAGCACGTCGCTGATCACCGCGGGCGCGATCGGCAGCTCACCGTCGCTCGCCGCCTCCTCCGCACAGACCCTGATCCGGTCGCCGGTGTGGAGGACGACGGGCTCGGCCAGCTCGCCGATGCGGAGCTTCGGCCCCTGCAGGTCGGCGATGAGCGCCACCGGATGGCCCACCTCGGCCGCGATCTCGCGCACGAGCCAGGCCCGCTCGGAGTGTCCCTCGTGCGTCCCGTGGGAGAGGTTGAAGCGGACAGCGTCGACGCCCGCCGCAATCAGTGCGTGCAGGCGCTCGCGCGACTCCGAGGCCGGTCCAAGCGTCGCCACGATCTTCGTCCGCCGCTCGATGGGCATACGGCTCAGGGTACTAACGGCCCAGGCGCGGGAACGCCCCCCAGCCGGGGTACACCGCGTCGTCGCCGAGCTCCTCCTCGATGCGGAGCAGCTGGTTGTACTTCGCAACGCGGTCGCTCCTCGCGGGGGCGCCGGTCTTGATCTGCCCCGTGCCGAGCGCCACCGCGAGATCCGCGATGGTCGCGTCCTCGGTCTCGCCCGAGCGGTGAGACATCACCGCCGTGTAGCCGTTCTCGTGGGCGAGCCGCACGGCCTCGATCGTCTCGGTCAGCGTCCCGATCTGGTTCACCTTGATCAGGATCGAGTTCGCGACTCCGCGCTCGAAGCCGAGCCGCAACCGCTCCGGATTCGTGACGAAGATGTCGTCACCGACGAGCTGGAGCCGGTCGCCGAGCTGCTCGGTTGTGGCGCGCCAGCCGTCCCAGTCATCCTCGGCATTGCCGTCCTCGAGCGAGGCGAGTGGGAACCGCTGGGCGAGGTCGCCGTAGAAGCCGGCCATCTCCTCGGGCGCGAGCTCGCGCCCCTCGAAGCGGTAGCGACCGTCGGTGAAGAACTCGCTCGAGGCCGGGTCGAGGGCGATGGCCACGCGGTCGCGATGTCCGGCCCGCTCGGCGGCCTCCAGGATCGCCTCGATCGCGACCTCGCTGGACTCGAGATCGGGTGCGAAGCCGCCTTCGTCCCCGACGCCGGTCGAGAGCCCGCGTTCCACGAGCAGCCTCTTCAGCTCGTGATAGGTCTCGGCCGCGATCCGCAGCCCGCCCGAGAACGTGTCCGCGCCCGCGGGGACGAGCATGAACTCCTGGAGGTCGATCGAGTTGTCGGCGTGGACGCCGCCGTTGATCACGTTCAGCATCGGCACCGGGAGCGTCGTCGCCTGCTCGCCGCCGAGGTGGCGAAAGAGCGAGACGTCGGTGTTCGCAGCCGCGGCCTTCGCGGCGGCGAGCGAGACACCAAGGATCGCGTTCGCGCCGAGGCGGCCCTTGTTCGGCGTTCCGTCGAGCTCGATCAGCGTGTGATCGAGGTTCTCCTGATCCGCCACTTCGAGGCCGCGGATCGCCTCGGCGATCTCCCCGTTGACGTTTCCGACGGCCGTCGAGACACCTTTGCCGTTCCACGCATCTCCGCCGTCACGCAGCTCCACCGCCTCGTGCACGCCGGTGGACGCGCCCGACGGCACGATCGCCCGGCCACGCCGGCCGGCGACGACCTCCACTTCGACCGTCGGGTTGCCGCGGGAGTCCAGAACCGGACGGGCGTGTACCTGGGTGATGCGGCTCACTCGGTCGCCTCCTTGGCCTGGTCGAAGTACGCGTCCTGCCGGTCGAGCGGCAGCTCGGTCCAATTCTCGCCCTTCTTCGCCGCGAGCTTCTCGGCCACCTCGACTCGGCGCCGGAACCGCTGCGCAGCCCGCCGCAGCTCGAGCTCCGGATCGACGTCGAGCCTGCGCGCGACGTTGACGGCCGCGAAGAGGACGTCGCCGAGCTCGTCTCCCGACGGCTCCTCCCGCAGCTCGCGCAGCTCGTCCTCGAGATCGGCGAGCGCGCCGGCGAGATCCGGGTACTCGAAGCCGACCGACCTGGCGCGCAGCTGGATCTTGCGCGCGTAGAGGAGGCCGGGGAGCCCGTCGCCGACGTCGTGGAAGATGCCCTCACGGCCCTCCTGCTCGCGCTTGATCCGCTCCCAGTTCGAGCGCACGCGCTCGGCGGTTCGCGCCTCGACGTCGCCGAAGACGTGCGGGTGGCGGCGCACGAGCTTTTCGTGCACGCCGCGCGCGACCTGCGCGAGATCACCTGCGCCGCGCTCCTCGAGCAGGAGCGCGAGGAAGTAGACCTGGAAGAGCAGGTCGCCGAGCTCGTCGAGCAGCTTCTCGTCGTCGCCGGCGAGCGCGGCGTCGGCGACCTCGTACGACTCCTCAACCGTGTGCGGGACGATCGTCGCCGCCGTCTGCTCACGATCCCAGGGGCAGTCGCGGCGCAGTCGCTCCGTCAGGGCCTGGAGCTCGAGGAGGGCCTCTGGCAGGCCCTCCATCTCAGCCGGTGGTCGTCGGCGCGGCGGGGGTCGTCGGCGTCGTGGTCGTCGCCGGCTCGTAGCCCGTCTGGTACGAGACCTTGTCCTTGAAGTCCTTCGCCATCTTGGCGAGCCAGTCATTCCACGCCGTCTGCTTCTGCTGCGAGGCGAGGTTCGCCTGGATCTGGGCCTTGACCTGCTCGAAGGTTTGCGTGTGCGCCGGCTTGACCGCGCCGAGCGCCTGGATGATGTGGTAGCCGTAGACGCTCTTCACCGGCTGCGAGATCTCGTTCGTCTTGAGCGAGAACGCTGCCTTGTCGAAGGGCGGGACCGTCTGCGAGCAGGAGCCGCTCGAGCCGCCGTGTGCGACGCAGAGCTTGCCGCCCTGCGCTGCCGAGCCCTTGTCCTTCGAGTACTTCTTGGCGAGAGTCGCGAAGCTCGCTCCGCTCTTCAGCTGCGTCTCGATCTGCTCGGCGAGGCTCTTGCTGTTGACGAGGATGTGCCGCACCTCGCGGGTCTTCGGCGTTGCGAATGACGCCTTGTTGGCCTGGTAGTACTTCTGCGCCGCGGAATCCGACACCTTGACGTCCGAGGTCACCTTGGCCTGGAGCTTCTGGCCCAGGAGATTCGGCCGGAGCTCGTACTGCTCGAGCTGCTGGAGCGTGATGTCGTCCTTCTTCAACGCGGCCTCGAACTTCTTCTCGCTGCCCCCGTAGTACGTCTTCTTGATCTGCTCGACCTGCTTGTCGATGTCCTTCTGCGACACCGTCACACCCAGCTTCTCGGCCTCCTGAGCCAGCTCTTCCTGCTGCACGAGGAAGGTGACGGCCGAGTTGCGGAGCGACGCGTAGGTCGGGGTGCCGACCTTCGGGCACGGCTGCCCCTGAGCCTTGTAGCGCGCGCAGGCCACGCTCATCAGGGCGGTGAAGCTCGCCTTGGTGACCGGGGTCGAGTCGACCTGCGCGATCGCATCGGGAGGAACCGGGCCGGAGTTGCCGCCTCCGCCGCACGCGGCGAGCAGGGCCACGAACAAGAGAGACAGGAGCAGGAAGGGCAGGCGAGTCTTCATTTCCATCCAGTGAGGTCGATTTCGCGGGAAAGCGCCGCAGCGGCGAAAAGCGGCCTCAGGCGGCCCGGCGCGCGTCCAAGATAGCATCGACAAGTTCGACGGCCTGGGCGATTTCCTCCTGCCCACGCATACTTACCTCCTGCTTAGACGAGACGTAGATCGCCGTCCTGGCGCGGTCCCGGAGCTCCCGCAACTCGCCCGAGCCGAGCACCAGGCGCCCGACCGTCGCCTTGCCGCTCTGGAAGACGAGATAGTCGGCGCCGAGCAGCGCGACCTTGATCTTCGCCTCCTGGATCCGGAAGAGATTCTCGACCGGCTCCGGCAACGGTCCGTACCGGTCCTCGAGCGCAGCCTGCAGCTCGCGTAGCTCGTCCTCGGTCTCAGCGAGCGCGAGCCGTCGGTGGACGTCGATGCGGAGCGCCTCGGAGTCGACGTACGCGGCGGGGACGTAGGCGTCGACGCGCGCGTCCACGCGTACCGGTCGCGCGGCGATCCGCTTCTGCCCCTGGAGCTCGGCGACCGCCTCATTGAGGAGCTCGACGTACAGCTCGAAGCCGACGGCCGCGACATGGCCGGACTGCTCCGCGCCGAGGAGCTCCCCCGCGCCACGGATCTCGAGATCACGCATGGCAATGGCGAACCCGGCGCCGAGCTCGGTGTGGTCGGCGAGGGTCGAGAGCCGCGCCCGCGCTTCGGGGGTCAGCTCGCGGGCGTCGGGATAGAAGAGATACGCGAACGAGGTGGCGTCGGAGCGGCCGACACGGCCACGGATCTGGTAGAGCTGCGCGAGACCGAGCATGTCGGCACGCTCGACGATCAGCGTGTTCGCCTGCGGGATGTCGATCCCCGACTCGATGATCGTGGTGGACACGAGGACGTCGGCATCCCCGCGCAGGAACGAGTGCATCCGCTCCTCGAGCTCTTTCTCGCGCATCTGCCCGTGCGCCACGAGGAACCGCAGTCCCGGGCAGAGCTGCTGCAGCTGCGCCGCCCGCTCCTCGATCGTCTCGACGCGGTTGTGGAGGAAGAACGCCTGGCCTTCCCGTTCCCCCTCGCGCTCGAGCGCGAGCTTCACGAGCTCCTCGTCGTACTCGCCGACGGTCGTGCGGATCGGGCGGCGCCCTTCCGGCGGCGTCTCGATGATCGAGATGTCGCGCATGCCGGCGAGCGAGAGATGGAGCGTGCGCGGGATCGGCGTCGCGCTGAGCGTGAGCACGTCGACCTCGAGCCGCAGCGACTTGAGGAGCTCCTTCTGCGCAACGCCGAACCGCTGCTCCTCGTCGAGGATCACGAGGCCGAGCTCCTTCGGGATCACGTCGCGGCTGAGGACGCGGTGCGTCCCGATCAGGACGTCGACCTTGCCCGCGGTGAAGTCGGCGAGGATCCGCTTGGTCTCGCGGGGCGGCACGAAGCGGGAGACCATCTCGACGCGGACCGGGAAGTCGCGGAAGCGCTCGCGGAACGTGTTGTAGTGCTGCTCGGTGAGGATCGTGGTCGGCGCGAGCAGCAGCACCTGCCGGCCGTTGACCGCCACGGCGAAGGCGGCGCGCACCGCGACCTCGGTCTTGCCGAAGCCGACGTCCCCGCAGACGAGCCGGTCCATCGGGCGCGGAGCCTCGAGGTCCTCCTTCACTGCCTCGATCGCTCCCTCCTGATCCGGGGTCTCGCGATAGGGGAAGCTCGCCTCGAGCTGCGGCAGCCACTCGCTCGAGAGGTCGTACGCCACTCCCTCGCGGGTCTGGCGCTGCGCGTAGAGCTGGATCAGGTCTCCCGCGAGCTCGCGGACGGACTCGCGTGCCCGGGACTTCAGCGTTTGCCACGCCTTGCCGCCGAGCTTCGAGAGCGCGGGCGCCGAGGCGTCGGCGCCGACGTAGCGCGAGACCTTGCCGAGCTGCTCGTGCGGGACGTAGAGGCGATCCTCTCCGCGGAACGCGAGGAGGAGGTAGTCGCGCGTGATGCCGGCGACGGTGTTCGTCTCGAAGCCGAGCAGCCGGCCGACGCCGTGATCCTCGTGCACGACGTAGTCGCCCGTGCGGAGGTCGGCGAACGACTGCAGCGCGCGCCCGCCGAGCCGGCGCTCCCGCGGCACGCGCCGGCGGAAGACCTGGTGGTCGGGCAGCAGGACGAGGCCGAGATCGCGCCAGACAAAGCCGCGGCGAGCGGGCGCGACGGCGAACAAGAGCTCCGGCTCCTCCGGCAGCTCGTCGCCGGGCTCGAGCACGCGCGCCTCGACCCGGCGCAGGAGGTTCTGGGTGCGCAGCGCCTCGCCGCGATGCGGGAACGCGACGACGACCCGCTGGCCCGAGCGAAGGAGCGCCGCCAGCTCGCTCTCGGCCTCGGCGAGCCCGCGCGCGGCGATCGCGGGCCGCTGGGCCTCGAACGCAAACGGCTGAGACTGCGGGAACGGGTCGAGCTCCGTCGAGCCGGCGAGCGAGGGCGGCTCGAGGATGCCGTCCTCCTCCCAGACTCGGCGCACATCGTCGGGCTGGAACACGAAGTCGGGCGGCCGGTCGAGAGGCGGCACGAGGTCGCCGGGAACGGCCGGGACGACCGGCTCCTCCCCCTCGTCCCCAAGTAACACAGTGTCACTGAGTTCGACAGTGTCCATTCGGCGCTCGGCCGCGGCGTACAAGGTCGCTTCGGTCACGGGGTGGAGAGCGCGCTGCGTGAAGGGCGAGAAGGCACGCACAGACTCGATCTCGTCGCCGAAGAACTCGACCCGCAGCGGCTCGCGGCCCGTGGTCGGGAAGACGTCCACGAGACCACCGCGCACCGCGAACTGGCCGCGGTCGTCCACGCGCTCAACGCGCTCGTACCCGGCGAGCGCGAGCGACTCGGCCAGCCCGTCCACGCCGGGCTCGACCCCCGGCCGCACCTCGATCGGCTCGGGCCGCGCCTCCGCCGGCGGCAGCCCTTCGGCGAGCGCTCTCGCCGAGGCGCAGACGAGGCCGCCGCGCGCGAGCACGTGAAGCGCCCGCGCCCGCTCGCCGACCAGGTGCGGAGGTGGCGCGAGCCCCGAGTCCCACGTGACGCCTCGGCTCGGGAGCAGCCCGACCGTGTCGTCGCCGAGGAACCAGGCCCCGGCGTCCGCCGTGTCGCGGGCGTCCGCGTCCTCCGGCAGGAGCACGACGAGCCCGCGCCCGAGACGCTGGTGCAAGGAAGAGAGCAGCAGCGGCAGCGCGGGCTCCGACACTCGGGCGCGAGTCGGCAGCGCCTCCGCGAGCTCGGCGAGGCGCTCGTGCTCCACGAGCTCCTGGACGAATGCGTGCAGTACCGGACGGTCCATGTCGAAGGGCGGAACCGGCGGGTTCCGCTCGGGGCGATGGTAACGAGGCGTGCCGAGGCGTACGCTCCAGGACGTGCGTGGGGTCGGTCGCTTTGGGCCGCTGAAGGAACGGCAGTTCAGACTGCTCTGGTTCGCGCGGACCGGCTCCGTGGTCGGCGACTCGCTCGTCCCGGTCGCGGTGATCTGGGCGGTCGGCCACGAGCTCGGCGGCGGCGCCACCAGCGTCGGTCTCGTGCTCGCCTGCTACACGTTCGGGGGCGCCGCGGTCACGCTTGCCGGTGGCGTGTGGGCGGACCGCCTGCCGCGACGCGCCGTGATGATCTGCGCCGACGTCGTCCGTGCCTGCACGCAGGCCACGACCGCAGTGCTGCTCTTCGGCGGTGCGGCGCACGTCTGGGAGCTCGCCCTGCTGCAGGGGACCGCCGGAGCAGCCGCCGGTTTCTTCAATCCCGCCTCGAAAGCGCTCATCCCCCAGACCGTCAGCTCCGGACGCCTGCAACAGGCCAACGCGTTGGTCTCGCTCTCCCGCAGCACCGCGAACGTCTTCGGCCCCGCCCTGTCGGGAGTCATCGTCGCGGTCGCAGGCGCCGCCTGGGTGTTCTCGATCGACGCCGCGAGCTTCCTCGTCAGTGCGGTATTCGTCGCCGCGATGCGCGTCGGTCCGTATGCGAAGCCGGCAGTCCACCGATTCTCGCGCGAGCTCGCGGAAGGCTGGCAAGAGGTGCGGCGGCACCGCTGGCTCACGGCCGGCTTCCTCGGCTATGCAGTCGGCAACTTCGGGGTCGGCGTCTACATCGTCGTCGGTTCGCTCGTCGCCATCGACCACCTCGGCGGTGCGCCGGCCTGGGGCCTGATCGTCGGCTCCGCCGCGTTCGGCGGCGTGCTCGGCGGCTTCATCGCGTACCGGATCCGCCCGAGCCATCCGGTCTCCATGGCTTTCGCGATCTGGACGCTGTGCGCGCTACCGGCCTTCGCGCTAGTGCGTCCCTTCCCGTTGCCGGTCGTGATGGCGTGCGCTCTCCTCTTCGGCGGCTCGGTCCTCGTGGGCAACACACTCTTCGAGACCGCGATGCAGCAGGAGGTGGCGCCCGGCCGGCTCGCACGCGTCGCGTCGATCGACCTGATGCTCTCGCTCTGCCTCATGCCGGCGGGCCAGCTGCTCGCCGGGGCCATCTCGAACGCGGTCGGAGCGGACGCGACGCTGGTGCTGGCCGGGACGCTGATGTGCGTGCCGAACTTCCTGGTGCTCGTGCTCGTGCCGGAGGTGCGTAGTGTGGAGCGTCGCGAGGAGCCGGAGCCCGAACGAGAACCGGCGTTGTCGGCCCTCTAGCCGAGAACACGAGCTGCCCCGCTCGAGGGCTCGGCTAACGCCGGTTGACCTGAAGCTGCGTCCGCTCGACGCCTTCGGCGAGGAGTAGCTCGACGGCGTCGGCCGCGCGCGCGACGAGTGCGGCCGGGTCGTCGTGCGGCTCGAAGTTGGCCAGCAGCCAGTCGGCGAGCGGACGCGGGTCGCCGCGCTCCGGGCGGCCGACGCCGATGCGCAGACGGAGGAAGTCCTGCGTGCCGAGCTCGCGCGCGATCGAGCGCAGCCCGTTGTGGCCGGCGAGCCCGCCCCCCACCTTCAGCTCGAGCCGGCCGAGGTCGAAGTCGCCCTCATCGTGGACGACGAGCACCTCGCCCGGCTCCAGCTTGAAGAACGCCGCCGCGGGGCCGACCGAGCGCCCGGAGTCGTTCATGTACGTCTCGGGCTTCAGCAGAGCGAGCCGTTCGTGGCCGATACGCACCTCCGCCATCTGGCCCGAGAACTTGCCGCGCCAGGAGCCACCGTGGCGCCGGGCGAGCTCGTCCATGACGAGCCAGCCGGCGTTGTGCCGGTTCCGAGCGTGCTCCCGGCCCGGGTTCCCCAGACCGGCGACGAGATGCACGAGGGACTAGCCCTCGACGGTGCCCTGGTCGCCGGCGGCGTCCGCTCCCGGCTCGGCGGGCTCCCCGGCTGCACCCTCGGCAGCCTCGCCCTCGGTCGGCTCCTCGCCCTCTTCGCCCTCCGCCTCCATCGCGGCGAGCTCCTCCTCGGTGGGCTCGGGCTCGACGACCTTCGTCGGCGCGGTGACCGTGGCGACGACCATCTCCGGGTCGTCGAGAAGGGTCGAGCCTTCCGGGGCGGTGAGGTCGGAGATACGGAGCGTGCCGCCGATCTCCATGCCAGAGACGTCGAGGTCGATGTGCTCCGGCATCTCGAGCGGCAAAGCCTCGACCGTGACCTCGCGCAGCGGCTGCGAAAGCACGCCGCCCTCGCGCACGCCCGGCGCGTCGTCGCCGCCCAGGAGCTGGACGGACACCGAGGCCTGGATCGACTTGTCGAGCCGCACCTCGTGCAGATCGACGTGCGTGACGCCTCCCCGCACGGGATCCACCTGGTACTCCTTGAGGATCGAGGCGTGGGTCTGGCCCTTCCCGTCAATCTCGACGTCGAGGATCGAGTGCAGGCCGGCCGCACCGGTCAGTGCCCGCCGGAGCTCGCGCTCGGCGATGCAGATCGCGACGGGCTCGCCGTTGCCGTAGAGGACGCCCGGCACGAGCCCCTCCTTGCGCAGGCGGCGCGACTCGGCCGAGCCGAGCCTCTCGCGCTGGGCAACCACGAGTTTCGTCCGTTCTCCGGCCATTCCGGCGGCGGAGTGTAGCCGAGCTAGTACCGATGATGGAGCATGCTGCGCGGCCGCCCCGCCCGGGGTATCGAGTCCTCCCGTATGGGTTTCGCGAGGTAAACGGGCCTCTGGCAGAGGCAGATGCTCTCCATCTACGGTGCCGGAGTGGACTTCGAGCACCTCCTCGCGGACTGGAGCGGCGAGCACGCGGTCGTCCGCCACGACACCGAGAGCGGCGCGTGGATGTTCGTGTGCGTGCACTCCACCATGCTCGGCCCCGCGGGCGGCGGTACGAGGATGCGCGTTTATCCCGCGCCGGCCGACGGCCTCGCCGACGCCATGCGCCTCTCGGGCGCGATGACGTGGAAGATGGCCGGCGCCGGGATGCCGCGCGGCGGCGGCAAGGCCGTACTCGCCGTGCCGGAGCTTCCGACCGGTGAGCCGCGCCGGGGCCTCCTCCGGCGCTACGGCGAGCTCGTCGCCTCGCTCGGCGGCAGCTACCGCACCGCCGGCGACATGAACATCTCCCCGGAGGATCTCGACGTCGTCGCCGAGACATGCCCCTGGGTCTACGGGACGACCGGCCGCGGCGGAAACAGCGGCCGCGGTACCGCCCGCGGCGTGTTGCACGCGATCCGCGCCACGGTGGAGCACGTCTTCGGCTCGGCTGACCTGGCCGACCGCAGCGTGCTCGTGCAGGGTGCGGGCGCCGTCGGCGCGCTCCTGGCAAGGGAGCTGGCGGACGCCGGTGCGCGGGTGCTCGTGAGCGACGTGGACGAGTCACGGGCTGCCGCGACCGGCTGCGAGTCTGTCTCTCCCGGGGCCGTGCTCGAGACCGAGGTGGACGTCTACTCGCCGTGCGCGGTCGGGGGCACGCTCAACGCGGACTCGATCCCACGGCTCGCCTGCCGCGCGATCGCCGGCTGCGCGAACAACCAGCTCGCCGAGCCCGAGGACGCCGGGCGGCTGCACGAGCGCGGCATCCTTTACGCACCCGACTACATCGTCAACTCGGGCGGCATCATCCAGCTGATCGGCCTCGAGGACGAGGGTTGGAACGAGACGCAGCTCGAAGCGCGGTTGGCGGGGATCGGGGACACGCTGCGGACGCTCTTCGCCGAAGCTGGCGCAGAGAGAATCACGCCCTTCGACGCAGCCCACCGGCTCGTGCGTCGGCGCCTCGCTGCCGCCTAGTAAGCGACGCCAACAGCGGAAGGGCTGACGCCCGGAGGCCTGCTACCGCGTGCGCCTGCGCTTGACAGTGACCGTGAAGGTCGCCTTCGGTGTATTGGCACTCGCGTCCGTTGCAGAGCAGCTAACGCGTGTGGTGCGGCCGACGCGAAACCGGAAGCCCGATCGTGGCCGGCAGGTCACCCGGACGTTGGAGTCGACGTCATCCTCGGCGGTGACGCTGTAGTTGATGCGCACGCGCTTTGCGCGGCGCGGGACGCGCACGGTTCGGTTCTTTGCACCCTTGATTGTCGGGGGCGTCAGGTCGAACGTGTACCCGGGCACGATCAGCGTCCCAGTCCAGATGTCAGCGCCGCTGAAGCTGTTGCCCGGGGGGTTGAAGTGGGTCTCGACGGTGCCACCCCCGAGTGCCGTCACGAGACTGTCTCTTATACACATCTCCGAGCCCACGAGACTTAAGACAAGATCTC
>JBKPLL010000005.1:0-5054 GCA_046731605.1 Actinomycetota bacterium | reverse complement strand
CGAGGGTTCGAATCCCTCCTTCTCCGTCACGACCCCGCGGGGTCGCCCTCGGAGGGGTGGCAGAGCGGTCGAATGCGGCGGTCTCGAAAACCGTTTCGGGCCGTTAGGTCCGACGAGGGTTCAAATCCCTCCCCCTCCGCTCAAACGAAGCGGGGCGCCGCGAAAAGGCGCTCCGCTACTGGTGTGCCGGCGGTTTCGGAGACCGCATCTTCCAGTCCACAGCCGTCCATCCACGTCCGCAGAATTCCAGGCGATTTGAGTGCTCACTGGCGAACGATTGGCGAACGGATCGGCCCCAAATCGGACCGTTTTCAAGGTACGACCGCTCAGATGTGCAAGGGCGTGAGGTGCCGGCGCGGCGGTCTGCTTGATGGCGACCGCGGCGCCGCCTTTCCTCAGGTGCGCGTCGGCGCTGATTACGTGTCGTGCAACGTCAGCGGATGCGCCAGCTCCGTACCGCGGGAGTGAGGTCAACACTCGCGCCGTGCTGTGCGCGTACGCGGAAGCCGTTGCCGGGCGCGAGCGACACAAGAGGCGATCCGGAGGGTGGCTACCTGTGGTTGGTCCTCTGACGGTCGTCGAGGGCCGCGTTGAGCTCGGCGGAGACGACGATCACCCGGCCGACGAGCACGAGCGAGAGGAGCAGCGCGGCCGCGATGCCGAGGGCGCCGTAGGTGTTCGCGCGGTCCTCGACGAGTCGCGTCGTGATGTAGACGTTGAAGACGTTGACGAACAGGAGGCCCGCGCCGACGACTAGAGCCCCCGGCACGAGCGCCCGCCAGCGAACGCCGCGATGCGGAAGCTGCATCGAGACGGCGAGCCAGGCGCCGCCGACGACCGCGAGGTACACGACGAGAGCGCTGATTCCGCCGAGCTCGTCGTGCCGCCGGACCCAGCCGACGACCTCCGCAACGCCCAGGTCGACGAGGAGCGCCAGGCCGAGGATGCCGATCCCCTTCGGCGTCGTGCGGCTTCCGCGACCGGAGCCGTGCCAGGCGAGCGCGTGCACGATTGCAACCGCGCGGTAGAGCTTGGCCAGTGCGTAGAGAACGGCCGGGATCATCACGATGAAGACGATCCAGCGGGCGTCGCTCGAGGCGGTCGACGCGACCTGCGACGCGATCAACCCGTGGAGGCCGGCCTCCTTGGCGACCGTGCTGGAGCTCTTGTCGACGGTGTCGGCGTACAGGCCGAGCCCGGCGACGAACAACAGCGCGATCGGGAGCAGGAGGACGAAGAGCCGGTACGCGAGCGCGCCAGCGAGCAGCCCGCCTCCGATCGCCGAGTCCCGCTCGACGACGTCGAAGCCGACGTCGACAGCCGCGTGCTCGGCACGCGCCGACTCGACCCTGGTTCGGAGAATGCGGGCGCGCTGCGTCCAACGCGCGAGCCGCCCGACGACCGTGGGCTCGAGCTCGATCTCGAGTGGCCGTCCCTGCTGCGGATCAGGAATGTGCGAATCGCTCACACGGCTCTGCCCGAGAAGCTGATCTCCGCCGGCAGCTGCGCCGGCGCGCCCTCGCCGGCCAGCTCGGTCCGGACGCGCGCGTCGAAGTACACGTATGCGGTCGTGACGGCGACGAACGGCATCGTCACCGCGTAGATCGCGCCCGCGAGGACGTTCACGAGCCAGAACGGCGCGCTCGTCCCGAGAATGAGGAGCGCACCGACAAACGGCCCCAGCACAAGCACGAACGCCGCACCGGCAACGATCAGCGACGCGACCTTGAGCCACCGCCGGCGAACGAGACGCCCGCTCCGGTGGAGAGCGCCGAAGCTCGCGACGCCTTCGAGCTCGAGCACGGGAACGATCAGCGCCCACCGACCCGCGAGCCAGATCGCGATCGGCAGCAGGAAGATCGTCGACGCGAGCAGCGACACGACGAGCGCGACGACCAGCAGCGCCGTGAACAACCGCGCGAGGCTGTCGAACGCCAGCCGATAAGCGCCGATCGGTCCGATCGCGCGTCCCTCGTCGATCTCGACGGACGCCCTCGCCGTTGCCGCCATAACAAGCCCGAGGGCGAGGAGCGTCAACGACGTCCCGATCGCGAGCACGAGATACGAGAGGAAGCTCCCGCTCCTTCCTCCGGCCGACTGGACACCGAGGACGTTCGTCGCGTGCAGGACGAGCGCCTGCAGGAGCGTGACCAGCAACGCGATCGGCACGAAGAGCACGCCAAGCGCGACGAACAGGCCGAACCGGGACGCGTACATCCGGGCGGACGCCGAAACGATCTGTCCCCACGAGCGCCGACGGGCCAGGCGGAGCGGCGCAGCCGGGCGCCAGCTCGTGCGCGAGAAGAGGAAGAGCACGAGGAGGATCAATCCTCCGATCACGAGGCTGAACTCGACCGGGTTCGCCACGAGCTGGACGAGACTCCGCGAGCCATGCGCGACGGCGCCGCAGAAGAAGTCCGTCGCGTTCGAGCCGAACACACTGCCGCCCGGCACCGTGTAACTGAGCGAGCGCCAGTCCTCCGACCACCCGATCGGGTGCGTCCATTGCGCCTTCAGATTGGGCCCCTCGGGCCCGTTGAAGAACGCCGGCTGCAGCTCCCCCCAGCGGCCCTCGAAACCGATCCACGGAAAGTCCGCCTGCGCAGCCGTCGACCCGCTCGGGATCGTCCGCACGACCGGCCGCAGATCGAGGTGCGGCCCGCGCGTGTCGTCACAGCCGACGCCCTCCTTCGCCGAGCTGCCGAGGTAAAGCGCCTCCCCGAAGAAGTTCGCATGCGAACCATCGGCGGGGTGCACGACCGGATGGGTGCCACCGACGAGCTCGAGCTTGTCGTCGCCCCACGTCGCCCGTTCGGCGCCCTCGTGCTGGCTGTAGCCGATCTCGACCGGTTTCCGCGCGAGCGCCTCCTCCGCCGTCGACGCGTCGAAGACGAGCTGGATCATCTCCCAGTCGCCCTCGTGCAAGTTGTTCCAGTCGTTGAAGACATAGAAGAACCAGTACTGGAGCGCGAGCTTCCCGCGATGGTCGCGGTCGGCCACGACGTGCGCGTACGCAGTCGGCGCGCCACCTGCGCTGATCCGACGCTCCCAGTGCAGATAACCGCAGCCGGGATGGAGTGCCTCGCCGGGAAAGTCGAGGTGGTACTCGAACAGCCCGCGGCCGAGATCCTTCGCCGTTGGGCCGATCTTCACGAGGTCGGTGCCGTTCCAAGGCCCGCGCAGCGCCACCGTCGGCTCACCGAAGAGCGCGTCGACGTCGATCGGCACGTACGGCTTCCCCGGGCCGCAATCACCGTTGTGCTCGACTAGTCGCACGACCGGCGCGTACCGCTCGGCGAGCGCCCTCTCAGTGCCGCTGTCGGCGGCAGCGAACGGAGCGATCGCGAGCGCGAGCGCGACGACGGCGACGCGGAGTGCCGCCTTCAAGTGGCGACGGGACGCGAGAGCGAGTTGAAGGGGTCGGTCGCGCTGCACAAGGTCTGCAGGCAGCTCGCGTTGGAGACGAACGGCGATTCCAATCCTGCGGCGATCCCGGCCTTCGAATTCATCGCTCTCCTCGGCAGAGGTAGCGGTTGCGCCGAAGCCAGAGCATGGCGGAAAACCCGTGGGCCGGGTGCCGCCTGGCGCGTGATCTAGTGCGCGCCGTGCGCGATCGCGACGGCCTCGAGCCGCGAATGTGCGCCGACGGCTTGCAGGATGTGGCGGACGTGATTGCGCACGGTGTCGATGCTGAGATGCAGCTCGGCGGCGATCTGTCGCGTCGTCCGGCCGCGCTCGAGCAGGTCGAGCACCTCCGCCTGGCGGGGCGTCAGGGGGAGGTCTGGATGTGCGTGAAGTGTCTCGACAAGGTCGGTGACCTGTCCGAACACGCCGACGACGTGCTCACCGCGACGCAGGGGCACGGAGCTGATCTCGACCGCCACGCGGCCCCCGGTCGAGTCGACGAGCACGAAGCCCGCGTCGGTGACGGTTGCCGTTCCGACGACCTTCCGGGCGAACATTTCGCGCGCGCGCCGCGTCTCCTCGGGCGCGGCGACCGACGTGAACTGGCGTCCTTCGACGTCGCCGACAATCCTCTTCGCAGCCGGGTTGAGCCAGCGAATGACGCCGGCGGCATCGATGACGTAGCTCGGCACGTTGACGTGCTCGAGGATCTCCTCGACACGTGTGTCTTGCAGCATCGTCATGTGGAGAAACCGGCCACCGCGTCGCCGACCAGCTTCGCACCGATAAGGAGGAAAAGCACGGACATGATCACCGCGTTGTGACGCGCCATCCAGCCTCGCAGCCCGTCAAGCAGCTCGCGCGACCGGTCCCCGAGCGCGACCGCCACGACAAGCGGACTTATGACACCGGCGGACGCGATGACGACGAAGGCGAGCACGACGGCGATCTGCCGGCCTGCGGGAAGTCCTGCCTCCGCGATCTCGGCGGCGGCCGCGACCGTCAGCAGCATGTTCTTCGGGTTCAGGGCGGACAGCGCAAAGCCGGCTCCGGCAGCCCTCGCCACGGTGAAGTCGTCGACCGTGCGCATCCAGCGCGGAGCCGGCATCTCTTCGCCCGCGCGCGGACGGCCGCGCCACTGCTCGACCGCCAACGCCAGAACGAACAGGCCGACGCCGAGCAGGAGCACGTTGACCCAGGTTGCGGGCTCACCTGCTTCGCTCGCATCCGCAACCCCCGCGAACACGAGCACGACCGCGGCTACCGCTGCGAGGCCGAGACACCAGGCAAAGACGAATGCCAGGCCCTTCGCACGTCCTCCATCCGAACCGACCAGCAGCACGACGGCGATCATCGGCACCGGAAAGATCGCGACCGCGACCGCTAAAGGGAGGACATCTCCTAGCGCTTGTCCCGTACTGCCCAGCTCCCACGAATCACGCCGAGAACCTACAACTCGCAGCCGATAACTCGTAGACGCGCGCGCCGACGTTGACTTATGACGCCTGCAAGGCCGGGCGCAGAGGTTGCCGACAGATCGGCCATAGACTCGAAGCCCGAGGTTGCCCCTGCACTTCCTGAGACGGACGGAGGCGCGAGATGAGTGAGAACAGGTTTGGTTCATCACCGGCACCGGCCGGGGCATGGGG
>JBKPLL010000004.1:0-19895 GCA_046731605.1 Actinomycetota bacterium | reverse complement strand
CGCCTCGGCGACGTCGCGCGTGTGCACGGCCTGGAAGCGAAGTCCGTCGAGGTCGGGGATCACGGCCAGCGCACCGCGCCTCGCAAGCGCCCGCGGAAAGAGGGGCCCGAGGAAGTAACGGCGCTGTTCCTCGCCGGAGCTCCGCTTGAAGATCAGGCCTGGGCGCAGACGGACGACCCGGGTGGTCGGTTGCTCGGCCTGGAAGCGGTCTAGCAGGCGTTCGACCTCGGCTTTGTGGCGCGCATAGAAGCTGGTGGGAGTCCCCTCGGTGGGCCAGCTCTCGTCCACCGCCCGATCCTTCGGGCCCGGTGAGTACGCGCCGACCGACGACGCGTACACGAGCGCCGACACCCCGGCCTCGGCGACCGCCCGGAACACGCGCTCGCTGCCCTCCACGTTCGTGCGCCGAAGTGCCGCGAGATCGTGCGCCGGCTGGATCGCCCAGGCCAGGTGGACGACGCAGTCGGCGCCGCGGAAGAGCGGGACGAGGTCGTCGTGCTCGATGTTCGTCGCGTGCCACTCGGTCTCGTGGAAGTTGCGTCCGGCCGGGTCGCCCTCGGCGACCCGGGGTCCTCCGCTGGGCGTCGGCGGCTTTGCCGTCGACGCTTCCAGCCCAAACGGGAGGCGGCGGGCCAGCCCGACGATCTCGTCGACGTCGTCGTCCGCCGCCAGCGCGCGTACGAGGCTCGTGCCGACGTTGCCGCTCGCTCCGGTGACGACGACCCGCACTACTGCTTCCGCGCGATCGCGCGCGCAAGGTCGCGCTTCGACATCTTCGAGCGGCCCTCGACGCCGAGGCGGCGGGCGCGCTCGTACAGCTCCTGCTTCGTGTTCTGCTCGACGTCCACGCCGCCGAAGGTCTCTCCAACGCCCGCCCGCTTCTGCGCCGTCGTCTTCTTCGAGCGCGGATCGCTCGGGCCGGGCCGGTCTTTCGGCACCCAGCGGCCGCCCCGCTTCTCGTGCGTCTGCTTGAGCGAGGCCATCGCCGTACGGTGCGCGCGCTCGCCTTCCCCGTACTGCTCGACCGCTGCGTCATGCGTCTTCGCAAAGGTGCGCTGCGCCTTCCGGCCCGAACGCTTCAGCGTCTCGGGCAGCTCCGAGCGCCTGACCTTGTTTCCGTTCGCCATCTTCGGCATGACCTACCTCCTCACGGCTGCAGGACGACCTTGAACGAGCCGTCCTCTTTCTTCTGGAACTGCTCGTAGGCAGAGGGAGCTTCCGAGAGGGGGAGGTGGTGACTCGCGAACGAGTCGGTGCGCAGTGGGTCGCCGTCGAGCAGCAGGGGCATGATCTCCGGGACCCACCGCAGCACGTTGGCCTGGCCCATGCGGATCTGCACCTGCTTGTCGAAGAGGACGCGCAGCGGCAGAGGATCCGCCATGCCGCCGTAGACGCCCGAGATCGAGATCGTGCCGCCGCGCCGAACCAGCTCGATCGCGAGGTAGAGCGCGTGCAGCCGGTCGACGCTCGCCGTCTCCATCAGCTTCCGCTGAATCGCGTCGGGCAGGAGCCCCGCGGCCTGCTGTATCGCCTTGACGACCGGCGCGCCGTGCGCCTCCATCCCGACCGCGTCGAGGACGGAGTCGGGGCCGCGACCGTCGGTGGCCTGCCGCACGACGTCGACGAGGTCGTTGTCGTGCTCACGCAGGTCGTAGACCTCGACGCCGTGCGAGCGGGCGCGCTCGAGGCGATCCGGGACGAGATCGACGGCCAGCACGCGGTAACCGCGGTGCTGCGCGATCCTGGTGGCCATCTCGCCGATCGGGCCGAGCCCGAGCACGAGCAGCGTGCCGCCGTCCGGCACGTCCGCGTACTCGACTCCCTGCCAGGCGGTCGGGAGGACGTCTGAGAGGAAGAGGAAGCGGTCGTCCGGCGGCCCGGCGGGCACCTTGATCGGGAGCGTGTTGCCGAAGGGGACGCGGAGGTACTCGGCCTGGCCGCCCGGCACCTCGCCGTAAAGCGTCGTGTAACCGAAGAGGGAGGCGCCGGTGCCGTGCTCGCGGTTCTGGGTCGTCTCACACTGTGAGTGGAGACCTTGCGAGCACATCCAGCAGCTACCGCACGAGATGTTGAACGGCACGACGACGCGGTCGCCCGGGGCGACGGAGCTCACGTCCGGGCCTACCTCCTCGACGACGCCCATCGGCTCGTGCCCGAGCACGTTGCCTTCGTGGAGGTACGGCGTCATGACCTCGTAGAGATGGAGGTCGGAGCCGCACACACCGGAGGACGTGACCCGGAGGATCACGTCGTCGGGCTTGCGGATGCCCGGGTCGGGAACCTCCTCGACCCGGACATCGCGCTTGCCGTGCCAGGCGACTGCCTTCACTAGGTGGTCGCCTGCTGGTTGACCCCCGCCTTGAACATGCCGCCTGTGGCGATCTTCGTCAGGAGCTTGTCGGCCTGCGACTCCTCGTCGAGGGTCTGGTCCATCAGATCCTTGATGCCGTCGAAGCCGCAGTCGTCGGCGAGCTGCCGAGCGGTGCCGTACGCGGCGATCTCGTAGTGTTCGACGCGCTGCGCGGCGGCGATCAGCCCCGCGTCCTTCGCGACCGGATCGCCTGGCATCTGGATCATCTCCTCGCCTTCGGCGATGAGGCCCTTCATCCCCTTGCAGATCTCGGTCGGGTTCGAGACGCCGAGCTCACCGAGCGCCTCCTCGACCCGCTTCACGTGGCCGCGCGTCTCCTCGAGGTGATGCTGGAAGGCCTCGCGAAGCTCGTCGTGGTGTGCCGCCTGCGCCATCTTCGGCAGCGCTTCGACGAGCTGTGTCTCGGCGCTGTGCAGATCCTCGAGCTGCTCCTGCAGGACGTCTTTCAGCGAATTGAAGCCCATGTGGCTATCTCCTTTTCGAGTCGTATTTCCTCGGTCTGGGGTTCCGCCTCTGCCGAACTGCAAACCGGCCTTCGGAAGTAAGGTGCAGATATGGCCGAAGAGACGTTGACGGTGCGGGACAACCGCACGGGCACCGAGGTCGAGATCCCGATTTCGGACGACACGATCCACGCGACCGATCTCCGCCAGCTCGGCCTGATGTCGTACGACCCGGCTTTCCTCAACACCGCCTCGACCCGCAGCGGGATCACCTTCATCGACGGCGACGCCGGCATCCTCCGCTACCGCGGCTACCCGATCGAGCAGCTCGCCGAGCACGCGAGCTTCCTCGAGACCGCGTGGCTCCTGTTCGAGGGCGAGCTGCCGACCCGCGACCAGCTCGAGGCCTGGGAGGAGGAGGTGCGCGTCCACACGTACGTGCACACGAACGTCACGCAGTTCCTCGACGGCTTCCGCCACGACGCGCATCCGATGGGGATGCTGCTCGGCGCGGTCGCCGCGCTCTCGACCTTCTATCCCGACGCAAAGGAGATCGGCGACGCGGAGAGCCGCCGCCTGCAGCGTCTGCGATTGATCGCGAAGTTCCCGACCATCGCCGCGTGGGTGTTCCGCCACAGCCGCGGGCTGCCGTACGTCTACCCCCGCAACGACCTCGACTACATCGGCAACTTCGTCAACATGACCTTCGAGATCGGCGGCGTCCACGAGCCGAACCCGGTGCTGCAGCGCGCGCTCGAGATCCTCCTCGTCCTCCACGCCGACCACGAGCAGAATGCCTCGACGAACGCGGTGCGCGGCGTCGGCTCGACGCAGGTCGATCCGTTCTCAGCCGTCTCCGCGGGGGTCGCGGCCCTGTACGGGCCGCTGCACGGCGGCGCGAACGAGGCGGTGTTGCGGATGCTCGACGAGATCGGTGACGTGAAGAACGTCCCGGCCTTCATCGAGGGCGTGAAGAACCACGAGCGGCTGCTGATGGGCTTCGGCCACCGCGTCTACAAGAACTACGACCCGCGGGCGAAGCTGATCAAGCGCGTCGCCGACGACGTCTTCGCGCAGACCGGCGTCGACCCGAAGCTCGAGATCGCGCTGGAGCTGGAGCGGATCGCGCTCGAGGACGACTACTTCGTCTCGCGCAAGCTCTACCCGAACGTCGACTTCTACTCCGGGATCATCTACCGGGCGATGGGCTACCCGACCGACTACTTCACGGTGCTGTTCGCGCTCGGCCGGCTGCCGGGCTGGCTCGCGCAGTGGGAGGAGATGCTCTCCGACTCCGAGCAGAAAATCGCGCGTCCGCGCCAGATCTACACCGGGTACGACGAGCGCCAGTTCGTCCCGCTCGCCAGCCGCTAGCGGCGGAGCTGCACCTTCCCCTCGTCGCTCGCCGGCGCGGAGGTGTGCTCGTGGGCGATCTTCCAGGCGCCGTCGCCGTCCTTGCGGAGCACCCAGGTGAGCCGGTTGTTCATCGAGCGAAGCTCGCTGCCGTCGGGAGATTCCGCCGCGAAGGTCGTGAACGCGCTCACGGCGGCCACGTCCTCGCCGGCCTGCGTGCGGACGTCGTCGAACTTCACCGCCACGACCTCGTCGTCGGGAAGCGAGCCGAACCACTCCGCCACCATCCCGCGCAGCGCGTCCTTCCCGTCGTACGACCATTCGCTCCACAAATCGAAGTTGCGGACGTCGTCGGTGTACAGGCCGACGAACGCGTCGGCGTCCTTCGCGCGCACAGCGTCCGCGTACGCGCTGAGCATCTCTTCCATTGGGGCTCCTTTCGTGGTGTGTCCCTACGACTGCGGGACGAGCGCGAACTCATCGGAAAGCGCGTCGCGCTCCTCGGGGGTGAGCGGATTCGCGAGCGCGGCGAGCGCAGGCTCGAGGTGCGCGGGGCGGCGAGGCCCGAGGACGACGGAGACGCGCTCGTCCGCGAGCAGCCAGGCGAATGCGAGGGTCGTGGGGTCTCCGCGCCGTACGAGCGCCTCGAGCGCGTCGAACACGGCGTCGGTGCGCAGGTGCTCGTAGGGGGCCGAACGCAACGTCATCCGCGAGCCCTCGGGCGGCTCCGCATCTCGACGGTACTTCCCCGTCAGCCACCCGCCCATGAGGGGGCTGTGCACCTGGAACCAGAGTCCGTGCTCCGCGCAGAGCGGAAGCACCTCCTGCTCGACCTCGCGATCGAGCAGCGAATACGAGTTCTGGACGGCGGCGAACGCGCCCGCGTCGATCGCCTCGCGGAGCCGCGCGCCCTCGACGTTGCTGAGGCCGTACGCGCGGATCTTCCCCGCTGTCATGAGCTCCTCGAAGACGCCCGCAAGCTCGACCGCCGGGACGGCGTCGTCCCAGGCGTGCGCGAGGTAGAGATCGATGCGCTCGACGCCGAGCCGTTGCAGGCTCGTGTCGATCTGGCGCCGCACACGGTCGGGCGCGAGCCCGCGATCCTCGCCCTCGTCCATCGGGTTGAAGGTCTTGGTCGTGATGCGGAGCCCGTCTGGGCGGCGTGTGCGGATCCACTCGCCGACGTAGGTCTCGCTGCGGCCGCCGCCATACGCGTCGGCGGTGTCGAACCACGTGATGCCTCTCTCCCAGGCCGCGTCCATGAGCTCGAGCGCCTGCTCGAGCGTCTCGCCCTGCCCGAAGAAGGCGGGTGCCGAGCCAACCCCCCCGAAATTGCCACATCCGAGGATCAGACGAGGGTAGGCTCGCTCCATGGCTGCGACCCTATTGGACGTCGAGGCGGTCCGCGCCCGTTTCTCGTCGCTGCGCGAGGGCGGCTTCGTCTTCCTCGACGCACCCGGCGGCTCACAGGTCCCGGACGAGGTCGGGGACGCGATCGCGCGCACGCTGCGCGAGGCGAGCGCGAACATCGGCGCGACCTACGAGACGAGCAAGCGCGTCGAGGGGATCCTCGCCACGGCGCGCGAGGACGCCGCCCGCTTCCTGGGCTGCTCGTCCGACGACGTCGTCTTCGGCACCAACATGACGTGGCTCGACTTCGCGCTCTCCCGTACCGCGGCGCGTGACTGGAAGGAAGGCGACCGGATCCTCGTCTCGCGTCTCGACCACGACGGCGGCGTCGCCCCGTGGGTCGAGCTCGCCGCCGATCGCGGCTTCGAGGTCGAGTGGGTGGACGTCACCGAGGATCTGCGCCTGGATTACGAGGACCTCGCCAACCGGCTCGACGAGCGCGTGCGTGTCGTCGCGTGCGTCGGCTCGTCGAACGCGATCGGGACGATCGTCGATGTCGCGCGCGTGTCGGAGCTCGCGCACGAGGCCGGCGCTCTGTGCTGGGTCGACGCCGTGCAGTACGCCGCACACGTCCCGACCGACGTGCAGGCACTCGGCTGCGACGTCTTCATCGCCTCGGCGTACAAGTTCTGCGGACCGCATCTCGGGGTCGCGTACGGCCGGCACGAGCTCCTCGAATCCTGGCGCCCCTACAAGGCGCGCCCCGCCGCGTCGGAGCCGGTCGGCCGGCGCTTCGAGGTCGGGACGGCGCCGTACGAGCTCCTCGCGGGCTTCTCGGCGACCCTCGCGTATCTCGAGTCGATCGGCGGCATGGAAGCGATCGCCGCGTACGAGCGCGAGCTCGGCCAGCGGTTCCTCGACGGCCTGCCGGAGAACGCCACGGTGTACGGGCTGCAGACCATGGACGGCCGGGTGCCCACGTTCCTCATCAACCTCGAGGGCGTCGATGCCGTCGACGCGGTGCAGCGGCTCTCGGACGAGGGCTTCGGCGTTTGGGCGCACGACAACTGGTACTCGCTCGGATTGCGGGAGAAGCTCCCGTATCCCGACAGCGCGATCCGCGTGGGGCTCATCCACTACAACAGCCCCGACGAGATCGATCGCTTCAACACGGCGCTCGCGCAGCTCTAGTAATGTAACGAACATATGTTCGTTCTGCACGCGGATGCGGACGCGTTCTTCGCGTCGGTCGAGCAGCGGGACGACCCGCGGCTCCGCGGCCGCCCCGTCATCGTCGGCGGCGGCGTCGTGCTCGCGGCGAGCTACGAGGCCAAGGCCCACGGGATCCGCACGGCGATGGGCGGAAGGCAGGCGCGGCGCCTCTGCCCCGACGCGATCGTCGTCCGGCCGCGCTTCTCGGCCTACTCCGAGGCGAGCCGCGACATGTTCGCCGTCTTCGAGTATCTCTCGCCCGTCGTCGAGGGGCTGTCGATCGACGAGGCGTTCCTCGACGTGCGCGGAATGGAGCGGATCGCGGGGACGCCGACGCAGATCGCCGTGCGGCTGCGCACGGCTGTGCGCGAGCGGGTCGGGCTGCCGGTCACTGTCGGCGTGGCGCGGACGAAGTTCCTCGCCAAAGTCGCAAGCGGGGTGGGAAAGCCGGACGGACTGGTGGTCGTCCCGCCCGAGCGAGAGCTCGAGTTCCTGCACCCGCTGCCGGTCGAGTGCGTCTGGGGCGTCGGCCCCGCGACGGCGCGGCGGCTGCAGGCGTGGCACGTGCGCACGGTCGGCGAGCTCGCCGCGCTCTCGGAGCCCACGCTCGTCGCGATGCTCGGCCGGGCGGCCGGGCGGCAGCTGAACGCGCTCGCGCACAACCGTGACTTTCGGCGCGTGGAGCCCGGCCGGCGGCGCGGCTCGATCGGCTCGCAGCGCGCGCTGGGGCGCGGGCGTCACTCGGCGGAGTCGATCGACGCGACGCTCGTCGGGATCGTCGATCGGATCACTAGGCGCATGCGGACGGCACGGCGCGTCGGCAGGACGGTCGTGCTGCGGCTCCGTTTCGGCGACTTCGAGCGCGCGACCCGCTCGCACACGCTGCCCTTCGCGACCGCCAACACGCAAGCGATCCTCGTCACGGCGCGTGAGCTGCTCACCGCGGCGACGCCGCTGATCGAGCAGCGCGGTATCACGCTGATCGGCTGCTCGGTCGCGATGCTGCAGGCCGACCCGCCGAGCCAGCTGCTGCTCGGGCCGGAGGAGGCGCTCGACGCGGCGGTCGACGCGATCCGCGACCGCTACGGCAGTGCGGCGATCGTCCGCGCGGTGCTACTCGGCCGGGATCCCGCCTTCTCCATGCCGCTGCTGCCGGACTGATGCTCGAGGCGCTAGCCCGGACGCGGGATGTCCACGAAGTGGGCTGGGTTCCACGTGGTCTCGAAACGCCCTGGTGCTGCACCGACGATGAGCAGCGTCGTTCCCGCCGTCACGGCTGTCGCACTGCGGCGCACGCTCGGGTCGGTGACGGCGAGCGCGTCCCCGCGGCCGAGTCGCGCCTCCTCGCCGTCCAGGTCGAAAACCGCCGACCCGTCGAGGAGCAGGTAGAGCTCCTGCTGCCCGCTCTCCCGCTCGTCGTGCTCCTCGACGAGCAGCTGATCGGCGTGGCGAGCGACGAAGTAGTTGACGCCGAACGCGTCGATGCCGAGCGCGTATTGGAGGGGATGCCAAACCGGGCCGTCCGGCTCGAAGTCCGAGACGATCGGGATGTCCGTGATCGCCCGGAGCGTCCACCGCGCCACTTTCGAAGCCTAGGCGAGCGCAGCCGGCCTACGTGGAGAGGATCCGAGCGAGCACGTCCGGATCGATGTTCCCGCCGCTGACGATGCAGACGCAGCGGTCGTCCCGCCGCAGCGCGGCCGCGAGCGCGAGCGCTCCTGCTCCCTCTGCGACGACCTTGGTACGTGAGGCGAGGAGGCGGACTGCCTCTTCGACCTCCGCCAGCGGAAGCGCGACCGCTTCGTCGACGAACTCGCGCGCGTGCTCCCACATTCCGGGTAGGAGTGCGCGGCCGCCGGCGCCGTCGACCCAGGAAGGCTGGAACTCGATCTCGGTCGGCCCGCCCACCGCGAACGCCGCGGCGAGCGGCGCCGCCGTCTCGGGCTCCGCGGTCACGAGGCGCACGTCGGGCCTCAGCGACTTGATGGCGCTCGCGATGCCGGTCGTCAGACCACCGCCGCCCCACGGCACGATCACGGTGTCGAGCTCCGACGCGTCCTCCGCGATTTCGAGCCCGATCGTCCCGTTGCCCGCCATCACGGCCTCGTCGGCGACCGGGTGGACGAAGAAGCCCTCCACGCCCTCGCGGCCGCGGTCGAGCATCGCCTGCCACCACTCCTCGTGCGTGACCGGGACGATCTCCGCGCCGAGGGCCGCGACGCGGTCGAGCTTCGCGCGCGGAGCACCGTCGGGGCAAATGACGCGGGCCGGCACCCCGACCTCGCGCGCGACCCAGGCGACCCCCTGCGCCATGTTGCCGGCGCTCGCCGTGACCACTCCGGACGCGACCTCCTCGGGCGATGCCGCCCGCACCGCCGACAGCGCGCCACGGAGCTTGAACGAGCCGACCGGTTGCAGGCACTCGAGCTTCAGCCAGATCCGCTGCGCCTCCCCGATCGGGACGAGCGGCGTGCGGAGAGCGTCGTCGCCTATCCGCTCGCGCGCCCGGCGGATCTCCTCGAGCGGGATCAATCCGACTCTTTGGCGAGCTCCGTCAGGTCGGTGCGCACCGTCCAGAGCTCGGGGAACATCTTGTGCTTGATCAGGCCGGCGAGCAGCTCGACCGGGGTGCCCTGCGTGCCGACGACGTCCTCGCCGATCACGCGGCCGACCATCTTCACATGCCGGAAGCGCCAGACACCGACCTGCTCGTCCCAGTCGATCAGTGCCTCGGCCAGCTGGTACAGGTCTTCGTGCTCGCGACCCTGCGTGTAGACCTCGAGCAGCGACAGCCCTTGTTCGCGACGCAGCGCGCCGAAGGCGGCGTAGAGCTCCGGCGAGACCTGCCGGATCCCGCGGAAGCCGGGCGAGTCGAATCCCGAGCCGTGACCGAGGACGCGCCGCACCTCCTGGTACTCCCACGGCGACATCAGCTCGAGGTGCTCGAGGAACGAGATGACGTAGCGAATCGCGTGGTTGGCGCGGCCGAGCAGCCGCAGCGCCGCGGCGACGTCGCGCGCCTCGATCAGCCGGGTCGCCTCCTCGACCTCCGTCCAGGCGTGCTTGAGCCACAGCTCCGACGACTGGTGGACCGTCTGGAACAGGAGCTCGTCGCGGTGCACCCACTCGTCCGGCCCCTTCTGGAGCGCGAGCAGCTCGTCGGTGCGGAGATAGCGCTCGTAGTCGCTCGCCCCCTCGCCGGGCAGGATCGGCTGGAACTCGTCGGCGTTCGGAGCGCTCACCAGATCCGCATCTCCAGTCCAGCGAGCGGGACGCCGCCGTCTTCCGTCACGAGCCAGGTGTCCTGCATGTAGAGGCATTCTCGGCCATCGGCTGCGATCGCGTGCGGGTGCATGGAGAAGACCATGTTCGCGGCGAGCTCCGTCTCGATGCGTTCGCCGATCTTCGGGTGCTCGATCATCGTCATGCCGATCGAGTGGCCGGTCACGTGGCCGAGGTGATAGCCGCGCCGGGTGAAGCCTGCGGAGACCGCACGGTGGACGTCGTGCGCGGTCGCGCCCGCACGTAGGGCGGTCTGCGCGACCTCGTAGTACTCCTCGTACGCCTCGAGCATCTTCTGCACCTCGGCGCTCGGAGTGCCGAGCGCGCGCGAGACCTCGACCCAGTGGCCGCCCGGGCCGGCGATCTCGAGGGACGGGATCGTGAAGTCGCCGAAGACGGTGTCGTCGCGCGCGATCGCGAACTCGGCGCCGACGAGCACCATGTTCATCGTCAGCCGCCCGCAGCCGCGCTCGACGAACAGCCGCTCGGCCGGCGCGAGCACCTCCGCAGCGTTGCGGCCCGGCGCCCACGCTTCGCGGAAGGCGTGGAAACCCGCGGTGTTGATCTCGACGCTCTCGCGCACCGACGCGAGCTCGGCCTCGGACTTGACCGCGCGTGCGAGGTCGAACTGCTCGTCCCAGGGAACGAGCTCGACGTTGTGGCTAAGAGCCACAACGTCCCGGACGGTCGCCACGTAGTCGAGGCCGTAGACCCCGACCCGCTGCCCGCGCAACCGGTCTGCGAGCCACTCTCCGGGACGGTCGGCGAAGACCTGGTCCGCGATCTGGGAGTCGCCGTGCTCGCCGACGTAGCGCGCCTCGGCCGGGAAGACGATCGCAGGCTCGCCCTCACGCGGCACGAGGACGTAGGCGTAGCGGTGAACGATCTGGAAGCCGGAGAGATAGGTGACGGCGCCCTCGAAGCCCGTGTACTCGGAGCCGCAGACGAGCGCCGCGTCGAGCCCGTCCCGCGCGAGCGCCTCGCGAACCCTCGCGTGCCTGCCGGTCAGCTCTGCGTCCACGAAGCCTCCACTCCTTTCACGAGCGCCTGGATCGCGGCGTTGAGCGGCGTTGGGACGCCGTGGTCGGCGCCGAAGCGCACGATGCCGCCGTTGAGATAGTCGACCTCGGTCGGCCGCTGCGCCTCGACGTCCTGGAGCATCGACGCCTTGTGGCCGTACGCGACCTCGGGCTTCGCGGCGTGGTCGATCAGCTCCTCGGGATCGGCGTCGAGCTCGATCCCCTGCGCCGCAGCGACGGCCTTCCCCTCGTCCACGAGGCCCGTGACGAGCGCGCGCAGATCGGGCCGTTCACAGACCCGGCCGTGGGTCAGGCCGGTGAGCGCGCCGATCGGGTTGGTGGACGCGTTGAAGATGACCTTGCGCCACTGGGGCCCGCGTGCGTCCTCGACGGCGTCCGCCGGCATCCCGGCGCGCGTGCACGCGTCGGCGAGGCGCTCGACGTCGGCAAGCGGCGTCCGCTCGTCGTACGGCCCGAACGTGGTGTCACCCTTCACGTCCCACTGCACGTGACCCGGCTCGAGCAGTTTCCCGGCCGGGAAGGTCGTGCCGCGGATCACGCACTCGACGTGCCCGGCGATCGTCTCCTCGTTGCCCAGCCCGTTCTGAACGGTCGCGACGTAGCCGTCGGCGAACGCATGAGCCGTCGTGGCGATCGCCGCCTCGGTGTGCATCGCCTTCGTCGCCACGATGCCGAAGTCGCACGGCGGAATCGCTGACGCGTCGCTCGTCGCGCGGGGATGGCCGGTCACGTCGCCTGCGCCGGAGAGCCGCAGGCCGTCGCGATTGATCGCGGCCATGTGGAGCTCGTTCAGGTCGAACGCCCAGACCTCGACCTCGTCGAGCAGCGACAGGTTCGCCGCGAACAGCGACCCGACCGCCCCACACCCCACGACGCAGATCCTCACTCCGAGTAGCTCGCCTCCCTCGCCTTGACGAGCCTATAGAGCGCGGTCTGGAGCGGCACCGAGACGCCGTGGCGCTCGGCCTCGCGCACGAGGGCGCCGTTGATCAGCTCGACCTCGGTCGGCCGCCGCGCCTCGACGTCCTCGAGCATCGAGGGGAAGTGGCGGTGGCCGCGCTGCGTCGCGAGCACATTCATTTCCCAGGGGTCGTCGTGGAGCTCGACGCCGGCCGCAAGGGCGACTTCCTTGCCCTCGGCGACGAGGTCGCGCACGAGGGTCCCCAGATCCGAGAGCTGCTCGGTCTGCGCGAAGTGGAAGTCGTGCGGGAGCCCCGTCAGCGCGGCGACGCCGTTCACCGTGGCGTTGAAGATCAGCTTCGACCACTGCGCCGGCCGCAGGTCCGGGAAGGCCTGGGCCTTCAGCCCGCCGGCCACGATCAGCTCGGCGACTCGGCGCGCGTCCGCCTCCGTCGTGGCCCGATAGGGGCCGATCCAGGTCGCGGTGTCGAGGACGTACTCGACATGGGCGTCGCCGTGGCGGGTGCCGCTCATGAAGGTGACCGCGGAGAGGAGCGGCCAGTCGCCGTGCGCCGCGACGATCTCCTCCGCGCCGAGCCCGTTCTGGATCGTCATCACGGTTGCACCGGCGAGCGTCCCCTCGAGCCGAGCGGCGAGCGGCTCGAGGTCGGTGCTCTTGCAGCCGAGGACTGCGAGCTCTGCATCCGCCGGGAGCCGCGACGGATCAATGGTCGCGTCGAGCCGCGCCGTGAAGTCGACGCGACCCGAGACGCGGAGGCCCTGCTCCCGCAGGGCGGCGGCATGGTCTTCGCGCCGCGTCAGCACCGTGACGTCGGCGACGCGAGCGAGATGCGCCGCGAGGAGGGAGCCGATCGAGCCCGCGCCCGCGACGACGACCCGCATTCGTCAGGCCCAGGGAAGAGCGTCCCAGTACGACGGACGGCCCGGCTGCACGCCCCCGAAGCCGGCGTACGCGACTTCCGCGTCCGGCGTCTCCTCCTCCACGCTCGCCCCGTACCGCGCCGCGAGCTCCGAGACCGGATACAGGAGCTGCTCGTCCGGCAGGCGCACGCCCGCCATGAGGACGGCACACGGCCCGTCGCCGGCACCGACGAAGACGTGTTCGGTGCCCGGCGGGCAATGGAAGAAGTCCCAGGCGTGCAGCAACCGCTCCTCTCCCTCCACGAGCAGACGGCACTCGCCGGACAGGACGAGGAAGGCTTCCTGCTGCGACTCGGAGTGGTAGAGGCAGTTCGGCTCGCCGGGCTCGAGCGCGCAGATGTTGAAGCCGAGCTGCCCGAATCGGAACTCCCGGCTCTCGAAGCCGCAGCCCGAGCCGTACTCGGCCGTAACCGCCCACTTGGTGTCCCGAACGTTGACGACGAACCAGCCCTCGCCCGTCGGAGCGAGGCCGGCGCCGGAGTCCTCGAGTGGCGCTTCGGGCACGATCGCGAGCCTACCGCGCCTCGACCGCGGCGGCCCCGGTCTCGCGCTGGATCACCGGGACGACGTGCTCGGCGAAGAGCTCCTGTGCCTTGATCGCCTTCCAGTGCTCGACGCCGCCGGGGTTCGTCGTGATCGCGATCTCGGTGAGTCCCTCGCAGACCTCGATCGTCTCGCGGATCCGCTGGATCACGTCGTCGGGCGTGCCGACCCAGACGATGTCGCCGGCGATCATCTCGTCGTACGGCGTCGCGGCGAGCTTCTCCATGATCCCGGACGCGTAGAAGCCGTAGCCCGCCGCGTTGAGCGCGTCGACCGGAGGGACCGGGTGGTCGGTGAGCGGCGACGCGTTGCCCTCGAGGAAGCCGCGCATGTGCCGCTCCGCCTCGCGCCGCGCGAGGTCGGCGTCGTCGTCGAGGTAGCAGGCGTGGATCCAGATGATGTCCGGCGTCGTCCCGTACTCCGCGCACTTCGCGCGATAGAGGTCGAGTTGCTCCTTGAGCGCGGCGTACGGCAGCAGCGGCGGCACCGCGACGGACCAGCCGTGCTTTGCCGCGAGGTCGTATGTGCGGTCGGACGTGCCGCCGAGCACCACGCGGAACTTGTGGCCGCTGAACGGGATCACCTGGCTGTCCTTCACGTTCCAGTACTCGCCCTCGTGGCTTACGACGTCGGATTGCAGCGCCTCGACGAACAGGTCGAGCGCCTCCTCGTAGCGCGGGCGCGAGGTCTCGTCGAGCGGCATCCCCGCCGGCAGCGGGATCCAGCCGTGGCCGCGCCCGACGCCGAACTCGTAGCGCCCGCCCGTGAGCAGCGAGAACTCGTGAATCTGGGCGGCAAGGACGAGGGGGTTGTGGTACGGGAGGATGTGCAGCATCGTCCGGAAGTTGATGCGCCGCGTCCGCGTCGCGGCCATTCCGAACAGGCCGAACACGTTCGCGGAGGCGGAGAACTTCGGGAAGAAGAGGTGCTCGACCGCGGCGAAGCACTCGTAGCCGAGCCGGTCGGCGTTCTCGATCTGCTCGAGCACCTCGCCGTAGAGCCGGTCGTACGACTTCCCGGGCCAGCTCTGAACCTCGGAGTAGATGCTGAACCTCATGTCGTGGCCCTCGCTTTCTCGAGGTCGGCCACGGGGCGCCGCCGCCGTGGCAGGGAGAACTCGCGTCCGCCGGTGATGCCGTCCGGCCGGAGGATGAGCACGACCACCATCAGGACGCCGAGCACGATCTCTGCCGTCCCCGACGGGACCGTCAGGTTCCAGCCCAATACATCGACGCCGTTGGTCGCAGCCTGGAAGAAGGAGTAGATGCCGTTCAGGGCGATCGCGCCTACGACCGCCCCGAGAAGGCTGCCGGCTCCCCCGACCACGACCATCGCAAGCGTGATGAACGTGAGATCGAGATGCAGGCCGCCTGCCTGCAGCGGCTGCAAGTGGACGTAGATGCCGCCGGCAAAACCGGCGAGGGCGCCGGACAGTGTGAAGGCGAGCAGCCGTTGCCGATAGATCGAGATCCCCGTCGCCGCGGCTGCGGCCGGATCTTCGCGTGTGGCTCGGAGCATCCGCCCGAAGCGGGTGCGCTGGTACGCGTACGCGAGCACGACGCAGATGAGGGCGCCGATCGCCGCCTGCCAGATCCCGGTCGTCGAGGGAACGGACGAAAAGGCGTTCAGCCCCGGCCCGATTCGCTGTTCGTACGTGAGCATGTTGTTCGTGATCTCGAGCACTGCGAACGTCGCTATCCCGGCCGCGAGGCCCGAGAGCCGCATCAGCGGCAGTGCGACGGCGAATGCGAACGCGCCGCCGAGCGCGGCCGCGAGTGCCAGCGATGCGATGTTCCCCACGTTCGTCGTCACCAGGAAGTGAGCAAGGCCCGGCATGACGACCCGCTTCTGATCCTCCGGCACGGTCAGGACCCCGGCCGTCCAGGCGCCGAGCGCAACGAAGCTGATGTGGCCGAACGAAAGGACGCCCGAGTTGCCGATGAAGAGGTAGAGAGCCACCACGATCGACACCTTGACGAGCGTGTCGAGGAAGTACGCCTGGAGGTAGCTCGAGACCGCGAGGCCGAGTAGCGCCGTACCGAGGATAAGCAGGGCGGGGGCGATCAGCTCGGGCGCCCTGCGAACCACGTTCATACGCGCTCCACCGCGGAGCCGCCGCGGGTGAAGAGGCCGTCGGGACGAACGAGCAGGACGATGATCACCATCGCGAACAGGAGGCTCGGCAGGTACTGGCTCTGGTTGGCCGGCAGCACTCCGCCGAGGATCCCGTTCGCGAAGCCGATCGAGAAGCCGCCGAGGGTGGCGGGCACAGGGCGGGTCAGGCCGCCGAGCACGACGCCGGCGAGCACGAGAATCGTGTCCTGCGTGCCGAAGGCCGGGACGACCGTGAGCTCCTGAACGCTCAGCATGACAGCGGACACGGCCGCGAACAGTCCCGAGACGATCACGGCTCCCGAGATGACGCGGTTGGCGCGAACGCCGAGCAGCCGAGCCGTCCGGAAGTCCATCGCCGCGGCGCGCATGTGCAGGCCCAGCGGCGTCCGAGTCAGCAGAAGCTGCAGGATCAGAAGGCAGCCGGCTGCGGTTACGACCGAGATCACGGCGATCTTCTTGATGAAGACGCCGCCGATGTCCCAGGGCGCGTTGAGAATCGCAAGGGCCCCGGCGCTCTTCCCCAGCGGGCCGAAAGCCAGGAGGGCGATGTTCTGGAGAAGGAACGCGACCGCGAACGTCGCCACGAGCATCACCGCCGGCGAGTGTCCTCTCAGGGGCCGGAATACGAGCCAGTCCATAAGCACAGAGAGCGCCAGCACGACCCCGAAGCAGAAGAGGATCGAGGCCCAGTTCGGGAATCCCCACTGCGAGCCGAACGCGAGCGCGAAGCCCCCCGCCATGATCAGCTGCCCGTAGGCGAAGTTGACGAGACGCAGGACGCCGAAGACGAGGCCGATCCCCACTGCCATGAGCGCGTAGACGCCGCCGAGGGCGAGCCCGCTCGCAAAGGTCGGCCACGTCAGATTGAGAAACGCCAGGATCATGCGAGGTAGGCGGCGACGAGCCGGTCGGTGTCACCTGCGTCCTGCGGCCCGAGCGTGAGGCGGAGCTCGCCGTTCGCGAGCACGTGCGAGCGGTCGGCGAGGGCAACCGTCCGCTGAGCCCGCTGTTCGACGAGGAGGACGGCGAGGCCGGCGTCCCTGATCTTCGCCAGCGCCTCGAAGACGACGTCGACGATCTTCGGCGCCAATCCGAGCGAGGGCTCGTCGAGGAGAAGGAAGTCCGGTTCCGAGACGAGCGCGCGTCCGATCGCCAACTGCTGCTGCTGGCCGCCCGAGAGCAAGCCCGCCTGGCGCGATCGAAACTCACGGAGCACCGGGAAGAGGTCATAGGCCCGGTCGAGCCCGGGGCCGTTCCGCCTCGCTCTGCGGGCGGCGAGACCGAGGCGCAGGTTCTCGGCGACCGTGAGTTCGCCGAAGATGCGACGCCCCTCCGGCACGAGGGCCACTCCGCGCCGCGCCACGTCTTCGGGGCGTCGACCGACCAGCGACCTGCCGTCGAGCCGCACGTCGCCTCCGACTACCGGTGCCGCACCCATGATCGCGTGCAGTGTCGACGATTTCCCGGCGCCGTTCGGACCGATCAGACCGACGATCTCGCCCGGCTCCACCTGGAGAGACAGACCGCGCACAGCTTCGACGGCGCCGTAGCGGACGGAGAGCTTCTCGACCGCCAGCGCTGTCATTCGAGGTCCTCCGCAGCGCTCTCACCGAGGTAGGCAGCGGCCACGCCGAGGTGGGAGCGAATTTCTCCCGGCGTCCCTTCTGCCAGGGTGGCCCCCTGGTCGAGGACGTGGATGCGCTCGCAGACCTCGAGCACGAGGGCGACGTTGTGGTCCACGAGCAGGACTCCGGCGCCGCGGTCGCGGATCACACTGACCGCCGTTGCGAATCGCGGCACCTCGGCCTCGGGAAGTCCCGCAGCGGGTTCGTCCATGAGCACGAAGCGCGGATCGGCCGCGAGCGCCCGGGCGACACCGAGCCGGCGCTCGTCGCCGTGCGCGAGTGAGGCCGCAGGCTGGTGGGCATATGGGGAGAGGGCGAGCAGATCGAGCAGATCGGCGGCCCGCCCCGCGGCGGTTCGCTGCGAGGCGCCGACGCCAAGTGCAGCGACCTCGACGTTCTCGCGCACCGAGAGGCCGCCGAACGCGTGACTGTGCTGGAACGTCCGCGCGAGCCCGAGTCGCCCGCGCCGGTAGGCCGGCCACCTCGTGACGTCGCGATCCTCGAGCAACACGCGGCCGTGCGTCGGACGATCAAAGCCACTGAGGATGTTGACGAGCGTCGACTTGCCGGCTCCGTTCGGCCCGATCAGGCCGACGACCTCGCCCTGCCTCAGCTCGAGCGAGACGTCGCGGAGCGCCTGGACACCCGCGAAGGAGCGCGAGACGGAGGAGGCCCGGAGTGACCCTCCGGGCCTCCCATTCCGCTGTTCGGTCGTCGTCAAGCCCCTTACGAGTCCGGGCTGTTCGGGACCTTCTTCGCGACCACCGTGCCCTTCGCGATGGGCTTGTTGTTGTTGATTTCGACCACGCGGTACTCCCGGCCGAAGACGGTATGCAGCTTCTTCGAGAAGCTCACCTTGCCCGAAAGCGTCGGCACCTTGTGGAACTTCTGCATCACCGCGGCGAGCTTCGAGCCCTTGAGCGAACCGTGCGCTCGCTTGATCGCAGTGACGAGCCCGTCGATCGCAGTCGGGCCGGTGACGAAGCCACCGGTTGCTGCGTTGACCGGGCCGATCTTCTTTGCCAGCGAATTGACGGCCTTGCTCGGATCGTGGCCGAACGCATTCGCGTAGGTCACGTACCAGTAGTTCGTGACCTTCGGGCCGCTGGTCGGCAGCCAGTACGTGCCGTCGCCCGCCCACGAGTTGAGCACCGGGGTCTTGACGCCGGCGGTGCGCAGGTCAGTGATGAACGGGAGCTGAGCGCCGTAGGAGCCCGAGGTCACCGTGACGATCACCTTGGCGGGGTGCTGTGCGATGTTGCTGGCCGCGTTGTGGAAGTTCGTGGACCCCTTCTGAAGGGCCGGATCCTGGTACGACGTCTCGTAATTGATCTTCCCGCCGAGTTGCGTGAAGCGCGCCTTGAACGCCGAGACGACGGCCTTGAAGTAGACGATCACGGTGTCCTTCGCGAGGTCGGCGGTCTTCCAGCCGTGCTTCCACGCGAGCTCCGCCATCGCCGAGCCCTCATCCTGCGCGACGTTGCCGAAGCTGAACGCGAGCTTGCCCGGCTTGCCGAAACGCTTCGGCCCCATCTGGTCGGTGCCGATGCACGGCGCGATCGTGAGCAGATGGTGCTTGAGCGACTCCTGCACGACCGGAGAGGCGAGATCGACGTCGCACGTCGTGAAGATGACGTTCGCGTGCTCGCCGATCAGCTTGTCGGCGCAGGTCTTCGACGTCGTCGGGTCGTCGCCCTGGGTCTTGCAGGTCTTGATCACGATCTTGCGCCCGCGCACGCCGCCCTTCTTGTTGATCTTGGCGGCCTCGATCCTCGCCGCAGCGAGTGCCGGCGTGTCGAACGGCTGCATCGGCCCCTTGTTGTCGTAGGCCCAGCCGATGATGATCGGCTTCTTGGCCGCCGACGAGCCTGTACGAGCCGCTGCTGCCGCGACGAAGACGAGCGCCGCAGCGGCAACGACCACGAGCGCCCAGCGCGCCCGGTTGCCTACCCTCATGTTTCTCCTCTCCGGCCCGCGGCCTCCGCCGGGACCCTCCTTTTCGACCAGCAGTTGATGAAGGCCTGGCGACCCCGGCGCGCGAATTCGGCCGCGTCGAGATCCCAGAGCGAGTCGGGATACGCGTTGCCGAACGCGCCGTTGTCGGAGAAGATCTCGAGGTCGTAGAAGCCCTCCCAGCCCACGTCCTCTAAGACGCCGAAGAGCGCAGGTAAGTCTGCGACTCCGTCACCCGGCAGCACGCGATCGGCCCAGCCGCGGGTCGGCTCCCGCCAGTCGTTCACGTGCACGCCGGCGATGAGGTGCGCGTGACGCGGGATCTCGTCGAGGACATCCTGCGTGTTCCAGAGGTGCCAGACGTCGAACTGGATTCCGACTGCGTCGCTCCCGACCTCCTCCACGAACTCGGCCGCGTCGCCGAGCGTGTTCAGGACCGACCAGCTCCCGATCCCTTCCAGCTGGAACGGCTCGACGGCCAGCCGCAGCCCGAGCCGCTCGGCCTCGCGCGCGACCTCGCGCACGCCGCGAACCGCGGTCGGGCGGTCTCCCGGGCCCGTGAAGCAGAGAACCGCCGCCGGCTCGAACGGCGCGAGCACCTCGAGCGAGCGCAGCAGCGCGTCGACCCGCTCGCGCACGGTGTCAGGGCCCGGGAGCAGCGGCAGCGGGTGGACGGACGGAACAGCGGAAACCGCCGTCGCGGAACCGAGGCCGCTCTCCCGGAAATCCTCGAGCGCGCCCTCGCCGAGCTTCAGCTCCCACACTC
>JBKPLL010000003.1:0-9212 GCA_046731605.1 Actinomycetota bacterium | reverse complement strand
GCGCCGGTGACCATGTTGCGCGTGTACTGCACGTGGCCCGGCGCGTCGGCCAGCTGAAAGCGGCGCCGCGGGGTGACGAACGAGCGGTAGGCAACGTCGATCGTGATCCCCTGTTCGCGCTCGGCGCGCAGGCCGTCGGTGAGCAGCGCAAGGTCGACGTACCCGTGACCGCGACGGCGTGAGACGTCCTCGATGTGCTCGAGCTGGTCGACGAAGATCTGCTTCGTGTCGTAGAGCAGCCGGCCGATCAGCGTCGACTTGCCGTCGTCCACGGAGCCGCACGTGACGAGGCGGAGGAGCTCGGTGCTTTGCGCCTGTTCAGAAGTAGCCAACGCGCTTCCTGTCCTCCATCGCCGCCTCGCTGAAGCGGTCGTCGGCGCGCGTCTCGCCACGCTCGGTGACGCGCGTCGCCGCGATCTCCTCCACGACCGCATCGATCGTGGACGCCATCGACTCGACGCCTCCCGTGCACGTCATGTCGCCGACGGTGCGGAAGCGAACCGAGGTCACGAACGTGTCTTCGCCCTCCATCCGCTCGACGTACTCCGAGGCGGCGTACAGCATCCCGTCGCGGCGGAACACCTCGCGCTCGTGCGCGAAGTAGATCGGCGGCAGCTCGAGCTGCTCCCGCGCGACGTACTGCCAGACGTCGAGCTCGGTCCAGTTCGAGATCGGGAAGACTCGCACGTGCTCGCCCTTGCGGACGCGGGCGTTGTAGAGGTTCCACAGCTCTGGCCGTTGCGCGCGCGGGTTCCACTGGCCGAAGTCGTCGCGGAAGGAGAAGATCCGCTCCTTCGCGCGGCTGCGCTCCTCGTCGCGCCGGGCGCCGCCGATCGCGGCGTCGAACTGGTGCTCCTCGATCGCGTCGAGCAGCGTCGTCGTCTGCAGGCGGTTGCGCGACGCGCGCGGACCCGTCTCCTCCACCACCCGGCCCTTGTCGATCGACTCCTGCACCGACGCGACGACAAGCCGCTCGCCGAGCTCCTCCACCCGCCGGTCGCGGAACTCGATCGCTTCCGGGAAGTTGTGCCCGGTGTCGACGTGCATGATCGGGAACGGGAACTTGCCCGGCCGAAATGCCTTCTCGGCGAGCCGGAGCAGCACGATCGAGTCCTTGCCGCCCGAGAAGAGCAGCACCGGCCGCTCGAGCTCGGCCGCGACTTCGCGGAAGATGTGGACGGCCTCGGACTCGAGCTCGTCGAGGTGCGTCACCGTCGGGATCGCGCGGGACGTGCTCACGCGTCCGACTCCACGCGCTCCGGCAGGAGATTGAGCTCCTCGAGCCGTTCGATCACGGTCCTCGCCGACTCGGAGGGCGTGCGGCCGGCCGTCTCGAGCCGGAGCTCGGGATCGTGCGGCTCCTCGTACGGCGCCGAGACGCCGGTGAAGTCCTCGATCTCGCCGGCGAAGGCGGCGGCGTAGAGCCCCTTGGGATCGCGGCGCGCGCATTCCTCGAGCGACGTCGCGACGAAGATCTCGACGAACGGCGCGTGCTGCTCGACGAGGGATCGCGCGTGGCGGCGCATCTCCTCGTACGGCGAGATCGCGGACACGATCACGACCGCGCCGGCACGTGCCAGGCGCGAGGCAACCCACCCGATGCGCGCGATGTTGGCGTCGCGATCCTCCTTCGAGAAGCCGAGGCCCTTCGAGAGATGCGTGCGGACGATGTCCCCGTCGAGGTGGTCGACGACGAAGCCGCGGCGCTCGAGCTCGGGCTCGACGTTGTTCGCGATGGTCGTCTTGCCCGCGCCCGAGAGGCCGGTGAACCAGAGGACGAAGCCGCTCATGTGTGCAACCCGCATTCGGTGCGTTCCGTTCCCGCCCAGCGACCTTCCCGACCCTTCCCGGGAAGGGTCGAGTGCGTGTCGCCGATCGACTCGTAGCCCTCGTCGTGCAGCTTGTTGTACGGAAGATCGCGCTCGCGGATGTAGGCCCAGCAGTCCTCGTCGGTCCAGTCGGCCAGCGGATTCGCCTTCCAGAGCTCGTGCTTCTCGTCCCAGGCGAGCTTGGACGCGTCCGCGCGCAGCGGCGACTGCTCGCGGCGGACACCGGTGATCCAGGCGTCGAGATCGAGTAACGCTCGGTTGAGCGGCTCGATCTTGGCGATCGCGAGGTAGAGATCGGGGTTCGTCTCCCAGAGCCCGTCCTCGACGGGCTCGCCCGCGAACGCCTCGATCTTCGTCTGGTAGCGGCGCTCGACCTCCCGCCAGAGCTCGTATGTCTCCGGGAACAGGTACCGCGTGTCGATCGCGAAGACGCGCGCGTTCGGCTCGAGCTCGAAGAGCATGTCGAGCAGGACCGACTCCTCCTTCTGGAAGGAGCACGCGAGCGCCGAGCGACCCGGGAACTCGCCGAGCACGTACTCGACGACCCGCTGCGCGGGCCACGTCTCGACGTCAGCCGGCAGCTGCAGGCTCGCCACCGAGCAGCACCTCCTTCAATGTGTCGCCGCGCAGGCCGAGGCGCAGCGTCTCGAGCGCGATCACCTCGTCGGGCGGGATGTTGCCGAGGTTGACGTTCGTGCCGAAATGCTTGATGAACCATGCCTGGCTCTCCTTCGTGGGCGCCTCCCAGATCAGCGACTCGAACGGGACGGAGTGCTCGATCTCGTCGACGAGGCCCGTGCGCAGCTCGCCGCTCGGGCGGTAGATGCCGGCGGTGCCGCCTTCGCGACCCTCGGCAATGACGCGCCAGGCGCCCGCGTCGAGCTCCTCCTGCATCCACTGCACCCAGAGGTACGGGGCGATGTTCACCTCAGCGTCCTTCGATCCCACCTCCGAGAGCACCGTGAAGTCGCGGGCGAAGTCGGCGATGAGCTCGAGCTTGCGGTCGCGCGGGATCTCGACCGTCCCGTCGGAGATCTCGACGTGCGAGAAGCGGTACTCGGTGAGCCAGCCCTTGAACTCGTCGATCTTGTCGCGCGCGTAGACCGCCTCGAAGAACGTGCCGCCGCAGACGACGGGTGTCTCGAAGTGGCGGTAGAGCGCGATCTTCTTCTCGAGGTTGTTCGTGACGTAGCCGGTGCCCCAGCCGAGCTTCACGATGTCGACGAAGGCACCTGCGGTGTCGAAGAGTCCTTCGATCTCGCGCAGGTTCAGCCCCTTGTCGATGACGTGTGTGAGGCCGTTGCTGCGCGGCTTGCCGGGCCGCGCGGGCACCCCCAGGAATCCGTCTGCGAAGCCGGGCATCGCCGGAACATTACCTAATCATTTGCATTAGCAATCCCTAATAGACCTCGCGGAGGAGGCGTTCGATCTCGTCCGGGCTGGCCGGCTTCGGGTTGGCGAGGTTCCCGCCTCGTCCGGCCGCCTCGGCCGCGAGCCCCGGCAGGTCACTCTCGGGCACGCCGAGTTCGCGCAGCCGGGTCGGTCCTGCGAGCGCAGCAAGCGTCTCGACGCCGCCGGCCGGATCCACCGAGGCGCCAACCGCCTCGCCGAAGCGTGCGACGGCGTCCGGGGCGAACGCGGTGTTGAAGCGAAGCACGGGCGGCAGGCAGATCCCGTTGAGCGTCCCGTGCGGGAGCCCGTAGGCCCCGCCGATCGCCTGGGCCATCGCGTGCGCGAGGGCGAGCATCGATCCCGCGAGCGCAGCCCCACCGTGGCAGGCGCCGCGGAGGAGCTCGGTGCGAGCCTCGTGGTCGTTCGGCGCGTCGACGACGCGGGGCAGCCACTCGGCGATGAGACGCGCGCCGCTCAGGGCGTGCTCGTCGGCGGCAGGGTTGTGTCCCTGGACGTACAGCGCCTCGGCGCAGTGGGCGAGCGCGTTCATCGACGTGCCCACGGTCGTCTCCGCCGGCAGCCCCAGAGTCAGCTCGGGTTCGTAGACGATCGCGGCCAGTCGCGCCCCACCCCCGCCGCCGCGCATTCGCCGGCCGGGATCGCGGACGCCGAAGTAGCTCGTCCACTCGGCTCCGGCGTACGTCGTCGGCACGGAGACCAGCGGAAGACCGGTGGCGGCGGAAATCGCCTTCCCGAGATCGATCGCGCTGCCGCCCCCGAGGACGAGCACGCCGTCCGCCTCACCCGCGGCGGCAGCGGCCTCGCCGATGCGGTCCGACGGCACCTCCTGCCAGCGCGAAGCCGGCTCGACCGGCAGTTCCAGCGAGTCCCAGCGCGGGCTCGCGACGAGCAGCGGCGTCGTGACGCCGGCCCCGGCGAGGGCCTCCGGCAGCGACGCAAGGCTCCAGTGGACGATCACGTGAGACGCTCGCGCGCGAAGGCGACGAACTCCTGGGCAACGCGCGTCTCTGCGCGACCGGTTGCGCGGGCGAGCTGGACGTCGCGAGCGGGCTCGAGCCCTTCGACGCGGGCGATCGCGAGCGCCCCCGCTGCGAGGTCTCCCTCGATCGCGATCCGTGAGATGAACGTGGCGCCGAAGCCGCCGAGCACCGCAGCGCGGGCCGACTCCTGCAAGCCGAGCTCGAGCTTCACGTTCAGGTCGCGCAGCCGGAGACCGAGCTCTCGCAGCTCCTCGTCGATCATCTGCCGGATCCCGGCTCCCTCCTGCATCAGCACCAGCGGCTCGGTCTTCAGCTCGTCGAGCGTCATGGTCTTGCCGGCTCGCCTGTGCCCGGCGGGTACCGCCAGAACGACCTCGTCCCGGTAGAACGGCTCGAACGTGACGCCGCGGTGACGGCCCGCGACGCCGACGATCCCGAGCTCGAGCTCGCGCCGCCCGACCTGCTCGACGACCGTGTGGGTGTCCGACACCGTCAGCGCGACGTGCACCAGGGGATGGAGCTGCTGGAACTCCCCGAGGACGACCGGGAGGACGCTTCCGCCAGGCCCGGTCGACGCGCCGATCTCGAGCCGGCCTTTGAGCTCGCCCTCGGCCTCGTCGCCCAGGTCGGCGAGCAGCTGCTGCTCGAGCGCGATCAGCCGCTGCGCACCCCGGTAGAGCCGCAGACCGGCCTCGGTCGGCTCGACCCGGCGCCCCGAGCGGTCGAGGAGCCGCTGGCCGAGGCGCTGCTCGAGCGACCGGATCTGCAAGCTGACCGCGGGCTGCGTCACCCCGAGCTGGTCGGCGGCCTGCGAGAAGCTCCGGCGCTCGACGACCGCGCAGAAGGCCGCAAGCTGCTTCGTGTCCATAAGACGAACTTATAGCCGACGTCTCTCGCCGCAGCCGTCCCGCCGCTTACGATCGGCGCGTGCCAGATTCGACGCGGATCGAGGACACGCTCGTCCGCGGCTATCGCCAGCTCGCGCTCGAGACGCCGGCGCGGCCGCGCGACGTCGTCCTGCGCGCCCTCGACATCCTTCTCTCGGCCCTGTTCCTGCTCGTCTCCCTGCCGATCTCCCTCGTGATCGCGCTGGCGGTGCTCGTCACGAGCGGGCTGCCGATTCTCTACCGCGGGGAGCGCGTCGGTCGCGGGGCGCGTGTCTTCACGATGTACAAGTTCCGCACGCTGCGGGGCGGCGCCGAGGGCCGGCTCGGCCAGTACCTCGGGGAGGAGCTCGTCCAGCGCACGCAGGCCGAGTTCACGCCCATCGGCAAGTGGCTCAAGGCGACACAGCTCGACGAGATCCCGCAGTTCGTGAACGTCCTACGGGGCGACATGAGTCTCGTGGGACCGCGACCGATTCGCCCCGTCTTTTTCGACGAGCTCGCCCACGAGCTGCCGTCGTACTGGCAGCGCCTCGTCGTGCGGCCCGGACTGACCGGGCTCGCGCAGGTGCGGCGCGGCTACGAGACGTCGATGGGCGAGAAGCTCGCGCACGATCTCGAGTGGATCGCCGACCGCTCGGTCCGTCTCTATCTCCGAACGGTGCTCGCGACCGGCTGGCGCGTGCTCAAGCAGTCGGTCGGAGGAGTGGCGGGCGGGCGCGCCTAAGGTAACGGCGTGTGCGGGATTTGCGGGATCGCGGTGACGCACGGCGCCGCGGACGTCGACGCGCTGCGCGCGATGAGCGACCTGCTCGTCCACCGCGGCCCCGACAGTCGCGGGGAGCACGTCGACGGCGGCATCGCATTGGCGGCCCGCCGGCTCTCGATCATCGACCTCGAACACGGCGACCAGCCGATCGCGAACGAGGACGGAAGCTGTGTCGTCGTCCAGAACGGCGAGATCTACAATTACCCGGAACTCCGACGCGAGCTCGAGCGCGCCGGACACGAGCTGCGCACCCGGTGCGACACGGAGACACTCGTTCACCTCTACGAGGAGCACGGCCTCGGCTTTGCCGAACGGCTGCGCGGGATGTTCGCGGCCGCGATCTGGGACGCCCGCCGTCGCCGGCTCGTGCTCGCGCGCGACCGCTACGGGATCAAGCCGCTCTACTACCGGCACGTCGGGGGCGAGCTGCACTTCGCGTCCGAGTTGCGGGCGCTCCCGCGCGGCGAGATCGATCTCGACGCACTCGAAGCGTTTCTCGCCTTCAACTCGATCCCGGCTCCCTACTCGATCTTCCGCGACGTGCGGAAGCTCCCGGCCGGGCATCTGCTCGTCTGGGAGAACGGGGAGATCTCGGTCGAGCGCTACGCGCGGCCCGGCCCGGTCGGCGAGGACGAGCTGCGCGACGGCGACGAGGCGGAGCTCGTGGAGGAGCTGCGCGCGAGGCTGCGTGACTCGGTCAAGGCGCACCTCCTCTCGGACGTGCCGGTCGGCGTCCTCCTCTCGGGCGGCGTCGACTCGGCCGCGCTCGCCGCACTCGCGGCCCAGGAGACGCCTGAACCGGTGCACACGTTCACGATCGGCTTCGCGGAGCGGAGCTTCGACGAACGCGGCGACGCGCGGCTGGTCGCGGAGCGCTACGGGACGGAGCACCACGAGCTCCTCGTCCGACCCGAGCCCGAGCTGCTGCTGCGAGCGCTCGCCGAGGCGTTCGACGAGCCCTTTGCCGACTCGTCCGCACTTCCGACCTACCTCGTCTCCCAGCTCGCGGCAGAGCATGTGAAGGTCGCGCTCTCGGGCGAGGGGGGCGACGAGCTGTTCGGCGGCTACTACACGTATGTCGCCGACCTCGTGTCGGACCGCCTGGCGCCGCTCGCGCGGGCCGCGCGGCCGCTCGTGGAGGCGTTGCCCGCCTCCACTCGCAAGGCGAGCCTCGACTACAAGGCGAAGCGGTTCGTACGCGCCGCGCACCTGCCGCCGCTCGAGCGGCATCACGGCTGGAAGGAGATCTTCTCGGCCGACGCCCGCGCCGAGCTGACCGGCCGGCATGCGGGGTTCGACCCGGTCGACATCTATCGGGCGCGCTACTCCGAGACGGCCGGAGCGCCGCAGCTCGCGCGTCTCCAGGACGTGGACTTCGGCGTCTACCTCGCCGACGACCTGCTCGTGAAGACCGACCGCGCCTCGATGGCGCACTCGCTCGAAGCGCGCGTTCCGTTCCTCGATCCGCTCGTGACGAACCTTGCCTTCGCGCTACCGACGCGACTCAAGGTGCGCGGCCTGGCGAAGAAGGTCCTGCTGCGGAAAGCGGTGGCGCCGCTGGTGCCCGCGGAGGTCGTGCACGGGCGCAAGCGCGGTTTCTCGATCCCGGCCGCGGCGTGGCTGCGCGGCGAGCTCGAGCCGTTCGCACGCGCGACGCTGTCGCCCGAGAACCTGCGACGACAGGGCTTCTTCCAGCCCGAGCCGGTGACTCGCCTGCTCGACCAGCACGTGGCCGGGCGCGAGGACTGGAGCCGCCAGCTGTGGGGGTTGCTCGCCTTCACGCTCTGGTACGAGAGGCACGTCGAGCAGGAGCCGCCGCGGCTCCAGTCGGCGCGGATGGAAGCGCTCGCGGCGTGAAGGTCTGGATCGACATGACCGCGCCGGCGCACGTCCTGGTGTTCCGGCCGCTCATCGAGATCATGCGCGGGCGCGGCGACGAAGTGCAGATCACCGCTCGCGACTACGCGCAGACGCTCGAGCTGCTCGAGCTGCACGGCCTCGAGGCGGACGAGATCGTCGGACGCCACGGTGGCCGGTCGCGCCTGCAGAAGGCGCGCCAGATGACACACCGGCTCGGCGCGCTGCGCACGTGGGCCCGCGGCCGCGGCTTCGACGTCGCGCTCGCGCACGGCTCGCACGAGCTGACGATCTCCGCGCGGCGGCTCGGGATCCCCAGCTCGACCACGTTCGACTACGAGTTCGCGACGCTCCAGCACCAGCTCGGCTGCCGCGCGGCGACGCGGGTCGTCGTGCCGGATGCGATCCCGCCGGAGCGCCTCCGGCCGTATGGAGTCCGCCCGCCAAAGCTCGTCCAGTACCCGGGACTGAAGGAGGAGTACTACCTCGCCGACTTCGAGCCGGACCGTTCGCTGCTAGAGCGGTTCGGCGTCGCACCGGCCCGCGTGCTCGTCGTCCTGCGGCCACCGCCCGACGTGTCCCTCTACCACCGGCACTCGAACCCGCTCTTCCCGCAGACGGTCCAGCACCTCGGCCGGTCGGAGCAGGTGCAGGCGTTCGTGCTCCCGCGGACGGACGAGCAACGCGAGTACGTGCGTGGGCTCGAGCTGCCGTCCGTGATCGTCCCGGAGGGCGCCGTCGACGCGCAGAGCTTGATCGCGCTCGCCGACCTCGTCGTTTCGGCCGGCGGGACGATGAACCGCGAGGCGGCCGCGCTCGGGGTGCCGGTCTACACGACGTACGGCGGCCGGCTCGGCGGCGTGGACGAAGCGCTGATCCGGGACGGGCGCCTCAAGCCCCTGACCGACCCGCGGGCACTGGAGCTCACGAAGCGCGATCCCGGGGCGACGTCACGTGTGCGGCGCGAGCCGAGCGAGATGCTTCGGCTCCTGCTCTCGGCGCGCGACAGCTGAGCAGGACGCTGTCCGCCGAGTGCGGCGCCGTCAAGCCTCCGCCGACGCGATCACTTCGCCGACGCTGCGCTCGGTGTCACCGGCGAGCAAGGGTTTGATGTTCTCTCGCATCCACGGTCCGCCGACCTCTCGGGCAATGCGCTCCGCGTCGTCCGCGGTAGCGAATTCGAGGACGAGGATCAGGTGCCTCTCGTCGACCACGGCCACGCGAGCCGAGAGCGCGCCGGCATCGACCACGAGTCGCATTCCGTCTCGCGCCGCCCCGGCGGTCGCGTCCGATACCGGTTCGCGCAGGTGGAGGTGGTTGACGACGACGTGCACTGCCTCGGCGCTATCGGACGCAGCTCAGTCGTCGTCCCAGTCGAACTCGGGGAGCGGCCGCTCGCGGGAAGTGTCCCAGGACGACTCGTGGTCGAGCCAGTGTTCCGGGCCATCTGTCGCCGCCGCCGATTCCTCCTTCGCAGGAG
>JBKPLL010000002.1:0-50376 GCA_046731605.1 Actinomycetota bacterium | reverse complement strand
GAATAGGCACCGGCCGCAGCCGCTGCTACCCTGAAATCCCGTGAGCGCGCGGGCCCCGAAGTACGTCTTTGTGACAGGGGGCGTCGTGTCGGCTCTGGGGAAGGGAATCGTCGCCGCCTCGCTCGGACGGTTGCTCAAGGCGCGCGGCCTGCGCGTCCAGCTGCAGAAGTTCGACCCCTATCTCAATGTCGACCCTGGGACGATGAGCCCGTTCCAGCACGGCGAGGTCTTCGTGACCGAGGACGGGGCCGAGACCGACCTCGACATCGGCCACTACGAGCGCTTCGTCGACGAGAACTTCCTCCGCAGCGCGAGCCACAGCGCCGGCGCGATCTGGGACACCGTCCTGCGCAAGGAGCGCAAGGGCGACTTCCTCGGCGCGACCGTGCAGGTGATCCCGCACATCACGAACGAGATCAAGGCACGCATCCGCCGCGCCGCCGAGGCGAATCCGGCCGACGTGGTCATCTCCGAGATCGGCGGCACCGTCGGCGACATCGAGTCGCTGCCGTTCCTCGAGGCGATCCGCCAGTTCCGACGGGAGGTCGGCCCGGAGAACGTCGTCTACGTCCACGTCACGCTCGTCCCGTTCATCGAGGCGGCCGGCGAGCTGAAGACGAAGCCGACGCAGCACTCGGTCAACGAGCTGCGCCGGATCGGCCTACATCCCGACGTCGTGGTCTGCCGCTCGCACGAGGAGCTCTCGCGCGAGATCCGGGACAAGATCGCGCTCTTCGCCGACGTGGATCCGGGCGCGGTCGTCGCGAGCCCGGACGTCCCCGACGTGTACGAGGTGCCACGCGTGCTGCACAGCGAGGGGCTCGACCGGCTCGTCGGCGAGCGGCTCGGCCTGGAGCTCGGGGAGCCGGACCTGTCCGACTGGGACGAGCTGCTCGATCGTGTGCACAGCCGGCGCGAGGTCGTGGAGATCGCTTTGGTGGGCAAGTACGTCAAGCTCCAGGACGCCTACCTCTCCGTGCACGAGGCGCTCAAGCACGCCGGGCTCGAGCACGGGTGCGCCGTCCGTGTCCGCTGGGTCGACGCCGAGGACACGTCGTACGACGAGGCAGCGGAGCTGCTCGAGGGGGTCGACGGCGTCCTCGTGCCGGGCGGCTTCGGCTCGCGCGGCTGGGAGGGGAAGATCCTCGCCTGCCAGGTGGCCCGTGAGCGGCGCATCCCGTACCTCGGCATTTGCCTCGGCATGCACGTGGCCGTGTCCGAGTTCGCGCGGCACGTCGTCGGACTCGACGGCGCGAACTCGACCGAGATGGACCCCGAGACGCCGTATCCCGTGATCGACCTGCTACCGGAGCAGAAGGGGATCGAGGACCTCGGAGGCACGATGCGGCTCGGCGCGCAGGCGGTGGAGGTCGCGGAGGGCACACGCACGCGTGAGCTTTACGGCGACGACACGATTCACGAACGGCACCGGCACCGCTATGAGGTCAACAACACGTTCCGCGACCGGCTCGTGGAGGCGGGGCTCGTGGTGAGCGGCACGTTCCAGGAGGGACGGCTCGTGGAGATCGTCGAGCTGCCCGATCATCCGTGGTTCGTCGCGAGCCAGTTCCATCCCGAGTTCAAGTCCCGGCCCACGCGGGCGGCGCCGCTCTTCCGCGGCTTCGTGGGCGCTGCGCTCGATCGCGAGCGCATGCGGTCCGGCGAGCGCGTCGCCGCCTGACGCGTCCCCTCTAGGATCGGCCGCGTGTCCGATGCGGTCGACCTTCTCTTCGAGCTTGCCGCGATCCCGAGCCCCTCGGGCGAGGAGCGCGGCGTCGCCGACGTCGTCCTGCGCTACCTGAGAGAGCTCGGGCTCGAGCCGGACGAAGACTCCTCTGGGTCGCGGATCGGATCGAACGCCGGCAACGTCTACGCACGGCTCGAGCCGACCGCCGAGGGTACGCCCCTCTTCCTCTGCGCGCACATGGACACCGTGCCGCCGGCCGGCGAGCTCGAGCCCGTCGTCGAGGATGAGATCGTCCGCAACGCGGGCGGCACGATCCTCGGCTGCGACAACAAGGCGGCGATCACGGCGATGCTCGAGGGCACGCGGCGCGTCCTCGCCGAGAACGTGCCGCACGCCGGCCTCGAGCTCGTGTTCACCCCCATGGAGGAGGTAGGGCTGATCGGTGCGGGTGCGTTCGATCACGAGCGGCTTCACGCGCGGGTGGGTTACGTCTACGACCAGGAGGGCCCGATGGGCGAGGTCGTCCTCGGCGCGCCGTGGTCGCGGGCGCTCGACGTTCGCTTCCACGGCCGCTCTGCCCACGCGGGCATGGCTCCGGAGGAGGGCCGCTCCGCGATCCAGGCGGCCGCGAAAGCGATCGCCGACCTGCGGCTCGGCCGCATCGACGAGCTGACGACGGCCAACGTCGGCACGATCACGGGCGGAACTGCCGGCAACGTCGTTCCGGAGTGGTGCACGTTCCAGGCCGAGGCCCGCTCCCACGACGAGGCGGCCCTGGGAGAGGTCGTCCAGGAGATGCTCGATGCGTTCTCCTTCGCCGCGACCGAGACCGAGTGCGACGTCGAGACGACGATGCGGAAGAGCTACGACGGCTACCGACTGAAGCGGGACGAGCCGGCCGTCATGCTGGCCGCCACGGCCTTTTCCCGGTGTGGCTTCGAGCCCCGCTACGGACTGTCGGGCGGCGGCGCAGACGCGAACGTCTTCAACGGGCGCGGGCTGCGCTGCGTGAACCTCTCGCACGGCGTGTTCGGCTTCCACACGCCGGCCGAGCACGTCTCGGTTGGGGATCTCGACGCGATGGTGGACGTGACGGTCGCGCTGGTGGAAGCGGCGCGCGAGTGAGCCTCGAGCCGGACGCCACGCGGCGCGTGTACGAGGGGTCACTGCTCGGCCTGACGGTGGAGCGGTGGGGCGAGCACGAGCGTGAGATCGTCGAGCATCCGGGTGCGGTCGCCATCGTGGCCGTCGACGGTGAGGGCTACGTGACGCTCGTCCGGCAGCTGCGGGAGGCGACACGCGGTCCTCTGCTCGAGCTCCCGGCCGGGACGGCCGAGCAGGGCGAGGAGCCGCCCGACACGGCGAGGCGCGAGCTGCAGGAGGAGTGCGGGTTGACCGGCGGCGCGTGGAGCGAGCTGGCGGTGTTCTGGACGACCCCGGGCTTCTGCCGCGAGCGAATGCACCTTTTCGCGGCCGAGGGCGTCGAGCACGGAACGGCGTCGCCGGCCGCCGACGAGGAGCTGGAGCTCGTTCGCTGGCCGGTCGCGGAGATCGGGGAGCGACTGCACGAGATCGAGGATGCGAAGACGCTCGCCGGCCTGCTGCTCTATCTCAGAGCGCTGTCGAGCGGCAACGGTCCCGACTAGCCAGTGCCTTCGCACCACCCAAGGGTGGGAGTGACCCTCCGCCCTCGTGGACGACGCTAGCGGCTGAACCGTGCCGAGACCCCGGCAGTGGGTCGCGAACCGCCTCCAAGACCCTCGCAGCTTCGTCGCGCGGCGCCGGGGAGATAGTGTCTCCGGGCCTTGCGTATCGTTGTCGCCAAAGAGATCAAGACCGACGAGTACCGCGTCGCGCTCACCCCGGCGGGCGCGCGCGAGCTGATCCAGCGTGGCCATGATGTTCTGGTGGAGACCACGGCAGGGGACGGGAGCGCGTTCTCCGACGAACAGTACGAGCGAGCCGGCGCAAGGATCGTCTCGGTCGACGATGCGTGGGGGCAGGCCGACCTCCTGCTCAAGGTGAAGGAGCCGATCGAGCCCGAGTACTCGCGACTGCGCGAAGGGCTCGTGCTCTTCACGTACCTTCACATCGCCGCCGACGAACCCCTCACGCGCGCGCTTTCGGAGAGCGGCATTGCGGCCGTCGCGTACGAGACCGTCGAGACCGACGACCACCGGCTGCCGCTGCTCGCGCCCATGAGCGAGATCGCCGGGAGGCTGGCACCACAGGCCGCTGCCCACTTCCTCGAAAAGCCGCTCGGCGGGCGGGGCGTGCTCCTTGCCGGGACGCCGGGCGTTCAGCCGGGCCACGTCGTCGTCCTCGGCGGTGGAATCGTCGGCTACAACGCCGCGATCATCGCGCTCGGCCTCGGCGCCCGCGTCACGCTCCTCGAGCGGTCGATCGACCGGATGCGGCACCTCGACGAGATCCTCTCCGGGCGCGTCAGCCTTCTCATGTCGTCGAGTCTAGAGGTCGAGCAGACGATCACGCATGCCGACGTGGTCATCGGGGCTGTCCTCATCCCCGGCGCGCGTGCCCCGAAGCTGATCAGCCGCGGGATGCTCGCCGAGATGCAGCCCGGCGCGGTCGTCGTCGACGTTGCAATCGACCAGGGAGGCTGCATCGAAACCGCACGGCCCACGACGCACTCGGACCCGGTCTACGAGGTCGACGGGATCGTGCACTACTGCGTCGCGAACATGCCCGGCGGCGTTCCTGTCACGTCCACGAAGGCGCTCACGAACGCGACGCTGCCATACGTCGAGGCGATCGCCGACCACGGCCTCGGCGATGCGGTTGCTAGCGATCCCGCGCTCGGCGCTGGCGTGAACGTGCTCGACGGCAAGATCACGTACGAGGCAGTCGCCGAGGCTCACGGTCTCGACTACACCCCGCTCGCCGAAGTGCTGCCGCTCGCGGCGGTCTAGAAGCTACTGGGCTAGCTCTGCGTCGGGCCGCCGGGCTTCTTCTGCGGCGGGGTCATCCTGACGACCAGCCAGGTGATGGCGGCAGCGAAGCCCACGATCAGGACAACGTACGCAACGAACGCGAGGAGGCCGAGGACGGTCGCCATGGGCTACCTAGAATAGCCCGGTGCCCAGGGCGTGCGTCATCGTGCTCGATGCCGTCGGCGCCGGCGAGCTGCCGGACGCCGCCCAGTACGGCGATGAGGGCTCGGACACGCTCGGCAACGTCGCGCGAGCGGTCGGCGGCCTCGATCTGCCGAGCCTGGAGGCGCTGGGGCTCGGCAACGTGAAGCCGCTCGAGGGATGCCGGCCGCAGCCGGGGGCCCCGGCCGTCGCAGGGCGGCTCCTCGAGCGGTCGAAGGGGAAGGACACGACCACAGGGCACTGGGAGCTCATGGGGATCGTCACCGCGCAGGCATTCCCCACGTACCCGCACGGCTTCCCGCACGATGTGATCGACCCGTTCATGCACCGCACTGCCCGAGGGGTGCTCGGGAACAGGGCCGCGTCAGGGACAGAGATCATCCAGGAGCTGGGGGAGGAACATCAGCGGACGGGCAAATGGATCGTCTACACGTCGGCGGACTCCGTCTTCCAGATCGCCGCGCACGAAGACACCATCCCACTGGAGGAGCTCTACGACGGCTGCCGCGCCGCGCGCGAGATCCTCACGGGCAAGCACGCGGTCGGCCGCGTCATCGCGCGGCCGTTCACCGGCGAGCCCGGCAACTACCTCCGGACGCCGAACCGGCACGACTTCTCGCTCGAGCCGCGCCGGCCGAACTACTTGACGCTGCTGCACGAGGCGGGACAGAAGGTGTACGGCGTCGGCAAGATCGGCGACATCTACGCCGGGCAGGACATCGACGAGTCGCATCCGACGAAGTCGAACATCGAGGGGATCCAGCAGACCGAGCGGCTGTTGCGGGAGATCGACGAGGGCTTCGTCTTCGTCAACCTCGTCGAGACCGACATGCTCTGGGGACACCGCAACGACCCGGTCAACTTCCACCGCTGTCTGCAGGACTTCGACTACCGGCTTTCCGACCTGCTCGACGCACTTCGCCCCGGCGACCTTCTCATCATTACCTCGGACCACGGCTGCGATCCCACGACGCCGTCTACCGACCACTCTCGCGAGTACGCGCTGTTGCTCGCCTACGTCGAAGGACGAAACGCAGCCGGACAGATCCACGAAGGCGAGTTCGCGGACGTCGGCGCAACCGTCAACGCCTGGCTCGGCGGCAAGGCAGCCCCGCGCGGGATCCCCGGGCAGCCCATCGTGACGCCGTAGGCCGCTCGGCAGGGCTCTGGGACGGGGCTAGGCTGGCCGCATGCCGGAGCTGCCGGAGGTAGAGACCGTCCGCAGGCAGCTCGAGCCTGCGCTCGTCGGACGGCGCTTCGAGCAGGTGAGCATCGACGACCCGCGTCTGGTGCGCCCGTACGAGCCGGCCGAGGTGGCGGCCGAGCTGGAAGGCGAGCGCATCGCGGCGGTCGAGCGGCGCGGCAAGTATCTGGTTGTTCGATTCGAGAGCGGTCGTGTTCTCCTGATTCACCTCAGGATGACGGGGAGCCTTCTCTGCGCTCCGAGCGGGTCGCTGCCGGACGACCCGCATCGCCGCGCCGTTGTCAAATTAGATAACGGATCGGACGTTGCCTACCGTGACGTGCGCCGGTTCGGGACGTGGCTCTTGCTCGAGCCCGAGGAGACGGAGCCGTACCTCGCCGCCCGGGTGGGCGAGGAGCCGCTCGAGACGCTCTTCACAGCGGCGCGACTCGGCGAACGTCTCGCAGGACGTCGTACGTCGCTCAAGGCGGCGCTCCTCGACCAGCGCACCCTCGCCGGGATGGGGAACATCTACGTCGACGAGGCGCTGTGGCGCGCCCGGCTCAATCCGCTGCGCCTCGCGGCAGGCCTCGACCGGAACGAGTTGCGACGCCTGCACAGGGGGATTCGCGCGGCGCTCGAGCACGGCCTTGCCCGGCAGGGATCAACGCTTCGCGACTACCGGCTGCCCGACGGCAGCGGAGGATCGATGCAGGAAGAGTTCCGTGTCTACGGACGTCGCGACGAGCCGTGCGACCGCTGCGGGACGCTGATCGCGCGGACACAGGTCGTCGGCCGCACGACGTGGTTCTGCCCCACGTGCCAGCCCGAGGATCCCGCTCAGGCCGCGAGGAGCTCGTCGAGACGACCTTCGCGGTCGAGGCGCCAAAGCTCCGTGTAGCCGCCGAGCGGTTCGCCGTCGACGAGGATCTGCGGGACGGTCCAGCCGCCCGTGGCATCGAACACCGTTTGGCGGAAGGCAGGATCGTCGTCGAGCGAGATCTCCTCATACGGGAGGCCGCGGGAATCGAGGAGCGTCTTCGCGCGGACGCAGAAGCCGCACCAACGCGTCGTGTACATCTGGATCCTGGGCATTCGCTCTTACAACGCATAAACCCCGCGAGATGTTCCTGCCCGATGGCGTCCCTAGACTCCACCAGGCATGGCTGGGCGGGCGTACAACACCGAGGCCGTGGTGCTCCGGTCGATCCGGCTCGGCGAGTCCGACCGGGTGCTTCACCTCTACACCGAGGCGCACGGCCGGGTCGGCGCCGTCGCCAAGGGCGTGCGCAAGACGATGTCGCGCTTCGGCGCCCGGGTCGAGCCGCTCTCCCACGTGGAGCTCGTGCTCCACCGCGGGCGCAGCGAGCTCCAGACGGTTACCGCGGCACAGCTCGTCCGCTCGCATCGGGAGGCGCGCGAGGACTACTACCGCTTCTCCGTCGGGACGATCGGCGCCGAGGCGATGCTCCGCCTGTTCAGCGAGGAGGAGGCGAACGAGCGGACGTTCACCGCTCTGACGCGCTTCCTCGACCTCCTCGACGTCACGCCGCACGCGGCCGACCGGCCGAGCCTCGACCCGCTCGGGCTCTCGTTCCAGCTCAAGCTGCTCTGGCTGGCCGGCTACCTCCCGCATGTCACTGCCTGCGCCGAGTGCGGTGCCGAGAAGACATCGCTCGTCGGCTACTCGCCGCGCGCCGGAGGTGCCGTCTGCGAGCGCTGCGCGCCGACGACCGAGGCGCTCGCGCTCGCCCCCGGTGGCATCGCGGGGATCGAGGCGCTTCTTGCGCGACCGCTGGTCGATGCCTCGCGTCTCGGTCTCTCGGCGCGGGCGCAGCGCGACGCCCTGCGCGTGATCACCGCCTCGTACGAGTACCACGGCGGCTTCCGGCTGCGGACGCTGAGCGCCTGAGCCCGGCGCTAACCCGCGTAGTCGAAGGCCTCGAAGTGCAGCGTGCCTCGCTGGCACACGCTCGTGGGCGGCTTGATCGGCGCCTCCGTGACGCCACCGCTGCCCGGCGTGACCAGCTCGAACGTGTGCGCCTGAGGTTGGCAGTCGCCCGACTGCGAGTCTCCCTCGCTCGCGACGTCCGGAGAGAATCGCGCCCGGGCGGTGGCAGACGCGCCGGGTGGGAGAACGACCTGCCTCCCGTGATCTCCCGAAGCTCTGACAGCGGTGGGCAGGCCCGTTCCGTTCGCCGCGAGCAGCGTTCCGTTGGGACTCCGCGGACGGAGCACGAGCTGTCGGAGCTGTTCTTCACGTTGAGCGCGTAGGCGATCTGCCCTGCGCCGGCGCTATTGGGGATCAGGGTGAAGGTGGCTGCGAGCTGCGTGCCGGTGCACGGCTTCGTCGAGGTGCCGGACCCGGTGGTGGTCACCGTCTGCGTAATCGTGACCGTGTGCGCATGACCGACCGTCACGGTCTTCGTGCTGCCGCCGAGGCAGCCCGCTGCCGTCAGTCCTGCGGCGGCGAGGACCAGCCCTGTTGCAATGCGTCGTCCAGCCATGTGCGGACACCGCCGATCGGGATCCGCTCCTGCGCGAGCGAGTCGCGGTCCCGCACGGTGACGGTCTCGTCCTCGAGTGTCTGTTCGTCGACGGTGAAGGCCCACGGCGTCCCTATTTCGTCCTGACGACGGTAACGCCTGCCGATCTGGCCGCTGTCGTCGTGCTCGACGATGTGGTACCGCCGTAACTCTTCGTACAGCGCGCGCGCCCGGGCGGCCATGTCCTCGTCGCGCGGGATGAGCGGGAGGATCGCGGCTTTCACCGGCGCGACCTGGGGGTGGAGCCGGAGGACGACACGCTGCCGGTCGCCGACGACCTCCTCGTGGTAGGCGTCGCAGAGCAACGCGACGAAGATCCGCTCGATGCTCACGGCCGGCTCGATCACGTGCGGCGTGTAGCGATTGCCGTCCGGGTCGATCCATTCGAGCTTCGTGCCGGAGTGCTGTGTGTGCTGCGTGAGGTCGAACTCGCCGCGGTTCGCGACGCCCTCGAGTTCCTGCCAGCCGATGGGGTAGAGGTACTCGATGTCGCTCGTCGCACTCGAGTAGTGCGAGCGCTCCGTTTCGTCGTGCTTCCGCAGGCGGAGGTTGCTCTCCCGCAGGCCGAGCCCGCGGTGCCAGGAGAGCCGCTGGTCGAGCCAGTATTCGAACCACTGCGTCGCGTCGGCGGGCGGGACAAAGAACTCCATCTCCATCTGCTCGAACTCGCGGACGCGGAAGAGGAAGTTGCCGGGCGTGATCTCGTTCCGGAAGGACTTGCCGACCTGGGCGATGCCGAAGGGCGGCTTCCGGCGCGCGAGCTGTGCGACGTTCTTGAAGTTGATGAAGATGCCCTGCGCCGTCTCCGGGCGGAGGTACGCGGCGGAGCTCTCGTCCTGGAGCGCGCCGACATGTGTTTCGAACATCAGGTTGAACTGGCGCGGCTCGGTGAGGTCGCAGTCGGGCGTCTCGCCCGGGCGCTTGCTCGGCTTGCGTCCGCAGCTCGCATCTTCGAGCTTGTCGGCGCGGAAGCGGAGCTTGCACGTGCGGCAGTCGACGAGCGGATCGGTGAAGCCGGCGACGTGGCCCGACGCCTCCCAGACGCTCGGGTTGAGGATGATCGCTGAGTCGAGGGCGACGATGTCGTCGCGCTCCTGGACCATCGCCCGGAACCAGAGCGAGCGGATGTTGTTCTTCGTAAGGACGCCGTAGTGGCCGTAGTCGTACGTCGAGCCCAGCCCGCCGTAGATCTCGGAGGAGGGGAAGACGAAGCCGCGGCGACGGCACAGGGAGACGATCGTGTCCATCGTCACCGGTTGCGCCGTCTCCGCCATGGGCGGAGGTTACCCGGGCGATTCCCACAAACTTGGCACGAACTCTTCACGCCGGCGCCGCGGGCGCCGGCGTAATCTGGCGTCCCCGGGTGGGTGGGGGTTTGGGACGGGAGCGGGCAGCACCGGACCGAGTGGACGCTCCCGGTTACGCTGCCGCCGATGCCGAACCCGCCGGTCGAGCTCCACGTCGTGTCCGACGCCACCGGCGAGACCGCGGCGCGGCTCGTCCAGGCGCTCGAAGCGCAGTTCCCGGAGCAGGAGTTCGTCGAAATCCGGCACCCGCGCGTCGAGTCGCAGGACGACCTCCAGCTCGCGGTCAACCGCATGCGGGGTCGGCCCGCGGTGGTCGTGTACACGCTCGTTCAGCCGCAGCTGCGCGAGGCGATGCGCACCCTCTGCCGCCGCGCGCGTCTCCACTACTGCGACCTGCTCGGCCAGCCGATCGACGCCGTCGCCCGCGTCTCGGGCCAGGCGGCGACCATGACGCCGGGCTCCCGGCCGCCGCTCAACTCCGCCTACTTCAAGCGGATGGAGGCGATCGAATTCGCCGTCCGCTACGACGACGGCGTCGCGCACGGCCTCCACGACGCGGACGTCGTTCTCGTGGGCGTCTCCCGCACTTCGAAGACCCCGCTCTCGATCTACCTCGGCTACCTCGGTCACAAGGCCGCGAACGTCCCGGTCGTGAAAGGAATCGCGCCGCCCGCCGAGCTGTTCGAGATCGAACGGACCAAGGTCGTCGGCCTCACGATCGACCCGAACCGCCTCGTCGAGATCCGGCGCGCGCGCGTGCGCGCCATGGGGGCTCCCGGCCGCAACCGGCAGTACGCCGAGCTCGCCGAGATCTACGAGGAGCTCGAGCAGGCTAAGAAGCTCCACCGCCGCCTCCGCTGCCCCGTGATCGACATTTCCGAGCTCTCGATCGAGGAGACGGCCCACCGGATCCTGCGTGTCGTCGAGGAGCGCGCCGCCGAGGCGCAGGCCGCGAGTTGACCGCCAAGCCGCGCATCCCGCTCTGGCGCTGGGGGCTCTGGTGGTTCGCCCTGCTGATCGGGGACTTCATCTTCTACGTCCTGCTGACCCCGGTCTGGATCGGGCTCCGCACGCTCGCCTGGGTGGCGGAGTTCCGTGCAAGACGCCGCTGACCGGGCAAGCTGCCTGCGTATGAGAACATCTGCGGCCCCATGACCCGCTACGTCTACGACTTCGACGTGCCCTCCGAGGGCGGTCGCGACCTTCTCGGCGGCAAGGGGGTCGGGCTCGCGGAGATGACGCAGCTCGGCATACCCGTCCCCGCCGGCTTCACGATCACGACCGACGCGTGTCGCGCCTTCATGGCCTCCGGCGGCGAGGTCGACGGCCTCGACGAAGAGATCGCCGAGCACATCGCGCGCCTCGAGGAGCAGACGGGAAAGCGGTTCGGCGACCCAAAAGATCCGCTGCTCGTCTCCGTCCGCTCCGGGGCGGCGATCTCGATGCCCGGGATGATGGACACGATCCTCAACGTCGGGCTCAACGACGAGTCCGTCGAGGGCCTTGCGCGCTCGACCGGCAACGAGGAGTTCGCGCGCGACTGCTATCGCCGGCTGATCCAGATGTTCGGCGAGACCGTCGACGAGATCCCGCACGAGAGCTTCAGCGTCGACGACTCCGTCGAGCGAGCCCGGGAGATCTACGAGCGCGACACCGGCCATGGCTTCCCGCAAGACGCGCGCGAGCAGCTGCGCCGTGCGATCAACGCCGTCTTCGAGTCCTGGAACTCGTCACGGGCCCAGGTCTACCGCAACATGTACGGGATCGCCGACGACCTCGGCACCGCCGTCAACGTCGTCCAGATGGTCTTCGGGAACAAGGGCGAGGACTCGGCGACCGGCGTCTGCTTCACCCGCGACCCCTCGACCGGCGAGCAGGGAGTGTACGGCGAGTACCTCATCAATGCGCAGGGAGAGGACGTGGTCGCGGGGATCCGTACCCCGGAGCCGCTCTCCGAGCTCCGCGAGCATATGCCCGAGGCATACGACCAGCTGCTCGAGACGATGAGCTCGCTCGAGCGGCACTACCGCGACATGCAGGACATCGAGTTCACGGTCGAGCAGGGGCACCTGTACCTGCTGCAAACGCGCACCGCGAAGCGAACCGCCGCGGCCGCGATCAAGTGCGCGGTGGACATGACCGCCGAAGCGCTGATCGACCGGGAGGAGGCCGTCGCGCGGATCGACCCGGCCCAGCTCGACCAGCTCCTCCATCCGCGCCTCGATCCGGACGCCGAGTTCGAGGTGGCCGCGCAGGGCCTCAACGCCTCACCCGGCGCCGCGTGCGGGAAGATCGTCCTCGACGCCGACACCGCCGAGGAGCGGGGCCGCGCCGGTGAGTCCGTGATCCTCGTCCGCTGGGAGACGACGCCCGACGACATCCACGGCCTGATCCAGGCCAAGGGCGTCCTCACCGCGCACGGCGGGATGACGTCCCACGCGGCGGTCGTCGCACGTGGCATGGGCAAGCCGTGCGTCGCCGGCTGCGACGGGCTCGACATCGACACGGGCGCGAAGACCATTCGGATCGGCGGGCACCAGCTGAGCGAGGGTGACGTGATCACGATCGACGGCGGCACGGGCCGTGTGATCGTCGGCGGGGTGCCGCTCGTCCCGCCCGCGATCAACGAGGACTTCGAGACGATCCTCGAGTGGGCCGATGACGCGCGCAGGCTCAAGGTGCGCGCGAACGCCGACAACGCCGACGATGCGGCGAAGGCGCGTGAGTTCGGGGCGCAAGGGATCGGGCTCTGCCGCACCGAGCACATGTTCTTCGGCGAGGAGCGGCTGCCGGTGGTGCAGGAGATGATCCTCGCCGGCGACGAGGCCGGGCGCCGCGACGCGCTCGACCGGCTCCTCCCATTCCAGCAGTCCGACTTCGAGGCGATCTTCGAGGCGATGGCCGGGCTCCCGGTCACGATCCGGCTCCTCGACCCGCCGCTGCACGAGTTTCTGCCGCCACTCGAGGAGGCGCCGGACACCCGCATGCGGCAGCGGATTCGCGCCCTCAGCGAATCCAACCCGATGCTCGGCACCCGCGGCTGCCGGCTCGGCATCCAGTGGCCGGAGATCTACGAGATGCAGGTACGGGCGATCGCACGCGCCGCGAAGGCGGTGCAGGAGCGAGCGGGAGACGCGCCGCTCGTGGAGATCATGCATCCGCTGATCGGCTTCCGCGAGGAGCTGCGGCGGCTGCGCGAGCTGACCGAGCGCGTGATGGAGGAGGAGGCGCCGGAGCTCGAGTACCTCTGCGGGACGATGATCGAGCTGCCGCGCGCAGCCCTGCGCGCCGACGAGATCGCCGAGGTCGCCGACTTCTTCTCCTTCGGCACCAACGACCTGACCCAGACGACGCTCGGGATGTCCCGCGACGACGCCGAGGGCAAGTTCCTCACCTTCTACCTCGAGGACGGCGTGCTCGAGCGGAACCCGTTCGAGGCGCTGGACCAGGCCGGCGTCGGCGACCTGATGCGGATCGGGGTCGAGCGGGGGAGGGAGACGAAGCCGGACCTCAAGCTCGGCATCTGCGGCGAGCACGGCGGCGAGCCGTCCTCGGTCGAGTTCTGCCACCGGATCGGGCTCGACTACGTGAGCTGCTCGCCGTATCGCGTGCCGCTCGCGCGCCTCGCGGCGGCGCAGGCCGCCCTTCAGGAAGCGAAGCGGGCGGAGTACGTCCAAGCCGGAGGCTAGTGAGGGCCAAGTACGCCGCTAGGCGTAGCCCCGCACGCGGAGGTACGCGAGTGCGATGCTGCCGGCCCCGACCACGATCAGCCCCAGGATGCCGCCGAGGCCGAGCTCTCCGTACTGGGCCCGTCCTCGGTTCCCCCAGTGCCCGTAGGCGAGCATGATCAGGATCCCGCCGATCAGGCCGCCGACATGGCCGCCCCAGGAGATCCCCGGGATCGCGAAGGAGATGACGAGGTTGATCGCGATCAACCCGGCCGCCTGTCCCGCGAGCCGGCCGGTGACCTGCCACTCGAGGATCATCATCGCCCCGAGGATCCCGAAGATTGCGCCGGAAGCTCCGACCACGGGCGTGAACGGGGACTGCAGGAGCGCCCCGGCCGAGCCGGCCAGCCCCGAGACGAAATAGAGCCCGAGATAGCGTGCCCTGCCGAGGTACTGCTCGACCGGCGTGCCGATCACCCAGAGGGCGTACATGTTGAACGCGATGTGGAGGATCGAGCCGTGCAGGAACATCGCGGTCACGAGCCTCCACCACTGGTGGTCATGCGTGAGATCGCCGACCGGGAGGACGAAGATCCCGTGCTGGTTCGAGCCCACGAGGATGAACTTGTTGAACAACGCACCGCCGGGGTTGTTGAGCCCGGCGCCCTGGACGGCCGTGATCAGGTAGATCGCGAGATTGATCACGATCAGAGCCCTGGTGATCGGCGCATTCCCCGAGGCGAGGGCGACGCCTGGCGAGCGGCGCACGGGGCGCGGCTTGATCTTCGTCGCCGGCCCGCTGCGAACCCTTGCGTGATCCGGGCAGCGGATCCCAACCGGAGCGAACGTCGCGCAGTCCGCGCAGATCGGACGCCCGCACTCCGAGCAGGAGAGCCCGGTCTCGCGGTGGGGATGCCGGTAGCAGTAACGGGTCTCGACCGTCGACATCCGGGCTAGCCTAGCCCCCGCTGTGCGTGTCCACGTTGCCTTCACGCCGGGCGAGCTCACGCCCGCTCCGGTCGGGATCGTCGTCGACGTCCTGCGCGCGACCTCCACGATCTGCCAGGCACTCGCCTCCGGCTACCGGCGCGTACTCTGCTGCGCCGAGATCGACGAGGCGCGGACGCTTGCGGAGAAGGAAGGACCGGCGAAGCTGGCCGGCGAGCGGCGGCTGGAGCACATCGAGGGCTTCGATTTCGGCAACTCCCCCCGGGAGCTCGAAGGCGAGCCCGCGGCCGAGACGCTGCTCCTGACGACGACCAACGGGACACGGCTGCTCGTCGCGGCCGCGGAGCGCTTCCAGAAGGTCTACGTCGGTTCGCTCCTCAACCTCGACGCGATCGCGGCGGCGGCGCGTGAGACCGGGGAGGACGTGGCGGTGCTCTGTGCCGGCGTGCTCGGCGAGCTCGCGCTCGACGACGCGTACTGCGCCGGCCGCATCGCCGAGGCGCTCGGAGGCGAGCCGGCGGATTCCGCCCGCGCAGCGATCCTGCTGGCGCAGAGCTTCCCGAACGCCGTCGAAGGGCTGAGCGCCGGCCGCAGCGCCGCCAACCTGCGGCGGCACGGCCTCGAGGCCGACGTCGAGCGCTGCGCGCGGGAGAACGCCCTCGACGTCGTCCCGCGCTACGTGCGCCGCGTCGGCCCCGCGGCCGAGGTCACGACCTGATCACGACGTCGTGCGCACGGCCACGTCGTACTTCGTGACCGACGTTCGCTGGCCGGGTGTCTCCGGGCCGGGCATCGAGTCGAGGATCTCGTGGCCCTTCTGATAATCCTCTTCGTTCTCGAACAGGACGATCGCGAGTGACCGCTGCCCCTCCGGGTCGTGGAGGATGAGAAGCTCGCTCGATGGCAGACCCTCCGGCGGCTCGCCGCTCTCGATCCTGGTCTTGATCTCCTTGATTCGATCCGAATCGACTCCGTCGAACGAGACAACGCGTGCCAGTGCCATTGAGGCCCTCCTTTGAACGTGTGTCGGCGCGAGCCTACGCCTCTGCGGCGAGCTCGGCCAGCTTGGCCACCGTCCGCCAGTTGCGGTGCGTCCCGCGCACGGCGAGCACGCGCTCGAGCTGCGCCGCCGAGAGCCGCGAGCCGCGGTATCCCGCGGGATAGTGGAGGTAGACGTCGGTGCTCGCGAGTACCGCTCGGTCGGGTGAGGGATCGAGGGCGGCGAGCCGGTCGGCCGCGTCTCGCTTCGGCTTGGAGGCGAGGAAGACGACGTGCGAGTGTGACGCGTCCGGGCCGAACGGATGTCCCTCGACGATCGAGGCGAGCTCCTGCGGCGTGCGGAGGATCGCGGTCGTGTTCACGCGAAATGCCTTCGAGACGAGCCGCTCGAGCTGAGCGGCGAGCGCGCTCCGATTCCTTGGCCCGTCGAGGATGACGTTGCCGCTCGCGATGTACGTCCGTACGCCTTCGTAGCCGGCGTTCTCGAGTTGAGCCCTCAGCTCTGCCATCGGCACCTTGTTGCGGGCGCCGAGGTTGACGGCGCGCAAGAGCACGACCCACTTCACCGGCGCCGCCGGCCGCGTCGGAGGGCGTCGAGCCGGCGCCGCTCCTGCTTCGTCGGGCGAGCCCCGAGATCGGCTCCGAGCGGCCGCGCGAGCCGGCGCTCGAACGAGAGCCGCTCCCGCTCCTCCCGCGACTCCGGCGTTTCCTCGTACAGCGTCGCCGCGACCTTCGCCGGCCCGCGGCGGTCGGCGAGGCCGGTCACGACGACGACGCGACGGACCGTGCCGAGCCGGATCTCGATCGTGTCGCCGGGCGTCACCTCGCGCGCCGGCTTGACCCGCTCGCCGCCGACCTTGACGTGCCCCGCGAGAACGAGCTCCGTGGCCGCGCTCCGCGTCTTCGCGAAGCGCGCTGCCCACAGCCACTTGTCGATCCTGCACCTGGCACGCGGCTCAGCCACGGTCGCGTCGGATCAGGCGAGAGCGCGTTCGAGAGCCGCGCGGCCGGCGGGCTCGCCGTGGGTCGGTAGCACGTGCTCCACGTCCTTGTCGAGCAGCGGCCTCAGCCCCGCCGCGACCTGCTCGACCGTGACGCCGTCCGGCAGCCAGCTCGCGGGGATCTCGAGCCCGTTGCCCAGGTCGATCAGCGTGTCGCCGGCGATCACCGCTCGAATCCGCTCGTTCCAGAGCACGAGGTCGAGCTGGCCTTCGCGGCCGGGATACGCCTCCAGCCCGAAGAGGGAGTCGCCGATCGCGTAGCGCGTCGCCGGGACGAGCTGATCCTCGGGGCGATCGGGAGCCGGGGCCCAGACGGGGAAGCCGAGCGATGCGGCGTCGCGCTCGTGCCACGTGGAGGTGAGGACCGTGACCATCCCGCGCGATCCGAACAGCGCGCGAACGTCGTCCGGCACGTCGATCGGATCGATGAGCACCAGCCGCTTGCCGTCGTCGATCGCGTATGCCGACACCGGCCCTTCCCACTCGGGATGCGTCGCCGTCCAGTGGTGTACGCCCTCGGGAAGCACTTTTCGGATGCTAGCTAGTTGTCGGCTTGACAGGAGAACACCTGTTCGTATAGAACATACGTTCCCGTGATCGCTTGTCTCACCATTCCAGGGCTCGAGCTGAAGGCGGCGCTGCGGCGGACGCCGTCCCTCGCACTGCGTCCGGCGGCGCTCGCGCCCGAGCCCCAGGGCGAGCCGTTGCTCGGGCCGGTGACCGCGGCTGCCGAGGCGGCAGGCGTGCGCCCGGGGATGCGGCTGGGCGAGGCGCTCGCCTCCTGCCCGTCGCTGGCGCTCGTCGAGCCGGACGCGGCCGGTGCCGAGCGTGGGTGGGAGGAGATCCTGCATGCGCTCGAGGACGCCGGCTTCTCGGTCGAGACGGCAGCGCTCGGAGTCGCGTACTTCGAGACGCGGGGAGTCGAGCGGCTCTACGGCGGCCTCGAGCCGGCGCTAAGACGCGCGCTCGCGGCGGTCGGGACGGAGTGGGACGCGCGCATCGGCGCCGCCGGTCGGCGCTTCGCTGCCCTCGCTGCAGCTTCGGTCGCGCGGCCGGGGCAGGTCGTGGTCGTCGCCGACGAGGAGCTGCCGCAGTTCCTTGCGCCGCTGCCCCTCACGCTCTTGCCGCTCGAGCGCGCCCGCTACGAAGAGCTCGAAGCACTCGGAGTTCGCAAGCTGGGACAGCTTGCCGGGCTCCCGGGAGGCGCCGTCGCCGAACGTTTGGGGCCGGACGGCCGGCGCGCCTGGGGCCTGGCGAGAGGCGGGACGGCCGCGCGGGTGCGCGGCCGTCGCCCGCCCGCTCCCGTCGCCGCCTCGCTCGAGTTCCCGGAGGCGGTCGGCAACGAGCTCACGCTCAGGCGTGCGCTGGCAGGGCTCGTCGAGACCGCGCTCGCGCGGCCCGAGCGGCGTGATCGCTTCGTCCGCAAGTTCGCACTCTCGGCCCGGCTCGAGAGCGGCGGCTCGTGGCGGCGGACCCTGACGCTGCGCGAGCCGAGCGCCGACCCCGACCGGATCCGCGTCGCGCTCTCGCCGCGGCTCGCCGAGCTGCCGGCTCCCGTCTCGGAACTTCGCCTCGAGCTCGTGGAGCTGACCGAGCCGACCGGGCATCAGCTCGAGCTGCTCGCAGCGGGCGCCGAGGACCGCTCCCGCCTGCGGGACGGCCTGCGCCAGGTGCGGGCGAGCACCGGCTCCGGCTCCGTGTGCACCGTCGTGGAGGTGGCGCCGTGGTCGCGAGTTCCAGAGTCGCGGGCTCTGCTGGTGCCGAAGGACGAGTAGCCGCACGCTTCAACGCGCCCCGAGCCGCACGGATCGAGGCCGACGCGAATGCAAGGCCGCTCGAGGTGAACCACCGTGCCGTCGCGCTCGTGCGCGAGGAATGGCGTGTCGTCGACCGCTGGTGGACGGAGGATCCGGTCGTCCGCCGTTACTTCGAGCTCGTGCTCGAGAGCGGCGAGAACACGGTCGTCTTCCACGACGGCGCGAGCGGCGGTTGGTATACCCAGCGCGGAGCATGAGCGAGTTCTCCGAGGTCGAGCGCGAGGAGATCGCGGTGCAGTTCGTCCGCGTTCCCGACGGGATCGAGCACATCCGTCGCGCCTGGGACGAGCTCGAGGCCGTCGTTGCCCTACGCGGGCGCCACTTCTACGGCGCGTTCGATCCTGTCGCCAACGACTATCGCGCGTGTGTGGAGGTGCGGGAAGGAGACGAGCTGGCTCCGGGCCTCGACTCCGGGACGCTCCCAGGAGGCCGCTACCTCCGGGCTCGGCTGCGCGGCGACCCGCCCGCTGTCTACGAACGGATCGGGCCTACGTTCGACGAGCTGACGGGGCAGGCGAAGGCGGACCCGAGCCGCCCGAGTCTCGAGCACTACCGTCGCGTCGACGAGATCGATCTACTGCTGCCGATCTAGGGCGGCCCGAAGCATTCGAGCGGCGGACTCCGGATCCTCGGCGTCCCTGATCGCGCGCACGACCGCGACCCCGGGCGCGCCGACAGCGGCCACCTCGGCAACGTTCGAGAGCTCGATGCCGCCGATCGCGAACCACGGCACCGTGAGAGTCTCCGCGGCGGCGCGAAGCAGCTCGACACCGCCCGCGATGGCATCGTCCTTCGTCGGCGTCGCGAACGCGGTCACCCCGACGTAGTCGGCGCCGGCCACCTCGGCGAGCTCGGCCGCAGTCGACGCCGAGAGCCCGACCAGCCGGTCCGGCCCGACGAGCGCCCGCGCCTCGCCGACCGGCATGTCGCTCCGGCCGACGTGGACGCCGTGAGCGCCGCACGACTCGACGAGGTCGGGCCGGTCGTTGAGGACGAAGAGGGCGCCGTGCTCCTCGCATGCCGCACGGAACGGCTCGGCCGCGGCGACCAGAGCCTCGTCCTCGGACTCTTTGTCGCGGAGCTGGACGATGTCCACGCCGCCCCGCAGCGCCGGGCCGAGCACGTCGGCGTCGGCGCCGCCGAGGACGAGATAGAGGCGTGAGCGGGCCAGTCTGTCGCGCACGAACATATGTTTGCTTAGACTCCGGGGATGGCTCTAGCTCCGCAGCCCCTGGATGAAGCCCACGTTCGGCGTGTGGAAGTTGAGCAGCCGGATCGCCGTTCCCGCCGGGCGGAATCCGTGCTCGACGTTCGGCGGCACCGAGAGAAAGGTGCCGGGCCCGGCGCGGTGCCACTCGCCGCCCCGGAAGAACTCGACCTCACCCTCGAGAACGTAGAACGAGTCGGAGTGGTCGGGGTGGATGTGCGGATCGACACCCTCGAAATCGGCAGGGAAGGAGAGCTCGAGCGCCTCGATGTGCGGCAGCTCGGACAGAACGCGGTGCCCGTACCGTCCAACTTGCTCGCCCTCGCCGGGCCGGATGAAGTACGGCTCGTCCATCTCCGCAGATCATGACCTACGTCGAGCTGCACGCGCACTCGGCCTACTCGTTCCTCGACGGCGCGTCGCAGCCGGAGGAGCTCGCGGCCCGCGCGGCCGAGCTCGGCTACGAGGCGCTCGCGCTCACCGACCACGACGGCGTCTACGGCTCGCTCGAGTTCGCGCACGCGGCGAAGCACTTCGGCGTGCGGCCGATCACCGGCGCCGAGGTCACGCTCGCGGACGAATCACATGTGACGTTGCTGGTCGAGAACGCGCGCGGCTACGCGAACCTCTGCCGGCTGCTCACGGCTGCGCACGCGCACACGCGCGACACGGCGAACCGCGAGCCGCTGCCGCCACGACTCGACCTGACGGTGCTCGAGGAGCTCAACGAGGGCCTCGTCTGCCTCTCCGGCTGCGCCCGCGACGGGCTCGCGGTGCGCGACCCGAATGCAGCGGCACGACTCGCGCGCGCGTTCGGGCGCGAGCGCTTCCATGTCGAGCTGCAACGCCCGTACGAGCGCGGGGACACGCGCCGGAACGCGCACCTGCGCGACCTCGCCGCCTCGCTCGACGTCCCCACGGTCGCGACGGGGGACGTCCATGCGCACGACCGCAGCCGCGCCGCGCTCCAGGACGTGCTCGTAGCCGTCCGCTGCCGCACCTCGCTCGAAGGCTGCGAACGGGAGCGGCGCGGCAACCACGAATCGGTCCTTCTGTCGCCCGCGGAGATGCGCGACCGGTTCGGAGACGACCCGGACGCCGTCGACCGCACCGGCGAGCTCGCCGAGCGGCTCGAGTTCGACCTGACAGAGGAGCTGGGCTACCGCTACCCGGACTTCTCGGACGGTGAGGAGCCGGCGATCGCCCAGCTACGCCGCGTCTGCGAGCGCGCCTTCACCGAGCGGTACAACGACCTCAACGGGCACAAGCAGCGCGTGCACCGGCGGCTCGAGGAGGAGCTCGCGCTGATCGACGAGCTCGGCCTCGCTGGCTTCTTCCTCCTCCACTGGGAGGTGCTCGAGCTCGCGCGCGAGGTGGCGCTCGAGGTGCGCGGCCCTGGCTCGATGCGGCACGTCCTGCCGCCCGGACGCGGGCGCGGCTCCTCGGTCGGCTCGCTCGTCTGCTACCTGACCGGTCTCTCGCACGTCGATCCGGTCGCGAACAACCTCTCGCTCGGCCGCTTCCTCAACCGGGAGCTCGCGTCGGTGCCCGACATCGACCTCGACTTCCCCCGTGACATCCGGGAGAAGCTGATCGTCCGCGTCGTCGAGCGCTACGGATCCGAGCACGCCTCGCTCGTCGCCGCCTTCGCCACCTACCGCTCGCGCGGCGCGATCCGGGACGTCGGCAAGGCACTCGGCCTCCCGTACGCCGACCTCGAGCGGCTCGCCCGACTCACGGACGGCTGGAACGCGCAGCGCGTCGCCGACGAGATCGCCGCGCTGCCGGATGCGGCGACGAAGCTCCGCTCGCCGCGCTGGCGTGCGTTCGGCGCTCTCTGCGCCGAGATCGCCGGCCTGCCGCGACACATCTCGCAGCACCCGGGCGGGATGGTCATCTCCTCGCGGCCGCTCGTCGAGCTCGTGCCGGTACAGCCGGCGGCGATGGAGGGCCGTCAGATGTGCCAGTGGGACAAGGACTCCTGCGCCGATGCCGGCTTCCTCAAGATCGACCTGCTCGGGCTCGGGATGCTCTCGGCGGTCGAGGAGTGCGTCGACCTGATCGCGCGGAACCGCGGCGAGCAGATCGACCTCTCGCGCGTGCCGCTCGACGATGCGGACGTGTTCGCCGAGATCCAGAAGGCCGACACGGTCGGCTGCTTCCAGATCGAGAGCCGCGCGCAGATGCAGGTCATCCTCCGCACGCGGCCGGAGACGATCGACGACATCACGGTGCAGGTCGCGCTCGTGCGCCCGGGGCCGATTCAGGGAAAGGCCGTGCATCCGTACGTCGAGCGGCGCCAGCTGCTGCGCGACGACCCGGGCTACCGCGCGCCGGCCGACCACCCGCTGCTCGAGGAGCCGCTGCGCGAGACGCTCGGCGTGGTCGTCTTCCAGGACCAGGTGCTCGACGTCGCCGTCCACCTCGCCGGCTTCTCGGTCGGCGAGGCGGAAGGGCTGCGGCGCGCGATGAGCCGCAAGCGCTCGCACGCGGCGCTCGAGGCGTGGCGCGAGCGGTTCGTCGCGGGGGCGCTCGAGAAGGGGGTGGAGGAGCCGCAGGCGCACGAGCTCTACGACAAGCTCGTCGCCTTCTCGGGCTTCGGCTTCCCGAAGTCGCACGCCGCGGCGTTCGGGCTCCTGGCGTACCAGTCGGCGTGGTTGCGGCACCACTACGCGCCGGAGTTCCTCGCCGCGCTCCTCAACGCTCAGCCGATGGGCTTCTATCCGCCCGCGACGCTCGTGCGCGACGGGCAGAAGCGCGGAGTCGAGACGCGTCCGCCCGACGTGAACCGCAGCGACGCCGGCTGCACGATCGAAGAGGACGGTGCGGTACGCGTCGGGCTGAAGTACGTGACCGGGCTGGGGGAGGACGACGCGGAGAGCGTCGCGGCCAGGCGGCCGTACTCGTCGATCCGCGAGCTCGCGCAACGCACCGGGCTCTCGGAGGACGAGCTGCGTGCGCTCGCCGAGTCGGGCGCGTTCGACTGCTTCGGGCTGCGGCGTCGCGAGCTCCTCTGGCAGCTCGGGCTCGTGCCGCGACCGGCGAGCGTGCCGGGGACGGCGGGGGAGGCCAAGCAGCTCGCGCTGCCGCTCGAGCCCACCGTCGCGACGCCGGAGCTGCCCGAGCCGACCGTTTGGGAGCGGATGCTCAGCGACTACCGGACGACGAGCCTGTCCGTCGGCGTCCACCCACTCGAGCTGCTCCGCCCGCACCTGCCGCCGGGGACGCTCTCGAGCGCCGAGCTGCGAGAGAAGCCGCACCGCGCGGAGGTGCAGCTCGCGGGGCTGGTGGTCGCGCGGCAGCGGCCGGCGACTGCGAACGGCGTCGTCTTCATGCTCCTCGAGGACGAGCTCGCGCAGGTGAACCTGATCGTCTTGCCGCAGGTGTACGAGCGGTACCGCGCGGTCGTGCGCAGTGAGCCCCTTCTGCTCGTACGCGGTCGCTACGAGCACTCCGACCGGAACCGGAACGTGCTCGTGGACGAGCTCGTCTCGCTCGCGCCGCTCGCGCGGTCTCTGACCGACGGCGCCGACGTCCACGCCGCGCTCCCGCGCGCCCACCACTTCGGCCACCGCTAGGAGGGTTCGGCGGAAGCCGCTCGGCCTGGTTCTCCGAGCCCTCCTAGCTAACGTCTGATCCCGCATCACGTCTCACTTCACAGGTCGGGTTGGGGCCGCACTCAGGGGGGCGGCTGTTGCCGTGCGATCAGGAGGATCGACATGAAGAGGTTCGTGGGCGCCCGAGCGCCGGTGGCAGCGTCGCTCCTGGCGTTCGTGTGCTGCGCGATCTCGGCCGCGGGGGCCGGCGCCGCCGCACCAACCGGCACGCGGGTCGTGGCGCCGAAGCCACTCATTCCGCACGGCGCGAAGGCACTTGGCGCGGTCACGCCGTCGGCGACCGTAGCCGGCGCCGTGGTGCTGCAGCCGCGCGACCGGTCCGGCTTGACGCGCTTCATCGCGCAGGTGACCGACAAGCATTCCCCCCTGTTCCGTCGCTACCTCACTCCGGCCGCCTTCGCGGAGAGATTCGGCCCGAGCCCCTCGACCATCGACGCCGTCAAGTCGCAGCTGCGGGGCTCGGGGCTCACGGTTACGAAGGTTGCCCGGGACGGCCTGTTCGTCCACTTCCAGGCTCCCGCGAGCCACGTCGAGTCCGCCTTCCGCACGGGGCTGCAGCGCTACAGGCTCGCCGACGGCGCGATCGGCCGGGCGCGGACCGGCCCCATCCAGGTGCCGGCGACGATCGCGAAGGACGTCACGGCGGTCGTCGGTCTCGACACCACTGTGCAGCTACGGCCCTCGGGGGTCATCCGCGCGCCGAAGGCGCTGCAGGGCAGCCACGCTGCCGCGAAGAGTGCGACGTTCACCCATCCCGCGGGCTCGCCCACGCCCTGCAGCGATGCGACCGGCGCGGCCGAGGCGTTCGGCGGCCTCACCGACGATCAGATCGCGAACGCCTACGGCGTGTTCGGACTCTACGGGGCCGGTGACACCGGAGCCGGCCAGCACATCGCCGTCTACGAGCTCGAGCCGTTCCTGATGAGCGACCTCCAGACGTTCGACACGTGCTACTTCGGCGCGACCCAGGCCGCCGCGATGCTCGGCCGGGTGCACGTCAAGAACGTGGACGGCGGGCAGACCGCCGGGCCCGGCGAGGGCGAGGCGATCCTCGACATCCAGAACGTCTCCGCCTTCGCTCCCGGCGCGAGCATCGACGTCTACGAGACGCCGAACAACACCTTCGGTTCGCTCGACGAGTACGCGCAGATCGTCAACGACAACGTCGACCGAATCGTGACCACGAGCTGGGGGCTCTGCGAGCAGGCTGTGCAGCAGGGATCCCCGGGTGTCCAGGAGGCCGAGAACCTCATCTTCCAGCAGGCCGCCGCCCAGGGGCAGACCATCTTCTCGGCTGCCGGGGACGCGGGCAGCAACGACTGCAACGCCTTCCAGACGACGGCGCCCGTCGACCCGGTCCTGTCGGTCGACGATCCCTCGAGCCAGCCGTACGTCGTGGCCACCGGCGGTACCACGATGGACAACGCCACCCAGCCTGCGTCCGAGCACGTCTGGAACGACGGCGCGGCGTGGGGCGCGGCGGGCGGCGGCATCTCCGAGTCGTGGCCGATGCCTGCGTGGCAGTCCGCCCCGCAGGTCCCCGGAGGCGCGGCCTCTCCGAGCAACTCCGGCGCCGTGACCGCCGCCGAGAGCTTCGAGGGAACGAGCTTCTGCCTCGACGACAACGCTGCCGGGTCGACCCAGCCGGCCTGTCGCCAGATCCCCGACGTCAGCGCCAACTCCGACGAGTTCACCGGCGCGATCACGGTCTACATCGAGGCGTTCGGCGGTTGGAACACGATCGGCGGCACCTCGTCGGCGGCCCCGCTGTGGGCGGCCATGCTGGCGGACGTCAACGCATCGGCCACCTGCCAGGCCAATCCGGCCACGCAGAACGGCGTCGGCTTCCTCAACCCGCTCCTCTACTCGGTGGCGTCGAATCCGACCGCCTACGCGGCGTCGTTCAACGACATCACGGTCGGCAACAACGATCCGTACGGCGACTCGAACCTGTTCCAGGCAACCGCCGGCTACGACATGGCCTCCGGTCTCGGAACGCCGCAGCTGACTCAGCCGGGTGGCGGAGCCGGGCTCGCGTTCTACCTCTGCAGCCAGGCCCGGGCGGCCACCCGGCCGACCGTCACGAATCTCTCGCCCTCGACCGCCTTCACCTCCGACCCGAGCACAGGCGTGACGATCACCGGCTCGCACTTCCAGGACGCCGCGAACCCCGTGGTGAGCGTCCAGGTCGGCGACTACCAGGTTCCCGCCGCCGACTTCGACGTCACCGACGCAAGCCACATCGCCGTGACGTTCCCCGCTGCCGCCGGCGTGCTCCCGCCGACCGATCCGACGAGCGGTGCGGGCCGCGTGCAGGTGACCGTGACGCTCCACGACGGTGAGACGAGCGCGGTCAACGTGAACAGCTGGTTCACCTACGTCGACGACAACGGCACGTCGCAGCCGCTTCCGACGGTGACGGGGGTGCACACCTACGCCGGCCCGGATGCGGGCGGCAACACCGTCACGGTCTACGGGGCGGGCTTCACCGGAGCGACGGGCGTCACCTTCGGCGGGGTGCCCGGCGCGATCGTCTCGAGCACGGACACGCAGATCAAGGTCACGGTTCCGGCCTTCCAGAACGGGACGACCGTCTGCGAGCAGGACGGCTCGAGCTTCGATCCGAGCCAGAACGCGACCAACGACATCTGCCAGACGCAGGTCGAGGTGACCACGCCCAACGGGACCAGCACCGACTCCACGATCCTGCCGCTCTACGAGGGTGCGTTCAACGTGGCCGACGACGGCGTGATCCCGGCGCCGCAGGGCCAGGAGCCCGCGCCGGCCGCGACCGAGTACGACTACGTGCCGACGCCGGCGATCACGTCGATCTCCACGAGCAACGGGCCGGACTCGCTGGCCAGCGAGGAGGGAGACTCGGTCGTCACGATCCTCGGCAGGGGCTTCAACCTGGCCACCCTCGAGTGGGTCAACTTCGGCGATCCCACGCAGGCCTCGTCGCAGCAGTTCTTCAACCTCGTGAGCGTCACGGGCACGAAGATCGAGATCCGCGCGCCCGGATTCGAGGACATCACGGTCGGCCCGAAGACCACGCCCGTCAGCATCCAGACGGTCGCGGGACTGTCGAACTCGACGAACGCGACGTATGCCGGCGTGCCCACCGTCTCGAGCGTGCAGGCGACCGCGGGACCGACGGCCGGCACCAACGCCGGCCCGGACACAGGCGGGACGCCGATTGAGATCGACGGCACCGGATTCGCGAACCAGAGCGTTGTTGTGATCTTCACCGACGTTGCGACGCCGTTCTCGCTCGGCACGCAGTACCACTTCACGGCGGCAAGCGACACGAAGCTGAACACGACCACGGTCTCGCAGAACCCGGCCGTCGTGGACACGCAGGTGTGCACCGTCACCGACTGCTCGGCGGCCACCTCGGCCGACAACGACCTGTCCGACGTGTTCATTCTCTACCCGCCCGGCAATCCGAAGATCGACTCGATCGCACCGGGCTCTGGGCCGGCTACCGGTGGGACCCAGGTGACGATCACGGGTCAGAACCTCGGCTGCGTGACCAAGGTCACCTTCGGCAACGTGACCGCAGCGGACGCCACGAACGCCGAGGCGCTGCTCGACTGCGGCTCGACGGACACGGTCACCGTGAGTGCGCCGCTGAACAAGATCGGGACGGTGCCGGTCACCCTCAGGACGGTCGAGAGCGATGCGACCGGCGCTCCGGCTGCGACCGGCTCGTTCACGTACACCAGGCCGCCCGCACAGCTCGTGAAGGTGCGCAGGAGGGGCAGCGGCTCCGGCAGGATCACGAGCTCCCCGAAGGGAATCAGTTGTCCGAAGAAGTGCTCGCACGCGTTCGCCTTCGGCAAGTCGGTGACTCTGAAGGTGAAGGCAGCAAGGGGCTCCGCCTTCGCCGGCTGGTCGGGCGCATGCCACGGCCGCTCCAGGTGCAAGCTCAGCGTCCACGGCCCACTCTCGGCCACGGCGAAGTTCACGCTCAGGAACTGTGTGGTGCCGAACGTGAAGGGCAAGAGCCTTGCCGCCGCCAAGCGGGCGCTGAAGGCCCACTTCTGCTCGGCGGGCAGGATCAGGCACGCCTTCTCGAGCCGGGTGAAGGCGGGCCTCGTCATCTCGGAGAGCCCGCGGGCGGGAAGCCACCTCAAGCACAGCGGCAAGGTGAGCCTGATAGTCAGTGCGGGTCAGAGGCGCTGAGGCCGCTACCTCAGGCGGGATCCACGCGTTTACCGGGAGTGAAACGTGGGGACGGCTTCGCGCCGATCGGGTCGTATGCCGCGATCGGCGACGGCCGGACGGTCGCGCTCGTGGCCGCGGACGGCTCCGTCGACTTCATGTCGCTGCCGAGCCTGCACGCGCCGACCACTTTCGCGGCGATCCTCGACCCCGAGCGGGGTGGCCGCTTCACCCTTGCGCCGGCCGGGAAGTACGAGGCGGCTCGCCGCTACGTCGGGCGGACGAACGTTCTCGAGACCACGTACCGCAGCGGTGACGGCACGGTGCGCGTCACTGAGGCGCTGACGCTCCAGGACGGTGGCCTGCTCCCGTGGGTCGAGTATGCGCGGCGCATCGAGGGGCTTGAGGGGTCGGTGCGGCTGGAGTGGCGGGTCGAGCCCCGCTTCGACTGGGGCCGCGAGTCGCCGCAAATCGGGCGCCGCGGCGACATCCTCGTCGCGGCCGGCAACGACCAGCAGCTCGCAGTCATGTCGTGGGATGCCGGAGCCGTGGAAGCGGAAGACGACGCCCTCGCCGGCTCGTTCGAGATCGCGGCGGGGGAGACCGCGATGCTCGCGCTCGTCGCAGCGCACGAGCAGCCGTTGCACGTGCCGGGCCGCGACCACGTCGAGGCCCGGCTCGACGCCACCTGCCGAGTCTGGGAACGCTGGCTCGGCTTCTGGAGCTACGACGGACCCTGGGAGGAAGAGGTGGCGCGTAGCGCGCTCGCGCTCAAGCTCCTCGTCTACGCGCCGAACGGCAGCATCGCCGCCGCGCCCACGACCTCCCTGCCGGAGGTCATCGGCGGCGAGAAGAACTACGACTACCGCTACTCGTGGGTTCGCGACTCGGCGTTCACCCTTGACGCGCTGATGCGACTCGGCATTCCCGAGCAGGTCCAGGAGTCGTTCGGTTGCCTCCTGCGCGCCGTCCGCCCGACCGCTCCCGACCTCCATCCCTTCTACGACCTCGACGGCGACGTGCCGAAGCGGAGCGAGACGCTCGACCATCTCCGGGGCTACCGCGACTCACGGCCGGTCCGCTACGGCAACGCGGCACGCAACCAGCTCCAGCTGGGCTCGTGGGGCGACCTGCTCGAGACCGCCGGTCTGTACGTCTCCCGGGGGAACGTCCTCGACGACGCGACGGCTGAGATGCTGGCCGGCTGCGTCGACCGCGTCGCGGTCCTCTGGAGGGACGAGGACTCCGGGATGTGGGAGCTCGACGAGCATCGTCATTACACGGCCTCCAAGATCGCGGTCTGGACGGCCTTCGACCAGGCGCTCCGCCTCGCTGCGGACGGGCATCTGCCGGACACACACGTCTTGCAGTGGCGGGAGCAGCACGACCGTCTTCACGCCTGGATCGAGGAGCGCTGCTGGTCGGAGGAGCTCGGTGCGTACTGCGGCTGGGCAGGGGAAGACTCGCTCGACGCCGGCGTGCTCCGAGCCTGCCGGCAGGGCTATCCCGAGTCCGAGCGGCTCAACCGGACCGTCGACACGATCCGGGAGCGGCTCGCCGCCGCGCCGGGGCTCCTCTATCGCACGAGCGAGCACGTGGACCAGGAGGGAGCGTTCGCGGCGTGCTCCTTCTGGGTCGTCGAGGCTCTCGCGCGGCTCGGGCGCGTCGACGAGGCCTGCGAGACCATGGAGCAGATCCTCCCGTACGCAAACGACCTGGGACTCTTCTCGGAGGAGATCGACCCATCGAGCGGGGAGCTCCTGGGGAACTTCCCGCAGGGGCTGAGCCACCTCGCCCTCGTCAATGCCGCAGGCGCCGTCGAGGATGCGCAGGCGACGGCTAGCGCCGGGTCGCGTGCCGGCGATGCATCGGCGACGGCAGGTGCGGCGCGAGGTTGAACGCCGTGTTCACGAGCGCGAGGTGCGTGAATGCCTGGGGGAAGTTGCCGAGCAGCCGTCCAGCCTGCGGGTCGTACTCCTCTGCGAGCAGGCCGAGATCGTTCGACAGACCGACGAGGCGGCCGAAGAGCTCGTGCGCGTCGGCGTGCCGGCCGAGCAGCTCGTAGCAGTCCACGAGCCAGAACGAGCAGGGCAGGAAGACGCCCTCGCCCGCTGGAAGCCCGTCGACCCCGTCCGCGTGGGTCCGGTAGCGGAGGACGAAGCCCTCGTGCAGGAGCTCTCGCTCCACCGCCTCGATCGTGCCGCGAATGCGCGGGTCGGTCGCCGGCAAGAATCCGACGAGCGGCAACAGGAGGAGGCTGGCGTCCAGTTCCTGCGAGCCGTAGGACTGGGTGAAGGAGTTGAGCTCGGGATCGAAGCCGCGCTCGCACACGTCGCGCTGGATCTCGTCGCGCACCGCGCGCCAGCGGTCGGCCGGCCCGTCGAGCCCATGCTCCTCGATGGTCCGCACCGCTCGGTCGAAGGCGACCCACGCCATCGCCTTGGAGTGGACGAAGTGACGGCGCTCGCCGCGGATCTCCCAGATACCGTCGTCCGGCTCGCGCCACGCCTCCTCGAGGTGGTCGAGCAGTCTGAGCTGGACCTGCCACGCGTTCGGGTCGGCCGCGAGCCCGTGTGCGAGGGCCTGATAGAGGCAGTCGAGCACCTCTCCGTAGACGTCGAGCTGGAACTGCTCGCTCGCCGCGTTTCCCACCCGCACGGGCCGCGAGCCCTCGTACCCGTTCAACCACGGGAGCTCGAACTCGCTCAGCCGTCGCTCGCCGGCGACGCCGTACATGATCTGAACGTCCGCCGGGTCACCGGCGATCGCGCGCAACAGCCAGCGCCGCCAGGCGCCTGCCTCCACGCCGTGACCGCAATGGAGGAGGGCGAGCAGCGTCAACGTCGCGTCCCGGAGCCAGCAGTAGCGATAGTCCCAGTTGCGGACCGAGCCGATCCACTCCGGCAGCGACGTCGTCGGGGCCGCGACGATCCCGCCCGTCGGCCCGTACGTGAGAGCCTTGAGCACGATCAGCGAGCGGCGGACCAGCGCCGACCATTCGGCCGGCAGCTCGAGCGGACAGAACTCGCTCCACCAGCGCCAGTAGCTCTCGGTCTCGGAGAGCGCCCGCTCAGGGTCGATCGCCTCGGGAGGGTCCTCGTGTGAGGGGAACCACGTGAGGACGAACGGAACACGCTCGCCCTCGTCGACCTCGAGCTCCGAGACTGTGCGCAAATCCTCGCCGCGTGTCTGGGCGGGCGTCCGGAAGCAGAGTGCGTCGGGGCCCGCGACGGCGACCCGCGTGTCCTCCTCGTGCGTGCGCTTCCGCACCCACGGGACGATGCGCCCGTAGTCGAAGCGGATCGTGAGCTCCGAGCGGAACTCGACGCGGCCCTTGACGCCCTCGACGATACGCACGATGTCCGGTGCGTTCCCCCGCGGCGGCATGAAGTCGAGGACGCGGGCCCGGGAGCCGTCCTCCGTCTCCCAGGTCGTCTCGAGCACGAGCGTGTCATGGAGGTAGCGGCGCGTGCTCGTCGCTGGGGTCGAGGGGGCGAGGAGCCAGCGGCCGCAGTCCGGGCCGCCGAGGAGCGCGGCGAAGCAGGCGCCGGAATCGAAGCGGGGGAAGCAGAGCCAGTCCACGGAGCCGCCGCGGTCGACGAGGGCCGCCGTCTGGAGGTCGCCGAGCAGCGCGTAGTCCTCGATGCGCCCCGTCACCGGTTCTCGATCTCCAGGCCGAGCTCGGGCCAGCGCTTCCGGACGGCGCGGTTGAAGGAATCCTCGTACGTCTCGGCGGCGTCATCGTCCAGCGTGCGCGCGAACCGATCGCGCATGTCCGCGAGCGCCTCGGTCGCGGTCTCGACCGCGTCGCTGAAATCGCCGTACGCCTCCTCGCGATCCTCGCGGTCTGCACTGTTGTAGACGCGGAACTTCTCACGGCACTCCTCGAGCAGATCGACCTCGTCCTCGACGAAGAGGCCGAGCTGGCGCGCGATCACATCGCGAAACGGGTCGCGGCGGAGCCTCACGCGATCTCCCCGTAGAGGGCAAGATGCGCGCGGGCCGCCGCTTCCCACGTGAGCTCGTCGCGAGCACGCAGCGCACCCTCGCGGGCACGCTCGAGCGCCTGCGAGTCGGCGAGCAGCTCGTGGACGGCCTCCGCGAGACCCGCCACGTCGCCGGCGGGGACGACACGGCCGGCTCCGAAGCGACGAACCGGCTCGGCGATGCCGCCGATGTCGTAGGCGACGGCCGGGACTCCAGCGCCGAGCGCGCGCAGCAGGGCGCCGCTCTGGTCGAGCTCGGGCCGATACGGGAAGACGGCGATGGTCGCGTCGCCGAAGGCGCGGTCGATCTCCGGCGGGGCGAGATAGCCGAGCCGCCACTCGACCTCGAGCCCGTTGGCCGCGGCGCGATACGGCTCGACCGGCTCGAGCGGATCACCCGCCACCAGCAGCCGTGCGTCCCCGGCCTGCCGCACCGCCTCGATGGCATCGCCGAGCCCCTTGTAGGGGCGGATGATCCCGAAGGCGAGCACGGTGTGCCCGTCGTCCCGCCGCTCGGGCGCGCTAGGGAACACCGGATGCGGGATGACCCGGAGCCGTTCCGCCTCCACGCCGAGCGCAACGAGCGTCTCCCGGCCGCTCTCGCTGTGAACGACGATCCGCTCGAAGCGCGCGAACAGCCGGCGCCAGAGGCCCGTGCGGTGTGCGGTGCGGCGAGGGAGCAGGTCGTGCGCCGTGAAGACCGACGGCAAGTGCGGGCGGAAGAGGAGTGCGTCGAGCTCGGGCGCGGGCAGCCACTGCATGTGGAGCACGTCCGCCTGCATGCGGCGGAGTGAGGCGAGCCCGAGCGGATGCTCCGCGATCTTGAGCGGCAGGCGCAGCGCCGAGCGGCCGAAGGCGCGCGACGAGAGGGGATAGAAGAGCTCGCGGCGCCGGTATCCGTCCGGCTCCGGCGCGGCGCCGAAGCGGAAGCGAGACGTGACGAGCTCGACCTCCGCGCCCGCCCGCGCCAGCGCCGCGGCGAGCTCGTGGTCGTAGGGCGGGGTGAAGGCCGGTGGATCGGCGAGCAGCACGCGCACGGCCTCGTACGCTACGCCGTGGCCATGCTCGTGCGGACTTGGAACCTCTTCCACGGGAGACCGTCTCCGCCCGGGCGGCGGGCCTTCCTCCGCCAGATGATCGAGCTCGTGACCCGCGACGGTCCGGACGTCGTCTGTCTGCAGGAGCTGCCGGTGTGGGCGTTGCGTCATCTGGAGAGCTGGAGCGGGATGCACGCGACAACTGCGATCGCGAGGCGGCCCCTGCTCCCGGTCGGTGCCCGGGCGGTCACCGCGCTCCACCACGGGCTGTTGCGGTCTGCCTTCACGGGAGAAGGGGACGCGATCCTGACTCGCAACGCGGCACGCGACCTCGGTGAGCACGTGGTGGGCGAGGCGAAGCTGCGGCGGGTCGCCCACGCCGTCGATCTCGACGGCGTGACGGTGGTCAACTTCCACATCGACGGCGACCGCGAGCAGTTCGACCGCGTCGTCGCGCTGGCGCGTGAGCGCTCGATCCTCGCAGGCGACGCGAACCTCGTCTCGCCCACGGCGGACGGGTTCTCGGCCCCGCTCGCCGGCAGCATCGACCAGATCCTCGTACGCGGGCTGCAGCTGCGCGACGGACCGTCGGCGTGGCCGCTCGAGCGCCGCACCCTCGACGGCCACGTCCTCTCCGACCATGCGCCGGTCGAGGCGGTCGTGACATGACGCTCGACGAGGCGCGCGCCCAGTTCCCGGTCTTCGAGCGGTACGCGTTCCTCAACGCCGGCTCGAGCGGGCCGCTACCGCAGGCAACGGTCGACGCGGCCTCGGCAAGGCTCGAGCGCGACCTCGACGAGGGCCGGAGCGGCAAGGAGTACATCGAGGAGCTCTTCGAGCTGCGGGAACGCGTCCGGGACGGCATCGCCGGCGTCCTCGGGACGTCCCCGGATCTCGTCGCGCTCACGGAGTCGACGACGCGCGGCTGCCAGGTGGTGGTCTCGGGGCTGGGACTGGACGAGAACGACGAGATCGTCACGACCGACCAGGAGCACTTCGGCCTGCTCGGCCAGCTGCACGGGAGCGGCGCCCGGGTCGTGCTGACAGAGGCGGACGAGGACGCGCTGCTGGCAGCCGTGACGCCACGGACGCGGCTGATCGCGGTCTCCCACGTTCTCTGGACGACGGGGCGCAGACTCGACCTCGCTCGGCTGCGACGACCGGACGGGCCGCCCCTGCTCGTCGACGGCGCGCAGTCGGCCGGCGCGATTCCCGTCGATCTCACCGGCGCCGACTTCTACACCGTCTCGGCGCAGAAGTGGCTCTGCGGCCCCGATCCCTCAGGGGCGCTGTTCGTGCGCGATCCCGAGCGGCTGCGTGTGGCGCTCCCCAGCATGTTCTCGACCCAGAGCTACGAGGCGGACGGCTCGTTCGTGCCGAAGGACGGCGCGCGGCGCTTCGACGCGGGCTGGATCGGCGCGCCGTCGCTAGCCGGCCTCGAGGCTGCGCTCGGGGTGCATCCGGAGTGGCGGTACGAGGGTGCAGCCGCCGCGGCCGCGCGCTGTCGCGAGCTCCTCGAGCCGCTCGTGGACGTGGTGACCCCCGCCGCGCAGTCGACGCTCGTCTCGTTCCGGCCGTCGGCCGATCCCGCCGAGCTCGTGGCCACGCTCCACGAGGGAGGCGTGATCGTCCGCGAGCTCCCGGGGCGCAACCTCGTTCGCGCCTCGTGCGGCTGGTGGACGAGCGAGGACGACCTCCATCGCCTCGCCGCCGGCCTAGGCGGGTAACCCCAGCTCCGCGGAGATGGGCTGTAGCGCCGCGACGATGGTGCGGATGTGGTCGTCGAGGTCGACGCCGAGATCCTCTGCGCCCCTGTAGACCTCGTCGCGGTGCACGCCGGCCGCGAACGACGGCTGCTTGAGCTTCTTCTTCACCGACTTCGGCTCGAGCCCCTCGAGCCCGGTCGGGCGCACGAGCGCGCAGGCGTGGACGAAGCCGCTCAGCTCGTCGCAGGCAAAGAGCGCCTTCTTCAAAAGCGTGTCGCGCGGGCGGGCGAGGTGCTCGGCATGGGAGAGCACGGTCTCGACGATCTCCTCCGGATAGCCCTCCTCCCGCAGGATCGGGGCGCCGTCCTGCGGGTGCTTGTCGAGCGTCGGATGCATCTCGTAGTCGAAGTCGTGCAACAGCGCCGCTACGCGCCAGAGCTCCTCGTCCTCGCCGAACTTCCGTGCATATGCCGCGGTCGAGGCCTCGACGGCGAGCGCGTGACGCAGGAGCGACTCGCTCTTCGTGTAGCGCGTGAGGGTCTCCCAGGCACGGTCGCGAGTCGGCTCCATGGCGGGCAGATCGTAGCCGGGCCGGTCACGTCGTAACGAGACCGTGCCAATTTAGCGCCGGAATTGCGGAACGCCTTGCGCATCGAGGCCCGACTGCGTACACCAATTCGATCCGTTCAAATCGCGCCCAGTGAGGAGTCTGGATTATGCGTTACGTCATTCGCTCGTTGGCCCTGACCGCCACTTTCGCAATCTTCGTCATCGGCTCGAGCGGAACGGCTCGGGCCGACGATGCGGCGTGGAAAACCGCGTACGACACCGACCCCCATTTGCCGCTGACTGCCGAACAGGTGGAGATGACGGCAGTGAAGCGGGCGGCCGAGCCGGCGGGAACCGACGTGACTCTCGCCGCATCGATCAGCCCGTCCGTCGTGTGCGCAAGCTGTAGTGGCGGCGGCTATCCGAGCTCTGCGCACCTGGCCGCGAATCAGACCGCGCAGTCGACGAGCTACTACTGCGGCCCGGCATCCGTCCACGAAGCTCTCGGCGCAATCGGTATCTCCCTTTCCCAGGCATCCGCCGCGACGAAGCTCCACACCACGACGGATGGAACCGCGTGGTCGGGCGGTGGAACCGCGCCGTCGGGCTATCCGGTCCCGGACGTATTGAACGCGATGCAGGGCCGGAACTACTACGTGCCACAGCCGGTCTCCATCGCCGTGACCTCGGACACCGTCAGCACCTACAAGCGCGATCTGCGGGTGGACATCTACACCGTCCGGGCGCCGCTGGTCGGTGACGCCTGGGAGGCTCCCGGCGGGCCGCACCTCGTAGGACACCCGACAAACCGGGAGATCTTCCATTGGTTCGAGATCCGCGGGTACCAGAACACCGGCGGTTCGACGATGTACGAGGATTCGGTGCACGGCGCGAGCTCGATCTCGTGGTCCGGAAGCGTGCCTGCCTATTCGACTCTCGCGAGCAGCACGATCGTGACGATCGTCTCGGGGCGCGGCTACGTCTGGTAGCTGGTCCGGCATCGGTCGCCTTGCTCCGGTGGCCGCCGCGGCCCTTTTCTGCGCGCCGGGTGGCGTCCACGGGGCCAGCTCGGCTACCGGCCACCGGCACGGCGGCTGGTGCAAGGCTTGGTCGAATGGTTCATGGCGCCGCGCGCTTTCGCGCCACGTCGTGGGGCTATCACGGACGACCCCGCTTGTGCCGTTCGCGCTCGCGCACGATCGCCGTGCGTTCTTTGCGGCGGTCTACTCCTCGAAGTTCTCCGGGGTCGCGGAGATCGATGCGAGGACGAGTGCAGTGAAGCGGATCAAAGCGTTCCCCGATCCAACGGCAGATCAGGCAGACGGCGCCTTCGACGGCCGCTGGCTCGTCTGGGCGGAGTACCACTCGCTCACGAGCGTCGGCGACTTCACCGTCTGGACCTGGGACTCGCGTTCCGGAAAGGTGACGCAGATCGGTGCTGCCACGCGATCGCCGAACGGCGAGTTCTGGGAGAGCCCGCTGCGGCCGCCGCAAGCCCTGGACGGGATCGCGACCTGGGTCCAGGGAACCGGTCCGGACGGTATGTCGGCGGTCCACGCGTACAACCTCCGGACCGGCCACGGCACAGTCATCCATGACGGTCGCGCTCAGGGTGCCTTCCTCGTCGCCCGGCACCGTGTTGGTTGGCCCGAGTCGCCGGCCCCCGGCCGAATGACGAGGATCCGTACCGCCTCGGCGCTCACCGGCAGGCGCGTAAAGGTGCCGCAGGCGTTGCGCGCGCTGCACGGCGTCTCGGGTCTCGCCACCGATGGTCGCCGGATCGCATATCCAAATGCGCTGTATCGGTCGATCTGGTGGTCGCCCACCTTGCGCCGGAAGCCCCACGAGGTTCTCACCGCACCCCCTGGCGACCACATCGACGACTCGGTCCAGGTCGGGAAGCGGTACGTGGGCTTCGGGATCTGGCCACGCCTGTACGTCGCCGACACGAAGGCTCGCCGCTACGTACAGGTCGGCCGCCACGGCGGCTGGATTCGGGTCGACAGCAGGACGCTGCTCGTGGCTTTCGGTTCGCCCAGGAAAGCGATTCACCCCCGTCTGCGGGTCGCCGTCGTGCCGCTCGGCAAGCTTCCGCCGATCCCCGCCTGCGCCTGAACAGGCTCTCTCCACCGGCCCGGCTATCCTGGCCCGGCATGTCCGTCACGACGGCGCCGCAGGCCCTCGTCATCGAGGGCGGAAATCCGCTCAACGGCCGTATCCGAGCCTCGGGAAACAAGAACGGCGCCCTGCCGATCCTCGCGGCGTGCCTGCTCGCGGACGAGCCGGTCACGCTCGCGAACGTCCCCCGCATCCGCGACGTCGAGACGATGCTGGAGCTCGTCTCCGGCACCGGGGCGAGCGCCGAATGGACCGGGCTGAACGAGGTGCGGGTCGACCCGCAGGGGCTTTCGTCCTACGAGGTCGACGCAGTGCTGGCGGAGCGGATCCGGGCCTCGTTCCTGCTCGCGGGTCCGTTGCTGGCGCGGCTCGGCCGGGCGACTGTGCCGCCGCCGGGCGGCGACGTGATCGGGCGCCGCCGGCTCGATCCGCACATCCACGCGCTCGAGCGGCTCGGCACGCGGATCGAGATCGAGAGCCGCTACGAGATGCGGACGGAGGGACTGCGCGGCGCCGAGATCTTCCTCGACGAGGCGAGCGTGATGGCGACGGAGAACGCGGTGATGGCAGCCGTCCTCACGCCCGGCGAGACCACGATCGGGAACGCCGCCTGCGAGCCGCACGTGCAGGACCTGTGCCGCTTCCTCGTCTCGCTCGGCGCCCAGATCGAGGGCATCGAGTCGAATGTCCTGCGGATCCACGGCGTCGAGCGCCTGGGCGGAGGCGAGTGGACGATCGCTCCCGAGCACATCGAGGTCGGCAGCTTCATCGGCCTCGCCGCGGTCACGAACAGCGACCTCACGATCGAGGCCGTCAAGCCCCGCGACATGGTCACGATCCTCACCGCGTTCAACCGGCTCGGGATCGAGGTAGAGCTCGGAGACGACTGGCTGCGAGTGCCGCCGCACCAGGAGCTCGTGATCCAGAACGACCTCGGCGACCAGGTGCCGAAGATCGAGGACGGCCCCTGGCCGGCGTTCCCGGCGGACCTCACGTCGATCGCGGTCGCCGTGGCGACGCAGGCGTGGGGGACGATCCTCGTGTTCGAGAAGATGTTCGAGAACCGGTTGTTCTTCGTGGACAAGCTGGTCTCGATGGGTGCGCGGATCATCGTCTGCGACCCGCACCGCGTCGTCGTCAGCGGTCCGGCGCGCCTCTACGGGCAACGGCTGACAAGCCCGGACATCCGCGCGGGCATGGCGATCCTGATCGCCGCGCTGTGCGCGACCGGCCGCTCCGTGATCGGAAACGTCACCGAGATCGACCGCGGCTACGAGCGGATCGACGACCGTCTCCGCGCCCTCGGCGCGCAGATCGAGCGCGTCGAGGCCTGACCGGCGCGAGCGGTTACCCTCCGAGACATGAGCGAGCAGGCTGCGGCGGGCGTCCGCGTCAACGTCTACGGGCACGGCGAAGCGACCGTGGACACGGGGCTGCCCGTGCTCAACCGGCTGCTTGCGCGCCTCGCAGAGACCGCGCGGTTCGACCTCGTGCTCGACATCGAGCCGGGAGACACGCAGGCCGAAGTCGAGGCGGCGGCCGGGGCCCTCGGGCACGCTCTCGCAGGCCCGCTGCGGGCGGAGGGCGCGCGCGGCTACGGCTCTGGCGCGATGACGTCGGCGGAGGCGCTCGCCTCGGTCGTCCTGGAGACGACCGACGAGCCGCTCTTCGTGACGAACGTCGACCTCACACAGGCCCGCATCGGCGGGCTCGGGACCGACGTCGCGCGGCGATTCCTCGAGGTGCTGGCCGAGAACGCGGGGCTCGTTCTCCACGTCCGGCTCCTCAACGGAACCGACAGCGGCCATGTGCTCGAGGCGATCTTCAAGGGGCTGGGCGCTGCGCTGGCCCAGGCATGCGAGCGACAGGAGGGCCGGCCATGACCGGAAAGCAGGTTGTGAGGACCGAGGCCGCGCCGGCGCCCTTCCAGGGAGCGCCGTACTCGCAGGCGATCGCGGCGGGCGGCTTCGTCTTCGTTTCCGGGCAGCTGGGCCTGAAGCCGGGAGACAGCGCGATCTCCGGCGGGATCCAGGAGCAGACCGAGCAGGTCTTCGCGAACCTGAAGGCGATCCTCGGCGAGGCGGGCACCGGGCTCGACCGACTCGTGAAGACGACCGTCTTCCTCCGGCGGCTCGACGACTTCCAGGCGATGAACGAGATCTACGCGAAGCACGTGGGCGAGCAGCCGCCGGCCCGCGCCACCGTGGAGGTGGCGAAGCTGCCCTCCGGCGCACTGGTCGAGATCGAGGCGATCGCACTGCTGTAGGGGCACTCCGCCGGTCCGGCGACAATGGCCGGGTGCGGCAGGAGATCGAGGACTACGTGCGCTCGCTAGGGCTCGACGCCTATCTCGTCGGCGGCGCCGTGCGCGACGAGCTGCTCGGGCTGGACTCGAAGGATGCGGACTTCCTCGTGCTCGGTTTCGACACCGGGGGCCTGCGGGAGGCGCTCGCACCGCATGGGCGCGTGGAGGACCTCGTAGTCGCGGATCGGCTCGTCGGCGTGCGGCTCCATCCGCGCGAGGGCCGGATCCGGAAGCTGACCCCGGCGGGCATCGAGTTCGCGCCGCCGCGCAAGGAGGTCTCCACCGGGCCTGCCAGGCACGACTTCGAAATCGTCGCCGACCCGGAGCTGTCGGTGGAAGACGACATGCGCCGACGCGACTTCACCGTCAATGCGATGGCGCGCCGGCTCGCGGACGGCACGCTCGTCGACCCGCTCGACGGCCGCGCAGACCTCGAGGCGCGCAGGCTGCGCACCGTCTCGACGCAGAGCTTCCGCGAGGACCCGCTGCGGCTGGTCCGTGCGCTCCGCTTCGTCTCGCAGCTCGGCTTCGAGCCCGACGAGGAGCTGCTCGCGCAGATGCGCGAGGAGGCGTCCGCGGTGAAGCTCGTATCGGGCGAGCGCATCGGCGGCGGCCTCTCCGCAGACGGAATGGGCGAGCTGTCGAAGCTGCTCCTCGGCGCCGAACCGGCCGAGGCTCTACGGCTCGCGCGCGACACGGGCGTCCTCGTCGAGTTCCTGCCCGAGTTCGGGCCTGCGATCGGGTTCGACCAGGAGAGCCGCTACCACGACCTCACCGTCGACGAGCACACGTTCGCCGTCGTCCAGGCTGCCGCCGACCTGGGCTTCTCGCTGTCCGTGCGGCTCGCAGCGCTCTTCCATGACCTTGGTAAGCCGATCGTCGGCTGGCGCGGGAGCGACGGGCGCCTCCACTACTACGCGAAGCCGGGCTTCGCCGCGCACGGGCACGACCAGGTCGGCGCCGACCTCGCCGCCGAAGCTCTGCTGCGGCTGCGGTATCCGAACGCGCTGCGGAGGCACGTCGTGCGGATCGTGCGGCGGCACATGTTCCAGCCGGGGAAAGGCGATGCCCGGCGAGCGCGCCGGTTCCTGCGCCGCAACGGGGCCGAGCTCGCGTTCGACCTCATCGACCACAAGCACGCCGACCTCCTCGGCAAGCGCGGCAGCGAGGGGGAGCCTCCGCCGGTCGAGGAGATCGAGCGGCTCGCGAGCTTCCGCGAAGTCGTGCGGCAGGAGCTGTCGAGCCCGCACCGCCTGCAGGATCTCGCCGTGGACGGAAACGACCTGATCGACCTCGGCTTCCGGCCCGGGCCGCAGCTCGGGCGGATCCTGCACGAGCTCCTCGACGCGGTCGTGGACGAACCCGCCCTCAACGCCCGCCACCGGCTGCTGGCGCGCGCGAAGGAGCGGCTGTGATCCGGTGGGAGGCCGAGGGTTACCAGGTCGCGTTCACCACGCGGGTAGGCGGCGTGAGCGAGGGCCCTTTCGCCTCACTCAACCTCGGCCGCAAGAGCGGGGACGACCCCGAGCGTGCCGACAGGAACCGGCGCATCGCGTGCGAGGCGATCGGCGCCGACGTCGAGCAGCTCGCGCTCAACTTCCAGGTTCACTCGGCGCGAGTGCTGCGGGCGGCGCCGGGGATGCGCGGCGAGCACGCGGACGGCCTATGGACGGACGAGCCCGGCCTGCCCATCCTCGCCATGTCCGCCGACTGCCTGCCGATCGTGCTCGCCCGGGCCGGCAAGCCGGGCGTAGCCGTTCTCCACGCCGGCTGGCGGGGCTTGCTCGCCGGCATCGTCGCCGCGGGCACGGACGCGCTTGGCGGCGAGGAGCTCGCGGCGGCGGTCGGCCCGGCGATCGGCCCTTGCTGTTACGAGGTGGGGGAGGAGGTGGCGGCACCCTTCCGCGCACGGTTCGGCGACGACGTTGTGCAGCAGGGCCGCCTCGACCTCTGGACGAGTGCCGAGCGCGCGCTCCGCGCCGCCGGGGTCGAGCGGGTCGACCGCTTCGACCGCTGCACCTTCTGCGGGCCGGACGCGTTCTTCTCGCACCGGCGCGACGCCGGCATCACCGGCCGCCAGGGAGTGATCGCCTATGTCGCCGGCTGAGATCCGGGAGCGCTACGAGCGCATCCGCGAGGAGGTTGGGCCGCAGGTCACGGTCGTCGCCGCGACGAAGTACGTGTCACTCGAGGACCTGGCCGCGCTTGCCGAGGCGGGCGTCGAGGTGATCGGCGAGAACCGCGCTCAGGACCTGCAGGCGAAGCACGCGCGCTACGGCAACGCCTTTCGCTGGCACTTCATCGGCCATCTCCAGAGCCGCAAGGCGCCGGTCGTGAGCGAGCTGTGCGAGCTCTGCCATTCGCTCGCCTCCGAGTCGGCGGCCCGGAAGCTCACGATCCCCGCGCTCGTCGAGGTGAACCTCTCCGGCGAGGCGACGAAGTCGGGCGTGACCCCGGAGGAGCTGCCCGCGATGCTCGAGGCGTATCCGGACGTGCGGGGCCTGATGACGATGCCGCCCGCGACCGGAGACCCCGAAGGCTCGCGGCCGTACTTCCGCCGTTTGCGCGAGCTCGCCCAGGCGCACGGGCTCCGCGAGCTCTCGATGGGGACGAGCCAGGATTACCGGGTAGCCGCGGAGGAGGGAGCGACCTATGTCCGGGTCGGCGCAGTCCTGTGGCAGCGCTAACATCGGCTCGGCCATGGCTCTCTCCGACGTCTGGGCCCGTACGCTCGTCTACTTCGGCATCGCCGAGGAAGAGGACTGGGACGAGGAATATCTCACCGAGGACGAGCTCGCCGAGGGGTACGAGCAGCAGAACGTGCGCCGTCTGCCCGCGCGCCGGTCCCGGCACGACTACGACGACGACTGGACCGACCCCGAGCCCGACGGGCAGCGGACGAGCATCCTCCGCCCGCGCAGCGAGCCGCGTCGCGTGCGCAATCTCCAGCCCGTCCAGGGGGCCGGCGCCTCCCGGGTTCACCTGATCCTTCCGCGCAGCTTCAACGACGCGCAGCAGGTCGCCGACCGGTTCAAGAACGGGGTGCCGGTGATCCTCAACCTCCAGTCCGCGGACAGCGAGCTCTCCAAGCGCCTGATCGACTTCGCGAGCGGCCTCACCTATGCGCTCGACGGCGGGATGCAGCGAATCGCGGACAAGGTCTTCCTGCTCACGCCGAGCGACGTCGAGCTCTCCGCCGAGGACCGGGCGCGGATGCTCGAGCGTGGCTTCTTCAACCAGGCGTAGGCAACAGGAGTAGCGCCGGGCAGCGCGAAACTCGACAGATGGGCGTCTCGGCCAGTTCGACCCTGCCGGTGGGCGACGTCGTCTCGAGCGTCACCACCTTCATCTGGGCGTTCACGCTCGTCTACACGCTCACGATCTTCGCGTACATCCTCACGAGCTGGCTGCGACTGCCGTATTCGCCCACGCTCAATCGGATCCAGCGCTTTCTCTACGACGTCTGCGAGCCGTACCTGCGGCTGTTCCGGCGCTTCCTGCCCTCGTTCGGCGGGCTGGATCTCTCGCCGATGGTCGCGCTTTTCGTGCTCTGGATCGTCTCCGGATTCCTGATCCGGCTCATCGACAACTACGCCTGAGGAGAGACGACATGGCACTCACACCCGTCGAGATCAGACATCTGGCGCCGCCGCGCACGACCTTTCGGGGCTACCGCATCGAGGCGACCGACAAGCTGTTCGAGGAGATCGCCGCGAGCTTCGAGGACGTCTGGCGCGAGCGCGCCGACCTCGCGGACAAGGTCGAGCAGCTCGAGACCGACCTCGTCCGCTTCCGCGAGCTCGAGACCCTCCTGCGCACGACACTCGTCTCTGCCGAGTCGGCTTCGGCCCAGACGCGGGACCAGGCACGCCGCGAGGCGGAGCGGATTCTCACCGAGGCGCACGCCGAGGCACGCGAGATCCAGCGGCGCGCGATCGCCGAGAACGAGCGGCTCGAGCGCGAGTCCCGCCGGCTGCGCCTGCAGCTGCGGGAGGCGCTCGCTGCCTTCGGCGAGCCCGAGGCGGCCGAGCAGAAGGACGAGCCTGAGACGACCGCGGAGGCCGGTGGCGACACCGCGGAGGAACGCAGTTGGTACGGCTTGCCGGACGCAGACGCTGCGTGAGGTGGGCCGACGTAAACTGAGGGCGTGACGGCCGAGACCACTCGCCTGCGCTTGCGCGTCAGCCCCGGCTCGGGCCGGACGGCGCTCGTGGGGCGGCACGGCGACGCCTGGAAGATCCGCGTGACCGAAGCGCCTGAACGCGGGCGCGCCAACGAAGCCGTCCTCCGCCTCCTCGCCGAGACGCTCGCTCTGCCGCGCACGGCCCTGACGCTCGTTTCGGGTCACGGCGGCCGGGAGAAGATCGTGGAGCTCACGGGGATGGGGCCGGCGCTGATCGAGCGGCGCCTCGCCTCGGCGTCAGGAGACGCCCGAGGTAGAAAGGAGAGGCGGTGACGATAATCGACACCGAGCATTTTCGCCATGCGCTTCTCGAGGAGAAGGCGCGGATCGAACACGCCCTCGCCACGCTGCGCGACGAGCACCCGGGCTCGCTCGACGACGAGGTCGAGGAGGTCGCCGCGACGAGCGACAACCACCTCGCCGAGACGGCGAGCGCCACCCTCGGGCGCGAGATCGACTACACGCTCGGTGACAACGCCGAGCAGGTGCTGTCGGAAATCGACGCCGCGTTGCAGCGAATCGACGACCGGACGTACGGCATCTGCTTCAACTGCGGCAACGAGATCCCGCGCGAACGGCTGGAAGTGAATCCCTGGGCTTCTCTCTGCATCGACTGCAAGCGAAAGGCCGAGGGAGGGTGAACGAGCCTCTGCAGCAACTCGAGGTGCGGGTCGGCTCGGCGACGGACGCCTTGACGCCGCTCTCCCGGGTGAGCCGGTCGTTCGCGGCCACGCGCGCGCAGTGGCTGGCGCTCGCGGCGATCGCGGTCGCGGCCGTCGTCGCCGACCAGGTCACGAAGCACGTCGTCGCCTCCAACCTCAGGCTCGGCGAAGGCCTGCACGTCGTCGGCCCGTTCACGATCCGGCATGTCGAGAACTCCGGCATCGCCTTCGGTCTCTTCTCCAACGCGACGGCTGCCGTGATCGTCGTCACCGCGATCGCGATCGCGTGGATGCTCGCCTATTTCGCGCGCTCCGGCGCCCGGCACCCGGTGCTGCCCGTCGCGCTGGGGCTGGTGATCGGCGGCAGCGTCTCGAACCTCGCCGACCGCGTTCGCCTCGGCTTCGTCACCGATTTCCTCGACTTCCGCTACTGGCCGGCCTTCAACCTCGCAGACAGCTTCATCGTGATCGGAGTCGGGATCCTGCTGGCCGCGCTCGTCCTCGCCGAGCGAGAGCCGCGGGCACCCGCGCGCTGAGAGCTCTGGCCCGGCTCGTCCCGCCGGAGGCCGCCGGGGAGCGGCTCGACCGCTATCTCGCCGGCCTGCCCGAGGTGGGGTCGCGCGCGGCGGCGGAGCGTCTCCTCTCGTCCGGTGCAGTGCTCGTCGACGGGAAGGCCCGCGGGAAGAGCCACAAGCTCACGGGCGGGGAGGAGCTCGAGATCGAGCAGCCGGCGGCCCCTGTGGAGCAGCCCTCGGCCCCGCTGCCCGAGCTCACCGTCGCCTACGCGGACGAGCACCTGCTCGTGGTGGACAAGCCCGCCGGCGTGGTCGTCCATCCGGCTCCCGGTCACGCGGGCGGCACGCTCGCGCAGGCGCTCGCGGCCGCGGGGGCGAAAGGTGGGGAGGAGGACCGGCCCGGAATCGTCCACCGGCTCGACCGGGACACCTCCGGGCTGCTCGTCGTCGCGCGCTCGCACGAGACCCATGAGCGGTTGCAGCGGCTCGTTCGGCGCCGTGCGCTGACCCGCGAGTACCTGGCGCTCGTCCAGGGCAAGCCGCGCTCGAGGCGGGGAACGATCGACGCGCCCATCGGCCGTGACCGACACGACCGGCTGCGCCACTCCCTCGACACCGACACCCCTCGCGCAGCCGTCACGCACTTCGAGCTCGAGGAGCTTCTGCCGCACCATGCCTTGCTGCGCGTCCGGCTCGAGACCGGGAGGACGCACCAGATCCGCGTCCATCTCGCCGCGATCGACCTTCCCGTGGCCGGTGACCCGACCTACGGCGTGCCGGGCGATCTGAGCCTCGGGCGGCAGTTCCTCCATGCAGCGCGCCTCGCCTTCGAGCACCCGATGACCGGAGCCGCAGTCGACATCTCCTCGCCGCTGCCCGCAGACCTCGCAGCCGCGCTCGCGGCGGCTCGCAGCTAACCTACCCGCGTCCTGTCCCTACTCCCCGGCGGTCCAGCCGCGGCGCGCGTGCCTCTCGTTGCAGAGGTGCGCCTCGGACTCCCGCCGGCGCAGCACCACAAACGAATCCGGAAGGAGCTTTCATGGCAGTCTCCACGAGCCCCGGCGCTGTCTCCATGCGCGACCTGCTGGAGGCGGGCGTCCACTTCGGGCACCAGACGCGGCGCTGGAACCCGAAGATGCGCCGCTTCATCTTCGCCGAGCGCGGCGGCATCTACATCATCGACCTCACGCAGACCGCGGAGCGACTCGACGAGGCGCGGCAGTTCCTGCGCAACGTCGCCGAGCGCGGCGGCACCGTCCTCTTCGTCGGCACGAAGAAGCAGGCGCAGGACGCCGTCGAGAACGAGGCGAAGCGCGTCGACATGCCGTACGTCAACCACCGCTGGCTCGGCGGACTGCTCACGAACTGGCGCACCATGGCCGACCGCATCGACCGGCTGCACGAGATGCGGCGCCTACGGGACGAGGGCCAGATGGACCTCTTGCCCGCGAAGGAGCGCATCGCCATGAGCGGCGAGCTCGAGAAGCTCGAGGCGAACCTCGGCGGCGTCGCGGACATGCGCCGGCAGCCCGACGCGGTCGTGATCGTCGACCTGAAGAAGGAGGCGCTCGCCGTCCGCGAGGCACGTCGGCTCGGTGTGCCCGTCGTGGCGCTCGTGGACACGAACTGCGACCCCGACGAGGCCGATTACGTCATCCCGGGCAACGACGACGCGATCCGCTCGTGCAACCTCATCGTGCACGCGCTGGCCGACGCGGTGGACGACGGGAAGCAGAAGGTGTCGGCACGGGAGCTCGAGCAGCAGCAGGCCGAGGAGGCGCCTGCGCCGGAGAGCACGCCTGAGGGCGACGTCGAGCAGGTCGAGCCAGGCGCGGCACTCGAGCCGGCCACCGAGGGCGAGAGCGTCCCGGTGCCGACCGGGGAGGACCCGGCCAAGGAAGGCGCGGAGGGCACGAAGGCTTCGGAGGCTGCGCTCGGCGATCCGGCGCGTGGTGGGGAGGAGGCGTAATGGCGGCGGAGATCTCGGCCCAGCTCGTCCGCGAGCTGAGGCAGCGCACGGGCGCGGGGATGATGGACTGCAAGCGCGCGCTGCAGGATGCGAACGGCGACATGGAGGCCGCGGTCGTCCTCCTGCGCGAGAAGGGCATGGCGCAGGCGGCGAAGCGCGCCGACCGCGCGACGACCGAAGGCTTGGTCGGCTATCGCCTGACCGACGACGGCTCCCGCGGGACGATGGTCGCAGTCGGCTGCGAGACCGAGCCCGTTGCGAAAAGCGAGGAGTTCCAGGCGTTCGGCAAGAAGGTGCTCGACCGCGTCGAGGCCGAGGGACTCGAGGCGGCCTCGCAGCTCGAGGACGAGCGCGTCGAGCTGTCCGCCAAGCTCGGCGAGAACATCGTGGTGGCCGGCGCGGCTCGCTTCGAGGCCGTCGACGGCGGCCGCATCGCCGCGTACGCGCACCCGCCGGCGAACAAGCTCGGCGTGCTAGTGCACGTCCGCGGCGGCGACGACGAGCTCGGGCGCAAGCTCGCGATGCACATCGCCGCCTCGAGCCCTCAGTGGATCGGCCGCGAGGACGTCCCCGAAGACGCGATCGCCGCCGAGCGCGAGATCTTCGCGAACACGGACGAGGTGCAGGCGAAGCCGGACCAGGCGCGTGAGAAGATCGTCGAAGGAATGCTGAACAAGCGCTTTTTCGGGGCGAACGTCCTTGCCGAGCAGGAATGGATCCATGACGGCTCGCTCAAGGTCGACAAGGTGCTCGCGGACGCCGGTGCCGAGGTGCTCGAGTTCGAGCGCTTCTCCCTCGCCGGATGACCGCGCAGCCGGAGACGGAGACCGGCCCCAGGGCGACCGTGCCCGCGTTCCGCCGCGTCCTGCTGAAGCTCTCGGGCGAGGCGCTCATGGGCGAGCGCGAGTACGGGATCGACCCGGGCGTGACCCGCGCGCTGGCGAAGGAGGTCGCGGGCATCCGCGGCGAGGGCGTCGACGTCGCGGTCGTGGTGGGGGGCGGGAACTTCTACCGCGGGCTCGCGGCGGCGGCCGAGAGCGGGATGGACCGGGCGACCGCGGACTACGCGGGGATGCTCGCCACCCTGCTCAACGCGCTGGCCCTGCAGGACGCGCTCGAGCGCGAGGGGGCCGACACGCGCGTGTTGTCGGCGCTCGAGGTCTCCGAGGTTGCGGAGCCCTACATCCGGCGGCGGGCCATGCGCCACCTCGAGAAGGGCCGCGTCGTGATCTTCGCCGCCGGCACCGGCAACCCGTTCTTCACGACGGACACCGCGGCGGCGCTCCGCGCGCTCGAGATGGGGGCGGATGCGATCCTGATGGCGAAGCACGGCGTCCAGGGTGTATACGACGGAGACCCCCGGAGCGTCTCCGACGCCGAGTTTCTGCCGCGGATCACACACCTGGAGGCGATCGAGCGCGGGCTGAAGGTGATGGACACCACGGCCCTGTCGCTCTGCATGGACAACCGCCTCACCATCCACGTCTTCGAGCTCGCAGAGGGCAACGTCGCGCGCGTCGTGAACGGCGACGAGGTCGGGACCATCATCGCGACACCGGACAAGGAGGGCTGACGCATGGCAACTGCAGAAGAGCTGATCAACGGCGCCCGCGACCGCATGGCCAAGTCGGTCGAGCACGCCAAGTCGGGGTTCGCGACCGTCCGTACGGGCCGCGCCTCAGCCTCGCTCCTCGACCGGATCGAGGTCGACTACTACGGGACGCCGACGCCGCTGCGCCAGCTCTCGACGATCAGCGTCCCTGACCCGCGCATGCTCACCGTGCAGCCGTTCGACCCCGGTTCGATCAGGGCGATCGAGAAGGCCATCCAGGAGTCCGATCTCGGTCTCACGCCCTCGAACGACGGCAAGCTGATCCGCCTGCCGATCCCGCAGCTCACCGAGGAGCGGCGGAAAGAGCTCGTCAAGGTCGTCCGCAACATGGCCGAGGAGCACCGGGTCGCCGTCCGCGAGATCCGCCGCGACGCGATGCGCCACCTCAAGGAGCTCGTGGACAACGGCGAGGTCGGCGCCGACGACGAGCACCGGGCCGAAGGCCGCGTCCAGGAGCTGACCGACGAGCACACGAAGCAAATCGACGAGCTGCTCAAGCACAAAGAAGCTGAAGTGATGGAGGTATAGAGGTGCGCGGTCCCAGGATGGTCTTGGGGCCCCCGCGAAGTGCGCAGCACTTCGTGGGGTTGAAAGAGGCCGAGGTAATGGAGGTCTAGTTGGCCTCCCTTCCCGGCACCGACGTCAGCCCCGAGGAACACCTGCCGGAGGTCGCGCACGCGGTCGCGATCATCATGGATGGGAACGGGCGCTGGGCCGCGGAGCGCGGCGTCTCGGTCGCCGAGGGGCACCGCGCCGGTTCGCGGGCGCTGCGGCCCGTCGTCGAGGAGGCGATCGACCTCGGGATCGAATCCCTCGTCGTCTATGCGTTCTCGACCGAGAACTGGAGCCGCGGGGCCGGCGAGGTCGGGGCGCTGATGGAGATCTTCGGCGAGACGATCGACCGCGAGCTCGAGGATCTCGCCGCGCAGGGAGTACGGTGCCGCTTCGTCGGCCGCCGCGACCGCGCTCCCGACTGGCTGCGCTCGAAGATGGAGCACCTCGAAGCCGCGACCGCCGACAAGACGAGGCTCCAGCTCTGGATCGCCTTCGACTACGGCGGCCGGGCCGAGCTCGTCGATGCGGCCCGCCGGCTTCTCGAAAGCGGCACCGACCCGGACGAGGTGGACGAGGCCGCGCTCGCCGCGTGCCTCTACGAGCCCGAGATGCCGGACCCGGACCTGGTGATCCGCACCTCGGGAGAGCGCCGCATCTCGAACTTCCTCCTCTGGCAGTCCGCCTACGCCGAGTATGTCTTCACCGACACCCTCTGGCCCGACTTCGGGCCGGAGGAGCTCCGGACGGCCATCGAGGAGTACGCGCGCCGGCGCCGTAGATTCGGCGGGCGTTGAGCAATTTCGCTTCTCGCATCCTGGTCGCGGCGGTCGGCCTCCCGCTCGTGCTGGGCATGCTCTGGCTCGGCGGCTGGTGGCTGTTCACGCTCCTCGCCGTCGCCGCATGCGTCGGGGTGCACGAGTTCGTGACGACGGCGCGGCCCCTGCGGCCGCTTGCGCCCGCGGTCTACGGCGGCGCGCTGCTCGCCCTCTTCGGCGCGGAAACGGGGGGAGTCGTGTGGCTGCTCGGCGGCTTCTGCGCCACCTTCGTCCTCGCCTTCGTGCTCCACGTGGTCTCGAGCACGCGTGCACCGACGACGGCTGCGGTCGGGTCCACGGTCCTCGGCGCGGCCTGGATCGGGCTGGGGCTCGGCTTTCTCCTCCTGGTGCGCGGGATGCACGACCACGGACGATTGATCGCCTTCACCGTCGTGCTCACGGCGTTCGCGGCCGCGACCTTCGCCTATTTCGGTGGCCGGTGGCTCGGCCGCCACAAGCTCGCGCCGCGCCTTTCGCCGAGCAAGACCTGGGAAGGGCTGCTAATCGGGGCCGTCGCCGGCGTCTTCGTGTCCTTCATCGCGCTCTACGACACGCGAGACAAGTACCTGAGCGTCTGGCAGGCGATCGTGCTCGGGCTCGTGCTCGTAGCTGCCGAGGTGATCGGCGACCTGTTCGAGTCGGCACTGAAGCGCGATCTCGAGGTGAAGGACACGGGCCGGCTGCTCGGCGGCCACGGCGGGATGCTCGACCGGATCGACGGGCTGCTCTTCGCGGCTCCCGCCGCATTCTTGCTCGTGACTGCCTACGGCTTTCACTAGCTGACTCCCTACACTGAGCAGGTGAAACGCGTTGCGCTGCTCGGGGCCACGGGGTCGATCGGTCGCCAGGCGATCGAGATCGTCGAGGCGCATCCGGAGCTCGAGCTCGTCGCGGCCGCGTCGGGCAGAACGCCGATCGACGGGCTCGCGCCGTTGACGCAGACCGGAGGAGACCTGACCGAGCTGCTCGACCGCGCCGAGCCGGACGTCGTCCTCAACGCCGTCGTCGGCTTCGCCGGCCTGCCGGTGACGCTCTGGGCGCTCGAGCGCGGAGTCGACCTGGCGCTCGCGAACAAGGAGAGCCTCGTCGCCGCCGGCGATCTTGCGC
>JBKPLL010000001.1:0-12508 GCA_046731605.1 Actinomycetota bacterium | reverse complement strand
GGGCGATCCCGACTTGGGCCAACCGTAGCGCGGAGCTTTGCTTCTGACTAGACCTCTTGAAGATTCGCCGCTCTGCCGATAGGACCTGCGGAGTCCGATGAACCGCGTGCTGCGCAGCCTCACACTCCTCACCTGGATCCTGATGGCAGCCGTCGCCGCCGCCCCGGCATTCGGGAGCGCGATCATCGGCCGCAACGTCACGAGGGCGACGCTGTCGATCGACCGGCGGGGCCACGCGCACGTGAGCTACCGCTCCGGTGGAACGTTCAGGGTGCTGGAGGCGTCGGGAGCGATCAACGCCCGCGCATCGAGTCGGGGCCGCCCGCAGGTCAAGTTCCGGCTGCGCTACGGGTCACGCGGCAAGGGCGTCTGCCTCCGGTACGACGGGCCGCCGCTCGCCTGGCTGCTCAAGGCATGCAAGGCGCCGGACGGCAGCTACTGGGCGCTCCAGACCTGGGCGCGGCTGAAGCCCAACTACGGCGGGACGACCGGAGCCAGGGAGCTCCACCTCTCCCACTGGCGAGGCCCGGTTGCCCAGCTCGTCATCAACCAGAACTGGGTCTACGGCCGGTACCGGCACCTCTTCGGCAGGCTCACCTATCGCGGGCGCGGGGTCTACGGCTTCAAGGCAACGCGGACGGGTGCCCCGCTCGACGGCTACGGGCGGAACATCTACGTCGACACCTTCGACTCTCGCTACGGGAAGGGCTGGCACCGCGAGAACAGCTTCCTCACCCATCATCGCGGCAAGACCCTCGGCGACTTCTGTTACGGCTTCTTTCCGCACTCCGGCCATCCGACCGGCCAGGGCACGAGGTACCGCGCGACCGCCGAAGGGCCGGGCGTCACACCGGACGTGATGTGGGCTGCCGACGACATCGGCGCCTACGACGCGAGCGTCCAGGAGGAGATGCAATCGCTGGAGCGGAGCTGGGGTGATCCGAAGTGCCGCACCTGACAACACCCTAGAACGGCTCGTCGGTAGGAATTGGGTCGGAACCCGGTCTGAGGTTCGCGTTGCGAAGAAACCCTCGATCTGGGGAGGCGCGACCCGGACGCCTAACCGATACTCCGACTCAGAAGGGCTGAACCCGGCGAATTTCGCCGGGATTCCCCCGACCGAGGGATCCATGATCCCCGGAAGGGGCATGCCCGCGTGTTCTGCCGCGACGACGTTGAGTCTGGAACCTCCTTCCAGCGCACCACTCAACCCAAGGCGGCAATCACATGAAGCTTTTCACCAAGAAGAAGATCGCAGTTCTCGCCTCGTTGCTGGTTGCCGCCGTCGCGGCTATCGGCGCCTGGGCGTACTTCACGGCCAACGGCTCGGGCAGCGGCTCGGCGACCGTCGGCACCAGCTCGAACCTCACGCTCCACGGATCGACCACCGGCACCCTGTATCCGGGTACCACCGTCTCGATCAGCTTCACGGTCGACAACCCCGGGAGCGGCACCGAGCGGCTGGGGACGATCTATCTCGCCGGCGTCAAGGCCTGCACGGGCTCCGGCTCGTCCTGGGATCCGTCGCTGAACAGCGGGGCGGGCGGCTGCTCGAACAGCGGTACCGAGCAGACGACCTGCGAGTCGGTCGATCCCGGAAACGCGGCCGACGCCAACGCGAGCAACTTCTACATGGCGGACGTGGCCGAGAACCAGGATCTCGCCGGCAACGCGAGCGGCGTGAGCGCCACCAACGGCGGCACCCTGAAGCTGAACAACCTGAGCTCGTCCCAGGACAGCTGCAAGAACGCCAACCTCTACCTGCAGCTGGCCACCCGCTAGCGGATCGACAGTCGTCGGAGGCGCGCCCGCCCCGGGCCGCGCCTCCGCGACGTGGAGCCCAATTGTCCGGCCGGCTTTCCATCCGTACTCTCGCCCGCCGCGCGAGGAGATGCTCCCCGCTGGCCGGTCTTCCGGCCGCAGCCGTCCTCGGGGTCGCGGCGTCGACCGCGTTCTTCGCGGCGACCGGCTCGGGGCATGCGGCTGCGAGCGTGGGGACGCTCAGCGCACCGACGCCGAGCGCGACCGCAGGCGCGGGCACGGTTGCCCTGAGCTGGCCGACCGTATCGCCCCCCAGCGGGACCGTCGCGGTCAGGTACTACGTCCAGCGGGACGGAGCGAACGCAGGGGGGAGCTGCGCGAATCCCGCGTCGCCCTCGGCTGCGACCAGCTGCACAGACTCGGGTCTTTCGGCCGGCACCTACCAGTACACGGTGACCGCGGTCTGGCTCAGCTGGTCGGCGACGAGCACCTCCACAGCCGTCACGCTGGCCTCTGGAGCACTCCACCACTTCTCACTCGCGGCAGCGACGACGACACCGACGGCGGGTGCCGACGATAACCTCACCATCACCGCCAAGGACTCCGCGGGCAACACGGTGACGTCCTACGGCGGAGACCAGGCATTGACCTTCAGCGGTGCGAGCGTCATCGGTGCGTACCAGCCGACCGTCACGTCCAAGACAGGCACCGCGGTCACGTTCGGCACTGCCGAGACCATCACGTTCACCAGCGGCGTTGCAAGCGTGTCGGGCTCGAGCAACGGCGCGATGACCCTGTACAAGGCGGAGACCGCGACCGTGAGCGTCAGCGACGGCACGCACACCGGGAGCCTCTCGGTCGCGGTCGGCGCCGCGGCCGCCGGCGGCATCGCGGCCAGCAGCGGGGCCGGCCAATCCGCGACCGTCAGCACCGCGTTCACGAACCCGCTCACCGCAACAGTCACCGACAACTACGGCAACGCCAAGCCGGGCGCCTCGGTGACCTTCAGTGCACCGTCGGGCGGAGCGAGCGCGAGCTTCGCCTCGGGTGGGAACTGCACCGGCAACCCGCAGACCTACCAGTGCGTCGCGACAACGAACGCCGGCGGCGTCGCGACCTCGTCTGCCTTCACGGCAAACGCCGCACAGGGCACGTACAACATCAGCGCCACCGCGAGCGGCGGATCGAACCCGTCCATCACCTACGGCGAGACCAACATCGGCCTGCTCCACATCAGCTCCCTCGCCACCAGCGCGACAAGCGGCGGAACGACGTGGACCGGCTCGGTCACCGTCACCGTCACCGACTCCTCCGGCGCAGCTGCCAACGGCGTCGCCGTGACCGGCTCCTGGAGCCCGACCGGTGCGGCTTCGCCGAGCGGCTGCACGACCAACTCCTCCGGCCAGTGCACGATCACACCCGCCGCCGGCTCCTTCCCGAGCGCGCAGCTCAACGAGGCCTGGACGGTCTCCAACCTGAGCCTGAGTGGCTACTCGTATGCCTCCGCGGCGAACGTCGAGAGCGCCGTCACCCTCTCCCGCGGGTGCGCTGCGGCCACCGTCTGCCAGACGAACCTGACCAGCACGACCACGTTCACGGACACGACGGCCGGGACGAGTTCGAGCACCGCCTCGCTCGCGGGCACGAACACGCCGCCCTCGGGCTCGACCGTCCTGATCCTGATCGCGCGCAACGGGTCGCAGAGCGGCGACACGGTCTCCAGCGTCACCGGGAGTGCGATCAGCAATGCGACGCCCGTCACCTCGCTCACCAGCAACCTGTCCGGCGCGGCCGGGGCCTTCACCAACCTGTGGGTCTATCGGGCGCAGGGCACGGGAACGACCACCGGCCCGGCCGTCACCGTCAATTTCGGCCAGAGCGACAACCGCGCCACGCTCGTCGAGGTGCTGGTCCTTTCCGGCGAGAACACCAAGACCCCGATCGCCCAGAGCAACAACACGAACAAGTGCACGGCCAGTTGCACCACAGCGGCGACCGCCACCCTGCCGGGAGCGCTCTCGACCGGCAGCAAGGAGATCGTCCTCGTCGGCGAGGCGAAGGCCACGAACACATCCATGTCCTCCGCGAGCTGGGCGACGAAGCTGTTCTGGGCAAACCTCAGCGGAAGCACCGGCGCGAACGACGGCAGCTTCTTCGGCACCAGCGCCGCCAGTGGCACCGTCACCCTCGGTACCGCCGGGGTCTGGGGTGCCATCGCCCTCGAAATCGCCCGGTCCACATAGCCCGGGTCGCCGCTGGCAGGGTTCCGGCATGGGACTCACGTCCGGGAACGGGCCATTCGGCCACCGGCCGGCGGGCCGCTTCAACTTCACGCCTGACCCACCGACGGGCGCCGCCCTCTACTTCGACCCCGTGCCACACCGGCTGCGCGGCTTCTTCGCTCGAGAGGCGGTCTTCGACACGGTCGGCGCGAAGCTCCTGTACGAGACCGCGCATCTGCCCGTCTACTACGTGCCGGAGGAAGACCTGCGGCACGAGCTGCTCGAGCCGAGCGGGAAGCGCAGCCGCTGCCCCCACAAGGGAGAGGCGTCCTACCGTTCGATCCGCGTCGGCGACCGCTTCGAGCCGGACGCCGTCTGGACGTACGAGGAGCCGCTGGAGCCGGCGTCCTTTCTCCGGGGTCACGCGGCGATCTACTGGGGCAAGCTCGACGAGTGGTTCGTGGAGGACGAGCAAATCTTCGGCCATCCGCGCGACCCGTATCACCGCATCGACACCTACCGCACCTCACGCCCGGTGCGGATCTCGATCGACGGCGAAGTGGTCGCGGAGAGCGCCCGGGCGGTCGCGCTCTTCGAGTCGGGCCTCCCGCCGCGCTTCTACCTGCCGGCGGACGACGTGCGGACGGAGCTGCTCGAGCCTTCCGAGACGAAGACGCGCTGCGCCTACAAGGGGGTCGCGTCGTACTGGCACGTGCGCGCCGGCGACACGCTGCACGACGACCTCGCCTGGACGTACGCGGAGCCGGACGACGACGGCCGGGCGGTACGGGGCCTGATCTGCTTCTTCAATGAGCGGGTGGATCTCGAGATCGACGGCCGATGGCAAGACCGGCCGGTCACGCAATGGTCGCACTGACGGGACGCGGATCCCGATTTCTCGCGCAGCATCCCGGAATCACCGGGGTTCGAAACCGGGTTGAACTTCCAAGGAGGGGGATCACACCGTGAAGAAAGCGCTTCTTGCTGCGCTTGCCGCGTGAGTGGGCCCTTCCACGTTTCTAGGCCAGGGGCTCGTAGGTGCCGGTCGTGAGGCGCGAGTCGGCGATCTGCTGTCCGCGTGCATAGGCGGCCGCGTGCGAGGTGACGGCCGCAAGGAACGCGCTTCGCGGTAGCGCGTAGAGCAACGATTGCGTTCGCGCCGTGACGGTTGCCGTCCTCGGCACGTCGCGCAGGAGAGCGATCTCGCCGAAATAGTCGCCGGCGGCCGCAATCGTCTGCGCTCCGCCAGCGTCGATCTCGAGCTCACCGCCCGCGACGAGGAAGAACTCGTCTCCGATCTCGCCGGCCCGGATCACACACTCGCCCGGTGCCGCGGCGACCGGCGCAAGGCTCGCCGCCAGGCTCTCCTTCGCGGCCAGTGACAGCGGCGAGAACATCGGTACCTCCCCGATCAGGTCGAGCTCCTTGCTCGGGGCCACCGCGACGTCGATCGCGGCTAGTCGCCGATAGGTCGCGAGCGTGAGCAGCGGGAGAATCAGCCCCACGACGACGAAGGCAGCGTGGACACCGACCGCGTCGACGATCGCCGGAGCCGTGAGCGAGCCGATCGCCACCGCACCCATAGCGACGCCCCAGAGGACAGCGAGAACGCGCGTGAGCAGCTCCTCGTCGGCGGTTCGCTGGAGCAGCGTGATGATCGCAACGTCTTCCACACTGTTGGCGACGCCCACCACAGCGAGCAGGGCGATCGCGGCGGGCAGGTACGCGCTCCCGGCCAGGAGAGCGATCGGCAGGCCCCAGAAGACGAGAGCGAGGCCGAAGACGACCGCCAGCCGCCGGCTGCCGAGCGTCATCGCCCCCAGCGCGCCGATCATCCCGCCCGCCCCGATCGCGGCGGTGAGATAACCGACCTCTGAGCCGCCGCCGTCCAGAAGCCTGAAGGCCGCGACCACGATCAGGACGTTTAGGCAGCCGCGAACGAAGGACTGCGCGACACCAAGGCTGATCAGGAGCCTGGGTCGCGGCCCCCGCGCGACCGCGACGAACCCGGCCCCCAGCATCCGGCGGACCGGCGTGCGAACCGTGGCCGGCGCCCGCCCCTTCACGCGAACGCGGACGAGCAATGCGGCGGCGATCAGGAACACCACGCCGGCGGCGCTGAAGACGGCGGCAACGTCCGTGAGGGCCACGAGCACGCCGGCGAGCAGCGGACCGACGAGCGTCCCCAGACCCTCCATCGTCGACGTGGCGGCGTTGGCGGCGATGAGCTCCTCGGGCGTGCGCGCGAGCGACGGGAGCAACGCCTGCAGCGCCGGCCTGAACAGCGTCGTGGCGAGGCCGACAACGGCGCCGAACGTGTACACGAGCACCGTGTTGCCCGCGGCCGCGCTCGCCGCGGAGGCTGCGAGCGCCAGCGCGCCGAACAGGCTCGCGCCGAGGATGAAGCGCTCCCGCGGGAAGTGGTCACCGAGCGACGCCGCAAACGGCGCGACGATGGCGGCAGGCAGCAGGCGGATCAGGCCGGCGAGTCCGACCGCCGAAGCCCCGCCGTGGCCGTACGCGTAGACGCCGAGAGCGACGAAGTGCGCCCACTCGGCCGCGATTGCGCAGGCCCAGGCGAGCTGGACCTTGCGAATCTGGTCGTTCGCGGCAGCCGTGACCAGGGATGCCCCCAGCGCACGGAACCGGTTCATCAGGGGATTGAATCGCTTCTCGAAGAGCGAAACAATGCCCGGCCGGAAGAGCTAGGCCGGCCGGCGCAGCAACGCGCCTCGCTGCGGCTTCTCGATCGCCCTCAGCGAGTCGCCGATCTGCCAGAGCGTCGGCGCCCAGAGGCCGACGAAGAGCGCGCGCCGCTCGGCGTTGCCGCGCTCGTCTTGGTCGACGGTCTTGGCGCGGATCCAGAGGCCGATACACAGAGCGACCGACCCGAGAGAGAGCACGTGAAACTGGGACCCGCGGAGGTGGGCGCGATGCAAAGTGTCGACGACCACGATCGTGCTCTGCCCGATTCGCCGCGCGTTCATTCCATGGTGGATGGGGTATCGAGGAGCGTCATGTCGAGTCGGCTATCCCTCCGCCGCCGTCTGTGGACGGCTGCGCTCTGGCCCGTGGGAATCTCGTGGACGTGCTGGAACTACATGTGGCGGACGACGCCGATGCATCGCAGCGAAAAGACCGGACGAGGAGACGATCTTCCGCCAACGCTGCCGCGAGAATCGATCGACGACGACTCGCAACTCATGGAGGATGGAGTCGGACCGCTCTTTCACCGCCTCTACCGGGCCCGGATCCGCGACGCGCGGCTTTCTCCCGACGAGCTGATCGGTCGTCTCAGCATGGATCCGAACCTCGCGACACCGACCGAGCTGGCCCGCTTTCTCAGGGTCGGCGGAGCGGAAGGTCACCTGAGCGTCGGCGACGAGCTCGTCGTGCGAATGCCAGGGCCCTGGGACGGCCCCGTGCGCGTGACGACGAAGACGCCTACCTCGTTCGGATTCGCCACGCTCTCGGGGCACCTCGAAGCGGGGCAGATCGAGTTCCGTGCGACTCGGGACAACGGCCTGCTTCGGTTCGAGATCGAGTCGTGGGCGCGCAGCGGAGATCGGCTCTCGAATCTCCTCTACAACCACCTGCGGATGGCCAAGGAAGTGCAACTACACATGTGGACGTCGTTCCTCGAGCAGGTTGCAAAGCTCAGCGAGGGACGGCTAACCGGCGGAGTCGAGATCGTCAGTCGCAAGGTGGAGGATCCCCTCGCGCCTTCCTGACTTCTCCATTCGCGCCGGCGACGCCGATGGACAGCTCGCCGCGCTGCACGGGCGGGCGCTCAACTTCGACCCGGAGACGCTCGGCCGAGGCCCGGGCTGGGAGCGCGACGACTACCGCCAGCCACTCGCGGCAGAACGACCCGGGCCGCCGGAGCCAGGCGGCAGCTGGGAGACCGCAGTCGCACTCAGCCGCAGCTACGCCTTCGCCGATCCAGCCCTCGTCGAGGCCTGTTACGACCCGCGCCTCCCGCTGGAAGGACGCGAGATGCTGCTCATCCTGCACGTGCTCGGCATCCGCATCTATGTCGGCGTCCGCGTCGGTGACACCGGCGACAGCACACGCAGCGTGCACGACCGCCAAGCGCGCATCTTCTTCTGGAACTACCGCACACTCGAGGGACACGTCGAGGCCGGGCAACGGGACTTCGAAGTCTGGAAGTGGCTCGACAGCGGAGAGGTCGAGTTTCGGACACATGCCGTGTCACGCCCCGCCGACACGAACGCGATCGTCCAACTCGGCTTCCGACTGCTCGGCCGGCACAAGCAGGTCGAGTTCGGGCGCCACGCATGCAGCCGCATGGCCCTGCTGAGCGAGACGAGCCTGCGGCAGCCGAACGGCAAGCCGGCCGTGGAGAACCTCGACGGACGCCTGCTGGCCGTCTATCTACGCGACCACCACGCGCTGCTGGTGGCCCTGCGCGAGCTCGCAAAACGGATGAGCACGTCCGGTCGTCCTGACGACCAGCGCGCGTTTGCCTCCGACCTTCACCGAGCCGCAGATGACGACTGCGCCTGCGTAGAGCAATTCCTCGACCGGCTCGACAGCACCTCGTCGCCCATGCTTCACGTCGCCGCCTGGACGGCAGAGAAGTTCGGACGACTGAAGCTCAACGGCCGGGTGCTCCGCCCGTCACCGTTGTCCGCGGTCACCGAACTCGAAGGCTGCCGCTTCCTCCTGGAAAGCGACCGCGCGGCGTGGTCGGGACTCGCGCACCTCGTCATCGGACCAGCCGACGCCGCCGAACGGGCCAGCCGTGTAGAGCAGCTCCTCGCGACCGCGGAAACCCTCCGTCTCGTTGCTCTCCGCAACGCCACTCGAAAGCGCCTCGAAGAGACGCCGTAGCGCCTCGCACCCACCACGCGCGATAGATATGCCCCCGGCATGAATCGAACATGCGCACGCGGTTTAGGAAGTCGACCGAGATCGTCCCTAGGAGTGCGTCTATGTCCGCTCAGTCCGTCCTGAACAGCTTCGCTTGTCCGCTGGGTCCGCTGCGTACGCCCCGGTACGGAGGTGTCCGGCCCGTCTTGGTAGACGGCCGGTAGACCAGCCGCTCAGATGACGGCGCGCAGACGTCCATGCTCTAGCCTCGACTTGTGGCGATCTGCGCGACCTACGGGCAGGAGACGCCGGACGGCTTCCCCCGCTGCGCGAACGGGACACCTCTGGCGACCCGTCCGCCGCAGCGCGAGCAGAGGAAGGCCGAAGTGCTCGGCGACCTAGGCCGCTGACCTGGTTCCGCAATGTCGAGGGCGCGCTCGCCGCGCGCCCCCGACGCGATCCCGGCTACACGGCCGCCGGCTGCGCCGCCGTATCCAACTCGACGGACTTCGAAGGCTCGAGCGTCAGATTGCCGATGAGGTTCAGCGGCTTGTCGGTTCTCACGAAGTCCGCGGGGGCGTACGAGTTCGGAGGCCACTCGTCCATGCTGAGGATTCCCATGTGCATGTACGAGTCAGCAACGAGCTGAGCGCAGTAGTACGTCCCGTGGAAGAGAGTGATTCCCTCCTGGCCGGCGGCGTAGTTGGCCGTCAGCCCAGTGAACTCCTCGTAGTTCTTGCCCCCCGGTCCCTTCGGGGAAGCCGAAGCCGTCGACTCGGTCAATGAACAGGCGCAGCGCGGCGAAAGCCTCCGCCGACACCGGCGCCGAAAGTTGGCGCAAATCGAAAATCGGATCCACCACCGTCGTGTAGTACGCGAGGAGGTCGTCGAGGTCGGCGACCCGGCAGCGGCCCTCCTGCGGGGTCTGACCGTAGATTCTGTTGCAACTGGCCGTGGGGGGCTGGAGTGGTGATGCCCCCGGCATGAATCGAACATGCGCACGCGGTTTAGGAAACCGCTGCTCTATCCACTGAGCTACGGGGGCCGCGGGACATTGTGCCGCGGCTCGTCAGACGATCGCTTCCTGGCTCTCCGGGTCGAAGAAGTACAGCCGCTCGAGATCGATCGCCACCTGCAACGGCTTGCCCGACCGGGCCTGGCTGCGCGGGCTGAGCCGCGCGGTCACCAGTGAGCTTGCGTCGTCGCCTGCGCCGAGAGGGAAGTGCGCGATCACCTCGGCGCCGAGCGCCTCCGCGAGCTTGACCTGCACGGGGAGCGAAGCGCCGTTCGCCGACGGAACGAGCGCCGCATCCTCGATGTCCTCGGGCCGAACCCCGACCACGACCTCACGGCCGAGGTAGCCGGCGAGGCTCGGGCGCCGGGTGAGCAGCGAGCGCGGCAGCGGGAGCACGCTTTCGCCGAGAGACACCGAGGTCGGCCCGTCGGCACCGGACAGCCGCCCGCGCAGGAGATTCATCGCCGGGGAGCCGATGAAGGCCGCGACGAAGGCGTTCGCCGGACGGTCGTAGAGAGCCTGTGGAGTGTCGACCTGCTGGAGCCGTCCGTCCTTCATGACCGCCACGCGATCGCCCATGGTCATCGCCTCGGTCTGGTCGTGCGTCACATAGAGCGTCGTCGTCCGTAGCCGCTGGTGCAGCTCCGCGAGGTACGTGCGCATCTCGACGCGCAGCTTTGCGTCGAGGTTCGACAGCGGCTCGTCCATGAGATAGGCCGCGGGCTCGCGCACGATCGCTCGTCCCATCGCGACCCGCTGCCGCTGGCCGCCGGAGAGCTGCGACGGCTTGCGCTTGAGCAGATCGTCGAGCTCGAGCATCTCGGCAGCCGACTGCACCCGGCGGCGGATTTCGTCCTTCTTGACCCCGTGCAGCTTGAGGCCGAACGCCATGTTGTCGTACACCGTCATGTGCGGATACAGGGCGTACGTCTGGAAGACCATGGCGATGTCGCGATCCGGCGGCGCAACGTCGTTGACGACCTCACCGGCGATCAGCACGTCGCCGGAGGTGGCGCGCTCGAGGCCCGCCGCCATGCGTAGGACGGTCGTCTTGCCCGACCCTGACGGGCCGACGAGGACGAGGAACTCACCGTCGGCGACGACGAGGTTCAGGCTCTCGACGGCGACCGTTCCGCCGGGGAACGCCTTGCGCAGGTCGCGGAACTCAAGCTCTGCCATCTCAGCCTCCGTTCCTTCGCGCGATCAGGTCCCGGTACCAGAGCGCACTCTGCTTCGGGATCCGGCGCTGGGTCGGATAGTCGACGTAGACGATTCCGAACCGCTGCTCGTAGCCCCACTCCCACTCGAAGTTGTCGAGCAAAGACCAGACGTAGTAGCCGCGCACGTCGACTCCCTGAGCCCGAGCCTGCTCGACCGCGGCGATATGCGCACGCAGGTACGCGACCCGGCGCTCGTCGTCGACCGCCCCGTCGTCGAGCCGATCGTGGAAGGCAGCGCCGTTTTCGGTGATCAGCAGCGGGAGGTCGCCGTAGTCTCGCTTGACCCGCAGCAGCAGCTCCGTGAGCGCCTCCGGCACCACGGGCCAATCCATCGCGGTCACCTCGGCGTCCTGCTCGACCTCGCGGAGTCCGAGGACGGGGCTGTTGTCGGCCGCGACGAGGTTCGGCCGGTAGAAGTTCACGCCGAGGAAGTCGAGCGGCTGCGCGATCGTCTCGAGGTCGCCGTCCTGGATCGCGTCGAGCGGGCCGGTCTCCCGCTCGTACAGCTCGAGCATGTCGCCGGGGTACTTCCCCCGCAGCAGCGCGTCGAGGAACCAGCGATTGTGGTGGCCGTCGAGCCGCTCGGCCGCGGCGATGTCCTGCGCGGATTGCGTCGCGGGACGAGCCACGGTCAGGTCGAGCGTGATCCCGATCCGGCCGGCGCGCCCGGCTCCCCGGAAGTCACGGACGACGACTCCGTGTGCGAGCAGCGCGTGGTGCGCGGCCCGTACGCCGGCGGCCCAGTCCCGCAGGCCCGGAGCCTTGATGCCCTGCGCGTAGCCGAGGAAGGAGGTCACCCACGGCTCGTTGTGCGTGATCCAGTCTTCGACGAGCCCGTCGAGCCCGTCGAGCACGAGGCGCGCGTACTCCGCGTAGCGCTCCACGACGTCGCGTTGAGCCCAACCGCCCACGTCCTGGAGGGCCTGCGGCAGATCCCAGTGGTACAGCGTCGCCAGCGGTCGGATCCCGCGTTCGCGCAGGCCCTCGGCGAGACGGCGGTAGAAGTCGAGCCCCTTCGGGTTCACCGGACCGCTCCCGGCGGGCTGCACGCGTGGCCAGGAGACGGAGAACCGGTAGCCCTGGAGCCCCAGCTCGGCCATGAGGTCGATGTCCTCCCGCCAGCGGTAGTAGTGCTCGCAGGCCGGATCGCCGGTGTCGCCGTTCGCGACGTTGCCTGCGCCAGCCGCGAACCGGTCCCAGATCGACTCGCCGCGGCCGTCGATCCGCGTGGCGCCCTCGATCTGGAACGCCGCTGTCCCGGCTCCCCAGATGAAGGGAGTCGCACTCATCCCTTGACCGCCCCCTGCATGATCCCGCCCACGATCTGCCGGCCGAGCAGAAGGAAGACCACGAGCAGGGGCAGGATCGAGATGAAGCACCCGGTCAGGATCAGCGAGTAGTCGGGCGTATAGGCCGGGGCCGCGATGTCCGCGACGGCTACCTGCACGGTCGGATTA